>QJZQ01000199.1 GCA_003246675.1 Nitrospirota bacterium | reverse complement strand
TTTTTTTCGGTGGAGGCGGGGAAATTTCGGCCCGGAAGAAGGGTGATTTTGTCTTTATAGATAGATAGTTGCTATCCATCTAGTTTGTGAGTGCGGGGACCGCCGGGTTTCCTGCCCAGATAGCAGAATGCATTGGCATGGTGGCCGTTCATCGTTGCGGCCTGGAAACGGGACCGGTGGAGGGTGTCGAAGGGGGAGGTCAGCGCTTCGATCCACTCCCGCGAGTGATGTCTGAGAACCGCCCCATCCGGCAATTCGAACACGCCGTAAGGATGGTATTTTCCTCGGGCGGCTTCGTAGCGGCGGAGGTTTCTCTCGTCGTCCTGGATCAGGAAATCGACAAGGCAAACGATGCCTCCGGGGGCTAAAACGCGCCGCACCTCCCCGATAACGGCCTGTTGCTGAGCGTCCTCCGGGAGGGCGGTGAGCACGCCGGCGAGGAGCACCAGGTCGAAGGCCTCTTCGGGATGAGGCAGGGGAAGGCCCGGAAGGTGCCGGAGGTCGAGGTGGGGGAACATCTGTTTGCCACGGCGTACCATTTCCGCGGAGACATCCACCCCGGTCACGTGGCGGTAACCTCTCTCCCACAATTCTCCGGCCAGCCGGCCATAGCCGCAACCGTAGTCCAGAATGCGGGTATTTTGCTTTAGCAGGGGTTCGAGCGCATGAAGAGGCAGGGGGAGGGTGCAGGTTTTGTCCCAGGCCACGCGGTCCCAGTATTCGCTTTGTGCTTTGTTGTGCGCTGAGTGATCCAAGGCTGATCCTAAATGCTTCGAAAGTGAAGAAGAACCCTGATTATATCAGAACCCGGCTCCAAAGGCCGGCGGCGGCATCCGGGAACGACGGCTCCTGAGAGCCTTCAATGGCCTCTTCTGTCCTTAAAGCCCGACGAGAGGCCCGTGGATTATTAAGCGCCCGATTCACCGCATACCGTGGGCGGGTTCGGTGGTTTGTGGAGGTTGACTTGAGGGGGGTTCTGTGCTATGAACGGCTTGATCACTTTACATTCTGGGGAGGGGGAGAAGCCATGGCCGAAGGAAAAGTAAAATGGTTCAATGAGCAGAAAGGGTACGGTTTTATTGAGTCCGCCGAGGGGGAAGACGTTTTTGTCCATTTTTCCGCTATCAATATGGATGGGTTCAAGACGCTCAAGGAAGGACAGCCGGTGGAGTTTGAAAAGAGCATGGGGCAGAAGGGGCCGCAAGCGGCGAACGTTGTGCCCAGGTGAGCTCTTCTTGAAAACCAGTGGCGGATGGCGTGTGGCGCGTCATTCGCCACTGGAAAAGTCTCGGTGAATGGTGTGCGAGTCTTGCTTCAACCCATTTCGCCGGCGCGCACGCGGTAGTAAAAACCTCCGAGCTGGATCGACCCGCCATTGCGTACCACGCCAAGAAAGGTCCTCAGTTTGTCCTCGGGGAGATCTTTCAGCACCTGCTCGTTGAGTTCCTCCTGAGAAACCTCCTGCCAAAATGAAAAGTCCGCCGACTTCTCTAGGGCGAACCGGGAAATGTCTTCCATCTCGATGTGGTGTTTGTCGGATACCATGTTCTCCTCATTGTTGAATTGAGTCCTTCGCCTCCTGCCCTCGCATGAGCTAGATTATATTAAACTTTTGCCCGGCGGGGGAACTATTCCGTCCGGATTTCTTCTTTCCCGCAGGGGGGTGAGCTTGCGGGCGCCCCATTGCCAACCGCCCAAGGGTTTGTTATGTTGAGACGTTCCGGCGGGCTTGCCGTGGCCCGGCGGATGATGTTTTCTTAAGACCTTTTTCTTCAAGGATTTTAACGTCATGCTCCTTGCCATCGATGTAGGCAACTCGAATAACGTGATCGGTCTGTTCAGCGACGGCCGGTTGCTGACGCATTGGCGCATTCGCACCGAATGGAACCGCACGGCGGACGAATACTGGGTTCTCATCAAGGAATTCATTCTGCTGCACAATGTGGGGGCGGAGACCATCGACGATATCGTGGTGGCTTGCGTTGTGCCGCCGCTGGTGCCCATCATCAAGGATATGGCGCGCAAGTATTTTTCCTGTGAACCGCTGATCGTGGGTCCGGGAGTCAAAACGGGGATATCGATTCTATACCGGAACCCCGCGGAAGTGGGCGCCGACCGGATCGTCAACTCGGTGGCGGCGTATGAGAAATACGGCGGCCCCTTGATCATCATCGATTTCGGAACCGCGACCACGTTCGACGCCGTTTCCAAAAAGGGCGAGTACCTGGGAGGCGTGATATTCCCGGGAATCCAGATTTCCATGGAAGCCCTTTTCAAGAACACGGCTAAGCTGCCCCGGGTGGAGATGACAACGCCGAAGAACGTGATCGGCAAGTCGACGGTGGAAAGCATCCAATCGGGCGCGGTGCACGGGTTTGTGGGAATGATGGAAAACCTGATCGAAAAGATCAGGAAAGAACTCGACCCCAGTGCGAAAGTGATCGCCACCGGCGGGGTGGTGGACTGGATCGCCGATAAATGTCCGCAAATAGATGTGATCGATCCCTTCCTGACGCTGGAGGGGATGCGCATCATCTACGAGAGGAATAAGGATGCGGGGGCGCCCCGGGCCTGAATCCGGGGAACTCCCGGCTCCGGAACTGGCAGCCGGGAGCGGAGGAGATTTTGCGCCGCTTACTTTTTTGCGGCGGGGACTTTTTCGATGAACAGGCGGACCATGCGGTGGTCGTCGTCGATATCTGAAATGCGGTAGCCGCGGGACTTGGCCCAGGCCTTGAACGCATCGGTGAAGTTTTTCTTTCGATCGAGGATGATTTCCAGAGCGCCGTTCTTGCTGATTTTGTTGAACGCCTTGGACGTTTCCTCAAACGCGTTGAAAAAAGAAAGCCCTCGAATATCCAGTGTTTTGAAAGTAGCCATGAGGAATGCGACCTCCTGTAAAATTATTGATTCCGATAGGGCGCATTCTACCGGTGCAAAATTAAGCGGGAGTTAACCGGCGATTAATTATTTTTAATATTTTTCAGGGGCGAATTCCTGGCAGGTGTCCCGGCGTTTTTAAAATCATGGGCTAACCTGTTGAAGGTTAAACGGTTTAACCCTCGCCCGCCCTCGCCGGGCGGCGCGTTATATTTCAGGGAGTAAATATTATGGGAATCATCCGCGGTGGAGACGCCGAGTACGACGACAGCGAGCCCACCCTCGAGGAAAAAACCGGGAAAATGGAGGCGGCGATCACCGCCGCCCTAAGCGATGACTTAGCGACGCTCAAGCTATCGGGCAAGTACCTGGGGGCGGACGAGGCGCTCATTCTCTCCCGCTCCGAACGTTTGAAAACCGTGCGGACGCTGGACCTGAGCGACAATCAAATTCCGGATGAGGGGCTGGTGGCCCTGTTTCAATCCGATAACCTTTCCGGGGTTACCTCGCTCAACCTGGGCATCAACTTCATCACCGGCAAGGGCGTCCAGGACGTGGCCCAGCTGGAAAGCCCGGCGATGACGCATCTTAAGTCGCTGACCCTTTCCGACAACCGGGTCACCGACTCCGCCGGTGCGGAGCTTGTGTGCTCGCCTCATTTCCAGGAGCTGGAGGTGCTGGACCTGGGCTGGAATGAAATAGGCAACGAGACGGCCGCCGCGCTCGGGCAAACCGGCACCCTGCCGAAGCTGCGGCAACTGGAACTCGAACGCGGGTATATCGACGCCGAGGGCATCCGCGGCTTGCTGGGCGGGAAGGTCGTCGAGGGTCTCAGGGAGCTCAACCTGAGCGCGAATAAATTGAACGATGAGGCGATCGGCCTGTTGGCCGACTTCGAGAGATGGGCTTCCCTAGAGGTGCTCAGGGTTTCGCAGAACCTGTTCGGCGACGAGGGGGCGAAGGCGCTGGGCGAATCGGCCGGGCTTGCCGGGCTCACCCAGCTTTACATGGGGCGCAACGCGTTCGGGCCCGAAGGGGCGAAGGCGGTCTACGAAACCAAAACCCTGACGAACCTGAAAACCCTCATGCTCAAGGAAGGGGTGGAAACCACGCCTGGCTTGGTCAATTATTCCCGCCCGGAGCTTCTTCGCCCGGAAGACCCGTGATCCGCCCTTTCTTAGCCCGTTCACGGCCCGCTGTCTTCTCTCTCCGTTCTGTATGCCTATGTAGATAGTGTCGGAAAACCTCTGGTTGAGACGAATCTATATGGCCATGCCTTATCCGACCCCGTAAACAATATCTGGAGTGATCGCCATGTTTGACTGAAATAGGTTTTCCTCCATCTAGTGCATACCAATCAAGCCGCTGATAATATTATTAGACGATAATCCCACCTATAAGAGCCTTTCCCATGCTCACCCCCTCCCCTTCATCCCGCCGTCAGGGCAGTTTTTGCGATCCGGAATACATCTGAGAAAACCTGATCCCAACGGACAGTTTCTATAGACGGTTTCGCCAGTTAGTTTGTCCGCTCATCAAGAACGAGATGTTCGCGGAGATGTACTCGCTGGGCAACGGGCGACCACCGATCGCTCCTTCTTTACTGACGGGGGCTTAGGTTTTTTTTTCTGGTGCGCTAAAAAACTTTGAGC
>QJZQ01000103.1 GCA_003246675.1 Nitrospirota bacterium | reverse complement strand
GCTGACTTCGCCCAATCCACGCCGCGGCCGCCAGGGCGGCTCGCTTTACTTTTACCGCTCCTGTCGACATAATGTGCATGTGGATCTTCGCCGGGCGGGCGGCGCCCCCCTTTAAGAATAACCCTCTTCTCACGGGAACACGCTTATGAGAGCAGCGATCCTGGCGGCGGCGTTTCTTCTAATCTTTTCGTCCCTGGCTCCTGCCGAGGAAGCGCAGACGGCCCGGACGCTGATGGAGGCGGGTATCGGATTCCTCAAAGCGGGGGAGCCGGGCAAGGCGGCCGACCGTTTCCGTGACGCGATCCGCCTCACCCCCAACAACCCGGACAGCCATCTGCAGCTCGGCTTCAGCCTGCAAAAACTGGGGAAATACCGCGAGGCCCTCGGAGCCTATCAGGACGCGCTTGCGCTGGACGCCCGCCACCCCTACGCCGCGGAAGCCCACTACAACATGGGGGTTTCCTGCGACGAGCTCGGCGAGGGGCAAAACGCCATGGGGCACATGAAAAAATCCCTTCAGGCCTACACCGACCGCACCGACTACGGCGGGGTTTACCGGGTCGGCCGCTACATCGAGCAACTATCCAAAAAATATCCCGAAGGACCCCCACCGTCCCACGAATTGCCCGCTCCACGGTGAGAAAATTCCCATGACCAGCAAACTCAAGGTTCTGTTTCTGTGCACCGGCAATTCCTGCCGCAGCCAGATGGCCGAGGGTTGGGCCCGTCACCTTTTACCCGAGGCGGTGGAGGCGTATTCGGCGGGCCTTTCGGCCAAGGGCCTCAACCCGCGCGCGGTGCGGGTCATGCTGGACGCCGGGGTGGACATCTCCCGCCAGCGCTCCAAGGAAATCGACGAAGTGATCCATGTCCCGTTCGATTTCGTCATCACGGTGTGCGGCCACGCCGACGAGCACTGCCCGGCCTTTCCCGGCACGGTGATTCACGCGGGCTTTGACGATCCGCCCGAGCTGGCGCGGGAGGCGAAAACCGAAGACGAGGCACTCGGGCATTTTCGCCGCGTACGCGACGAAATCCGCACCTTCGTCTTGACCCTGCCGGCGATCCTGCGGAAAGCCCCGGAGGGCGAATGATCTCCGGTGTCCGCAGGGCTTTTTACTGGATGTCGCCCCTGCCTCTTATTTCTCTTGCGGGGGTGCTGATCTACCTTAACGGGCTGGAAGGCTGGGGGGCCCTGGGCGGGGGGTGTCCTGGTGCTTATTCCCATGACCTTGAGCCTTGTAGTGGCGGCTTTCGGCGGGGTTCTCATTTACCGCGCAAAAAAAGCGGGCGATGCCACCTGGGGGCTGTGGTGGGCGACCCTGCTGGCAGGCTCGGTGGATCTGTGGTTTGCCTTCACCCTGGCGCTGGAAGAGGTGCGGCGCAGTTTTTTTTAGATTGATTTTTTTGGATTAAGACGGTCTGACGGAAGGGCGGGAGGATACGAAAAAAGCGAGTCCAGCAAGGCGCTGGTCCCGGCGAGCCTGGCGCCTCGCTGGACTCATGCGGGGCCTTCGCGCATGGCGCGGAGAACCCCGGAATCCCCCCTGGGCTTAAAGAAACATTTCGGGGGAGCTTGCGGGGTCGCGTACAGGTAAGCCCCGGGAGCCGTTAGGACGTTACCCTGGCCACCCTCGCAAACTCCCTCCGGAAAAGGAACGTATTAAATTTTCAGTATGCCATTGATAATGCATAGGTTATGCCATTTTTACCGCAAGCTCATCAAAAGACGCGCAACTCCTTGCGGATAAAGGAATAAATAATTTTCGCAGGGAAATTTCCCGCGCTTTTTCAAGGGGTTATTTATAAAAATCTGTTCACCCCTGTCTACTAAATCGTTATAGCTGCCGGTTTTTCACCGCTTTTTGGGAGATCGCCTTGAAACAGAGGAGCCGGGCCGGGCGCATGCTGCCGGGCCGCTGGAAAAAATTCGCGGGTTTCGCGGGATTGCTGTGTGGGTTGCTGGCCGGGCCAGGCGGACTGGTTCAGGCCGGAGCCGTCGAGGAGGCGACGTTGCGCGTGGCGGCGGTCGGCGATACGGGCATCGGCGAGCGGGCGTTTCATCCCGGTTTCCTGGCGGTGGCGAAGGCCATCCAGGCCGAGCGGCCCGACGTCCTGCTGCATCTCGGCGACTTCGTTTACCAGCCGGATCTGTTTCCCGAGAACTGCCCCGCGCGATACCTCGACGAAATTCGAAGGGCTCTGGTGGCCCCCTTTCGCTACCGTATCTTTGTCCCCGGCGATAACGATCTGCCTCCTGAACCCAGGAAGCCCAAGGCTTCCGGCTGCTGGGCGGGCATCGCTCCCCTCATGACCCCCGCGGATCCACCGGCCGCCCCCGGAGAAGGTGAGGGGACGTGGGAGATCGGCCCGGCGCTCTTCGCCGTGGTCGGCTCCTTTCCCTATCGCGACCCCACACCCTGGCTGGCGGGGCGGATCAGGCAGGCGCGGTCACTGGGCCTCTGGGTCGTCCTGCTGCTGCACGAGCCGCCTCTGACCACCGCCTGGTTCATCGACAAGCGGGAGGAGGCGCTCAAGGACCTCAACGCCCTGGAGCCGGATCTGATTCTTTCGGGAAACCAGCACTCTTACGAACGGTTCCACCCCCTGGGTGTGCCGGGGCCGGGGGGCGAGCTTCCGGTGACCCCCTCACCCAGGTCGATCTACAACCGAGGCGATGGGGTGGTTCACGTGGTGTCCGGCGGCGGCGGGGCCACCTTCAAGCCCTTCGCGGACCAGCAGGGCAAGCAAAAACAAACCGCGCCACCCGAGGTTTTCAAGGCGCTCCATACGCGCGCCCTGATGAACCATTTCGTCCTGCTGGAGATCAACCGGGAAACTTTGCTCGCCACCACCTACCGGGTGTGTGCGGGCGAAGCGGCCGAAAGCAAGGACAACCCGCGCTGGCGGCCTGCGATGCCGGTCTGGGAAAAGATCACTCTTGAATGCAGCGGAAAACCTAAGGGCGCGGAAGTGTTCGACCGGTTTGAAATTCATAACCGGCCGGAAAAATTGTCAGAAGAGAAATAGGGGGTGCCCCCCCTTCGCTTTTGCTTTGGGAGTATGGCGGGGTGCCGGGAAAGCGCCGCCCGCCTGGAGAAAGCGGGCCGTAATGCGTGGGCTCAGCTCTTTCCGAGCAGGGCGTCCACCTCTTTGATGGTTTTCTTGACTTCCTCGGCCGATGCGTCGAGGGCCTTCTGCTCTTCCTCGGTGAGGCGAAGCTCGATGACCTTTTCGATGCCGTGGATGCCAATCTTCACCGGGACGCCAAAGAAAATGCCGCTCCAGCCGTATTCCCCTTCCAGGTAGACGGTGCAGGGAAGGATGCGCTGCTTGTCGTGCAGGATGGCTTCGATCATCTTCACCACCGAAGCGCCCGGCGCCATGAACGCACTGCCGTTCTTGAGAAGCTGGACGATTTCCGCCCCGCCCTTGCGCGTACGGTCCACCAATCGTTCGATGGTGGCCTTGTCCATAAGTTCGGTGATGGGGATGCCCGAGGCCGTGGTGTAACGCGGCATGGGCACCATGGAGTCGCCGTGGCCACCGAGCACCATCGCGTCGACATCGATCTGGGAGCAGCCAAGCTCCAGCGCCACGAAGGTCCGCAGGCGGGCCGCATCGAGCACGCCCGCCATGCCGAAGACCCTGTCCTTGCCGAGCCCGGAAACCTTTTTCGCCATATAGACCATCGCGTCGAGCGGGTTGGAGACGACGATGATGATGGGATTGCGCGAATATTTCATGATCTGCTCGGTGACCGTCTTCACGATCTTCGCGTTGGTGGCGAGCAAATCCTCACGGCTCATTCCCGGCTTTCTCGGGAGGCCCGCGGTGATCACGACGATATCCGAATTCGCCGTGTCCGCATAGTCGTTCGTGCCGGTGATGAGGCTGTCGAACGCCTGCAGACAACCGGACTCCTGCAGGTCCAGCGCCTTGCCCTGCGGAAAACCCGGTACGATGTCGATAAGAACGATGTCGCCAAGGTTCGCGTAGGCGGCAAGCTGGGCAACGGTGGTGCCCACCTGCCCCGCTCCCACCACTGTGATCTTTTTTCTGGCTGAGGACATGAGTCGAGTGCAAAAAAAGGGGCCGATAAGCAGCCCGAATGAGTATTAGTTGAGAATCCTGATTTACGGCCTTTTCACTAAAACGTCTTGAATTTCGAAGGGTTCTGCCACTGCCCATGATTCTTCGGCTGAGCAAATACCCCTTCCACCTTCACTAAAAAAAAAGCGTGATGGCCGGACCCGGCATACTGCGGCCTGTCGATAGAAATGTGAGGGGTAAACTAAAATATTAACCTCTTTTTGTCAAGCAATTTTGAACCCGGACAACCGGTGGCCAGGTGAGTGCAAGCTCCTTTTATTTCTTGACTTCCCGGCCCATCCGCCTCTGGATGCAAGGCTCTCGGCATTTCCATTGCCAGGTTCCCTTGCGGGGTGATATCATTCTCTTCTTAGGGAAACCCTGTGTCTTCCCATTTTTCATCCCATCCCGCTGCCTCCCCCCCTGGCAAGCCCGCCGAA
>QJZQ01000197.1 GCA_003246675.1 Nitrospirota bacterium | reverse complement strand
TTGTCTCACCTGGCGGAACGAGTGATCGAAGCTCCTGCCCGCTACCTTCGAACGGTCGTCTGTCAATAGGCCTAAACCAGAGCACCCGGTAAGAAAAATCAATAAAAGCACCCCGATGCAATAATTCTTAACGACGCTCATAAAGTTCAGATCCGGTATTTTTTTACTAAAGAAAGTTGTTTGTCACGCGGAGGAAGGGAATTGGCTTCCCTTCCCTCTGGAGGCGGCTGGCAATGAACGAGCCCCTCGCTTCTGCCTCGGGAGAAGCAATCTGCGTGCCCAGGGGAAAAGATGGGAACGGCAAGGCTTTTGCCGCCGGAAGGCGCGGCGGGTGTATCCATTTGGATAAGCCGGGCATCAGGAATGTGTACACCGCCCCGGCCCGGATGGCCAAGGCTCATTGCGGCCGGCCCCGGCCCTGTTACGGGCGGGGAGGAACCGGCCGCCAAAGTCCGGGCCGCCTTTTGCGTTTGAGAAACAGCCCTTCACCGGGCGATTTCAACGCCTTTTAAGCTCCCATATAAACGTTTTCTTGGATTTGGAAATATGATAGCTTAATCAAGTAACCCAAATATCCCCCAGGGAGGAGCAGCGGGTGTTTGTTCCCCAGGATCTCCAATGATGAAGCGGGCGAGGCTTTTCCCCCAGATCATCCGGTTTTTGCTTTTAGCCGTTCTGTTCGCGGGTGTGGCCGAGGCCCAGACGCTTAAGCCGCCTTCCCCGGAGAGCGGCAGCGAGCTCATTCCCAAAGAGCCCGGCTGGAAGGATGCGGCCTACAGGGGGTGGGAGGTGATGAGCATTCCGGGGTTGATATCGACCTATTACGACCTCGACCTGGATGGCAAGCTGGATTACATGGTGATTCGAAAAATCATCCGCAAGGCCTCTTCCGAGGAAGTGGATGTCGAACAGGCCATTCGAATCGCAAAGTTCGACGGGTTGAGTGTTTATTTCTCGACGCCGGTCATTTATTTCGCCAATCGCAATCCTCTCTTTTATTGCAAGGGGATGGATTACCGCAAAAACTGCCGGGATATCTGGGTGGATATTGCGGAAGATGGATTGAATGGAAATGAAGAGTTGTATACCCTTTCGGGACCGAAGCTTGGAGTGCGTTAAATTCCTCATGGGAATGGTTGTCCTGGCGGCGGTGGCCGCGGGCGAGCCCGCCCGGGCCGAAGAAAGAGGCGTGTTTGGCGATGCCGAACCCGTGGAGAGCGAGCGGGCGAACGTCCCGGCGGCCCAGAACGGGGCCACTCTGGGCGCCACCGTCTACAAGCACATGTGCGTCTACTGCCACGGGGCCGATGGCAACGGCGGCGGCAAGGCCATGGCCTACCTCTACCCCTGGCCCAGGGATTTCCGCAAGGGCGTGTTCAAGCATCGGTCGACGCCTTCCGGCTCCCTGCCTCTCGATGCCGATATTTTCCGCACCATTTCGCGCGGCGTGCCGGGAACCTCGATGCCCGCCTGGAAAGGCGCCCTGAGCGAGGAAGAAGCCTGGTCCGTGGTCGAATATATCAAGGGCTTCTCACGGCGTTTCAAGGAAGAAGAGCCGAAACCCGCCATCGTCGTGGGGGAGCCTCCCCCGACCACCCCGGAGGCCATCGCCAGGGGGCAAGGGCTTTATCAGGAGCTGCGCTGCTCCCGCTGTCATGGTACCGACCTCAAGGGGGGCGGGGCCATTGCCGAGCAGTTGTTCGATATATGGGATCACCGCGTTTTCATCTACGACCTCACCAACCCCAATACCTTTAAGTTCGGTTTCGAGAAAAAAGACATCTTTCTCACGCTCACCACCGGCATCGATGGCACGCCCATGAAAGCCTACGCGCACCTCACCGACGAGGAGCGCTGGAGCCTGGCGGCCTTCGTGACATCGAAAATCCGCACCGAGGCGTTGCAGGCGGCAGAATATGAGATCGACCTCAAGGTCCATGCCGTGGACCAGGAAATCGATCTCGACCCCCTGAACCCGCTTTGGCAGGAGGCACCGGTCCAGGAAGTGCATACCATTGCCTTGAGCGCCAGGGACAACCCGGTGAACCGCATCCGCTTTCAATCCCTCATCAACGACGAGGCCATCGCCTTTCGTCTGGAGTGGGACGATGCCCAGGCCGACCGTTCTTCCAGCCGGCATCAGGATTTCAAGGACGCCGTGGCGATGGAATTTGCATTGGGCGACGTTCTCCTGCATACTCATGGGCACAATGAGCCATTTTTTGGTATGGGCAACCGTGGCAAGGTGGTCAATATCTGGCAATGGCGGGCCGACTGGCAGGCCGAGATAGAGACCAAGGAAAAACTCGAATACGCCACCGAAGGCCTCGATCTCGACACGATGATTTTTGGCGGCGAGGTCAACCCGGTGGATGCTTTGAATCCCTTCCGCGACGTGCCGGTCGAGGAACTCAATGCCGAAGGGTTTGGCACCTTGACGCCGCAGCCGCGGACCAAGCAGAACATCCTTGGCAAGGGCATCTGGAAGGACGGCAAGTGGAGCGTGGTGTTTTACCGCACCATCGACTCCCTGAATAAATGGGATATCAAGTTCATGGAGGGCCGGCCCGTGCTCGTGTCCTTCGCTATTTGGGACGGAGCGCACGAAGACAGAAATGGCCGTAAGGTGGTGTCGATGTGGCAGCGGCTGCACGTGTCCCGCTAAGGGGGCTGGGAAACGGATTGAGGGGGGCCTTTCGGCGCCGGCCCTGAGGGGTCGCCGGGAGGCGTTTTTTTAAATTCATTGGAGGTGGGTCTTATGTCTGAAGACCAGAAGCGAGAAGAGGAAGAAGCCATCCGGGACGAGGGGAAGACGGAAGCAGGCGATCCCCGCGAGCCCTTGGACGAAAGTGCGGTGGATGAACAGGCGCTGGAGACGGCCGCCGAGGAAGACGATGTCGATGAGTTCGACGAGATGGACGAGCTGGAGGAGGCCGAAGAGGAAGCCCCCAGTGAAAAAGGCGCCAGCCTGGTCATCGGTCAGGGCGACTTCTCGATGAACCTTTCCAACCGGGGCGCCGACGACCCCGGCGACAACACCCTTTCCGAACCGCAGTACATCCACCGGTACGGAGATATGATGTTTATCTCGGATCGCGGCAACCACCGCGTCCTGGTGTGGGAGCAGCCGCCGGAAGAAAATGGCGATCCGTCGAGCCTGGTCCTCGGGCAGGAAGATTTTTCCGATTGCCTCGAAAACCGGGGGATCACCACCACCCTGGACGAGATGACCTCGGGCCTGGGTGACGAGAGCCTCGACGGGTTTACCATCAGCAAGAGCGAGGAGGACACGCTCTCTCAGCCCGCCGGAGTCGCGGTCATCGACGGCAAACTGTACGTGGTCGACAGTGGCAACCATCGGGTCGTGCGCTGGAACGGTCTGCCGACAGAAGACGGCGAGGAGCCCAGCCTGGTTCTCGGGCAGGACAACCTCGATTGCAACGAGTCCAACCGGCGTGGACTGGTGGGGTCCGGGTCGCTGTTTTTCCCCATGGGCATTCATTCCGGAGACGACCAGCATGTGATCGTCGCCGATAAGGACAACCACCGGGTGCTGATCTGGCGCAAGATTCCTTTCAACAATGGCTGGAACGCCGACATCTGTCTCGGCCAGGCCGGAATGGACGAGCGCGAGCCCAACCGGGGGGAATTCGACAACGTCCAGGCCGACTCGCTCAGCTTTCCCACCGGCGTGTTCTACGACGCTGAAGAGGATCGGCTGTTCGTGGTGGATCAGGGCAACAGCCGCGTTCTCATCTGGAACAAGCTTCCGAACAGCAACGGCGTGGCGGCCGATGTGGTCATCGGGCAAAAGGACTTTCAGAGCCGGGAGCCCAATGGCGGGCAGGGATACCGCCGGCCCAACGACCGGGGTCTGTATTTCCCTACCGACGTGGTTTATGGAAAGACGGGCTTGTTCGTTTCTGATACGGGCAACCACCGTGTGCTGTATTGGGAGAATGTGCCGACGGAAAACGGTCAGCCCGCCGACCGGGTGATCGGCCAGGCCGACTTCAAGTCGAACAAACACAACATGGGCCAGCAGCATGCCTCGGCAGGCAGCTTTAACGACCCCTTCGGCATGTATCTCGAGGAAGACCTGGAGGCCGAAGACTTCGATGAAGAAGCTGAAACCACCGAAGGGGAGAAGAAAATACCCCCCTTCAAGCTCTACATTGCCGACCGGGGTAACTCGCGCGTCGTGGTTTGGGACGAACTCCCCGGAGGTCCGGACCAGGCCGAGGAAGAAGATGAAGAGGATCTCGACGAAATCGAAATGGACGATCCTAATCTGCCCATAGGTGAGGATGACGATGAGGACGACTACTTCCTTGAGGAAGGCGAGGAGGAAGAGCCGTCCGAGGAAGTGCCTTCCGTGTAAACCGGCGGAAAAAAATATTTTCCCGGATACGTTTTAAATAAGGGTTTGCGCCTGCAGGCGCAAACCCTTATTTTTTTTTAGAGAACTCAGAGAGCCTGGACAAAACTCACCCTTCAGGGCGGCCAGCCCCTCCCATCGGCCGCAGCCTGGACGGGTGCTTGCCGAAGTTCACGGCAAAAAA
>QJZQ01000054.1 GCA_003246675.1 Nitrospirota bacterium | reverse complement strand
GTTCGATCTGGTGATCTTCCAGAATTTCAAGTACGCGCCCTTCATCGAAAAGAAGCACCTGGAAAACGTCAAGGCTTTCGTCGAAAACGGCGGGGCGTTCCTGATGATCGGCGGCGACCTGTCGTTTCAGGGAGGGGATTATGAGCGCACCGCCATCGAGGATATTCTCCCGGTCTCCCTGTTGCGCGAAGCCCGCGCCTGGGACAAGAAGGAGTTCGCGTCGCAGCCGGTGAAAGGTTTTCTTCACCACCCGATTCTCAGGCTCGAAAAGGACGATGCGGCCAACGGGAAAATCTGGAATTCGCTGCCGCCGCTGAGCACCCTGAACACCGGGCTCAAGGCGGAAGCCGGGGCTCAGGTGCTCGTCGAGCGCGGGGCGGGCCAGCCCGTGCTGGCGGTGGCCAAGCGGGGGAAAGGGAGGACGGCGATCATCGCCACCGATTCGTCGTGGAACTGGAATTTTCGCCGCGTGGGCGAGGGCGGCAGCGGCCGCTATTACCAGAAGTTCTGGAACAACATGGTGGCGTGGCTTTCCGGCGACCCCGCAACCCAGGTCCTTCAGCTTGAGGCCGACCGGGAGAAATACCGCGAAGGGGAAGAGGTGCTTATCAAGGGGCAGGTGCTCAGGGAAGACTACCAGCCCGCGGCGGGCGAGGCGGTGACCCTCACGCTGCGCTCTCCCGCGGGGGTGCCCGAGACGCATGCGCTGGTGGCCGATGCGAATGGGGAGGTCGCCTTTCGTTTCGCTCCCGGAGAAAAAGGTTTTTACGCCGCCCGCGCCGAGGTGAAGCGGGGCAAGGAGACGCTCCTGGCGGAGACCGGTTTCGGTGTGTTCGGCGACACGGCGGAGTTTCAACGGCCGCGGGTCAACCCCGGCCTGCTGCAAAAGATCGCCGCGATCAGCGGCGGAACGTCCACGGTGTTGAGCGGAGAGACCGATCTGGCCAACTACCGCTTCGACAACCCGGAGGTTCTGGTCAAAACCCGGAGCAAGACCTTTTCCCTGTGGGACAACTGGGGGGCGTACGGGCTTATCGCCGGGCTGCTCTTCCTCGAATGGTGGACACGCCGGAAGTCCGGCCTCAGTTGACCGGGCCGGGGGATTGCCGTTGTGCCCTGCCGGGTTTTCATGTAAGATCGGGCTGGGTGTTGTTCGCCCTTTCCCAAGGAAACCCGCCCTCACGATTTCCTAACATAACTTCCCTATAATGAGTCCATGCAGAATCCAGGCAAGAGCGGATTGAATATTCGAGAATGGGTCCGGGACCGGATCATCTTTCTCGCCCTGATAATTTTTCTGGTGGGCTCGGCGGCCTATATCGGCGCGGATGCGCTCTTCGACCACGAGAGCATGTGGCTGCACCCGATCAAGGAGTTCGCGCTGTTGATTTCCCTGATCGGCGTGGTGTCGCTCGGGTACGAGTTGTTCCTCCGCGAGATGACGTTCCGCGAGTACAAGGACGCGCTGAGGGAGATCGTCAATCCGGACGCGGTGCGTCTCGGCATTCAGGGTTTTTACAAGAACCGCTCGGAACTCGGGCAGGCCTCTTCGTTCGAGCAGCTGTTCAAGCATGCCCAGCGTGAGATATTCATCGGCGGATCGTCGCTGCTTTCCATTTCCACCGCCAGCCGCGAGCTGCTCAAGGAAAAGTTGCGGGCGGGCGTCACGGTGAAGCTTCTGCTCATGAATCCGGATTCGCCGGTGGTGGAGCTCATCACCCGGCAGGGCGGCGGCAAACCAACGTTTCTCAATGAAATCAAGACCTCCCTGTTGCTCCTGCAGAAGATTCAGCACGAGCTCGATGATGAAATCGCTTCGCCCGTTACAGGGAAGCTGATCGTCCACACGTACAATATCATTCCCTCCCATTCCTTTATCTCCCTCGACCCCGGCGGGCGGAGCGGCATGATCATCGCCGATATCGGCCCCTACCTGGGCCGCAGCACCCCTCGGCCGAGCATGGTGGTGGTCAACAAAAAGGACGGGATGTACGAGTACTGGCAGGAAATGAACGACCTGATGTGGGAAGCCAGCGAGCCGGTGGACTTCAAGGAAGCCGCACCGAGCGCCCGGCCCACCGAAACCCTCGTTTACAATAGCGGCAAGGACACCGAGTATTACGACACCGGCACCAGCCTCTGGCGCACCGCTTCCATCTGCCAGATGGACAAGAGTTGGAAGGGCCTCAAAGGCAGCCAGTGGATCTGGGTGCGCGAGACGGTGACGCTGGAGGAGGCGAAAACCGGCAGCCAGAACAGGTTCCGCCAGCGTTTCCATATTCCCGCGGGTCAGCAGACCCGGTTTGTTCGCGCGGAACTGTTCGTCCGCTCCGACGATATCTGCCACATCACCGTGAACGACGTGGGGGTGCGGCAGGAATACGGCGGCGCCGACTACCCCGACCCCTTCGTTGTCGATATCGGAAAATTCCTAAAGGAGGGTGACAACACGGTGTTCTTCGAGCTGCTCTCGTTCGCCAAGCCTGATGCGGAATCCCCCAGCGATAACCGCACCGGCCTCATATACCGCCTGCATATCGAATACCCCCTCTAAACAGGTGGCCGGTGAGCCTGTTGACGGGGGATGACTCCTTCCCTCTCCATGTTTCCGTTCCTGCATGTGGCGTTGTTCGCCCTGCGGGCCTTGCGCGGGCCGCAAAGGCCGCGTTAAAGCGCCCAAGAGCGCACCGTTTTTCAGCCGACCCAATAAAAGCCTTTTATTGACAGGAGTTACAGAGTTCTCGCAGCGCCTTGGCCGGGCTGAGAGGCGGTGGCAATTCTGTTATTGACAGGGTAGGGAAGGCTGATATAATCGCCAATCCTATGACTTTCTGCCCGTTGGGAAAGCCAGGGTGCTAGCATGCATGAAGAGTTCCGGGCTTTCCCCCGGAGCGGGTACTCCGATGCGCCTTTAGCAGGCACATTGATAATAATAATCAATAATCTTTCCTTCCGGCGGGGGACCTGTCTTCCGCCTGGATCACGACCATGAGTGAATATTTCTTCATCTCACTTTTTGCCGTGGTTGCCCTGGTGGTCATCGGCGCCTTGCTGGCTCTGTCCACTATTCTGGGGCCCAGGAACCCCAGCCCTCAAAAACTGATCCCCTACGAATGTGGTATGATCCCCCAGGAAGAAGCCAAGGGGCGTTATCCCGTGCGTTTCGCCACCATCGCGATGCTGTTCATTATCTTTGATGTCGAGGTGGTGTTCATGTATCCCTGGGCCGTGGCGCTCGACCAGCTCAAACTGTTCGGGCTGGTCGAAATGGTCTTGTTCATCGCCATTTTGGGAGTGGCGTACGTTTACATCTGGGGACGAGGAGGTTTGGAATGGGATTGATCGATTTTGCTGTCGATAAATTCGAGGAAGAAGCCAATAACTTGCGGCTGAATGTCAAGGATGCCGTCGAGGCCATGGATTATGAGTTTTCCGGCGCCGTCTACGACAGCATTCTGACCACCAAGCTCGGCAAGGTGGTGGGCTGGGCGCAGAAAAACGCCCTGTGGCCGGCCACTTTCGGGCTCGCCTGCTGCGCCATCGAGATGATGGCCATGGCCAACTCCCGCTGGGACGCCGCCCGCTTCGGCGCCGAAGTCTTCCGCGCCTCGCCCCGGCAGGCCGACCTGATGATCGTCTCCGGCCGCGTCTCGCAGAAAATGGCCCCGGTGCTCAAGCAGATCTACGACCAGATGCCGGAGCCGAAGTGGGTTATCTCCATGGGCGCCTGCGCATCCTGCGGCGGCATCTTCAATAACTATTCCATCGTTCAGGGGGTGGACCGTGTGGTGCCGGTCGACGTGTACGTGCCCGGCTGCCCGCCTGGCCCCGAGGCTTTGCTGTACGGAGTGATCAAGCTGCAGGAAAAAATCATGATGGAAGCGGGGACGGATAAAGCTAAAAAGAGGGCGGCATGACGAGTGAGGAAGTCGTTCAAAAGGTGACCGAGGCCCTGGGGGACAAGGTCGACCGGGGAGAAGTGAACCTGGGGGACGCGGTTCTCTTCCTTGGCCCGGACAACCTGCTGGAGGTGGCCACCCATCTGAAGAACGACCCGGCGCTTGCGTTCGACTATCTTTCCCATATCAGCGGGGTGGACTACCTCGATGAAGATCGCGAGCCCCGGTTCGAGGCGGTTTACGAATTCCATTCGATGGACCACAACCACTCCATCCGCCTGCGGGTGGGGCTTGAGGAGGAAAACCCCACCGTCCCCACCGTTACGGGGCTGTGGCAGTCGGCGGTGTACCCGGAGCGCGAACTGTATGACATGTTCGGCTTCACCATCACCGGCCTCGACAACAGCAAGCGGCTCATCATGCCCGAAGGCTGGGAGGGATATCCGCTGAGAAAAGATTACCCGTTGACCACCGAAGACATCGCTTTCTCGCACAACCGGGACTACAAGAGAGAGCTCGTTAAATCCAAGCCGCCGACCAGGTAAACAAACACCATGACCGTCACCGAACAGGGCTTGCTCGAACGCGATAAAGACACCATGACCCTCAATATGGGTCCGTCGCACCCCAGCACCCACGGCGTGTTCCGCATCATCCTGGAAATGGATGGTGAAATGGTCAAGAGCGCCGAGCCGGAGATCGGCTACCTGCATACCGGCATCGAAAAAACATCGGAAAACAAGCGCTACCAGCACGTCATCCCGATGACCGACCGGCTCGACTACCTGAACCCGCCGGGAAACAACATGGCCTTCTGCCTGGCCACAGAGAAGCTCCTGGAGGTACGGGTGCCCGAACGGGCGGAGTATTTGCGCGTCATCATGTGCGAGCTGTCCCGGCTGGGCAGCCACCTGGTGTGGCTGGCGACGCACGCGCTGGACATCGGCGCGATGACGGTTTTCCTTTACTGCTGGCGCGAGCGGGAGATGATCCTCGACCTCAACGAGGAGGTCGCCGGCGTACGCATGATGACGAGCTACATCCGCATCGGCGGGGTGATGCGAGACGCGTCGGCCTCGTGGCTGCGCAAGGTGCGGCAGTTCATCGACTACCTGCCCGCGAAGATCGACGAATACGAACGGCTGCTGACGAAAAACCCCATCTGGCTGGACCGCACGCAGGGCGTGGGGGTGATGACCCGCGAGGAAGCCATCAACTGGAGCCTGAGCGGTCCGGCGCTGCGCGCCTCCGGCGTCGATTTCGATTTTCGCAAGAAGCGGCCCTACAGCGGTTACGAGAATTTCCGGTTCGAGGTGCCCACGGGTAAAAACGGCGACGTGTACGACCGCTACCTGGTGCGGGTGGAGGAGATGCGGCAGAGCCGGGAGATCATTTCCCAGGCGCTGGACGCCATTCCCGCCGGGCCCTGGAAGATCGAGGACAGCAAAATTTCGCTGCCGCCGAGAGACACCCTGCACAGCAGCATGGAAGCCCTCATCCACCACTTCAAGCTGGTGTCCGAGGGGGTTCACGTGCCGCGGGGGGAAACTTACATTCCCATCGAGGGGCCGCGCGGCGAAATCGGCTTCTACATCGTCAGCGACGGGGGCAACGTGCCCGTGCGCGTGAAGCTGAGGGCGCCGTCGTTCATGGCCATTCCGGGCATGTGCAAGATGATGGAAGACTGTTACATCGCCGACGTGGTGGCGGTGATCGGCAGCATCGATATTGTTATGGGAGAGGTGGATCGCTGATGTTCGCTTTCAATGAAACCTCCGAAAAGGAGATCGAGAAGATCCTGGGAAAATATCCCGATCGCCAGAGCGCGTTGCTTCCGCTTCTCACCGTGACGCAGCGGCAGGAGCGCCACATCACCCCGGAGGCGATGGTGGAAATCGGCCGCAGGCTGGATCTGTCGCCCGCTTACGTGCAATCGGTCGCTTCTTTTTACACGATGTATCACACCGAGAAGGTGGGGCGCTACCTGATCCTGTTCTGCATCAACATCAGCTGCCAGCTCAACGGCTGCGACGACCTTCTGGCCTACACCGCGAAGAAGCTCGGTATCGAGATCGGGCAGACCACGCCGGACGAGAAATTCACCCTGCTTCGGGAGGAGTGTCTCGCCGCGTGCACCGGCGCGCCGATGATGCGCATCAACGACACGTTTTACGAATTCCTGACGCCGGCGAAGATCGATGAAATCATCGATTCCCTGGAGTGAGCGGAAAGACTTATGACCCAGATCCTTTTCAAGAACATTAATCTCGAGGGCCTCGCCACGCTGCCGGTGTACGAAGGGCAGGGCGGGTACCGCTCGCTTGAGATCGCCTTCAAGAAGCAGCCCGAGGAAGTGGTGGAGATGGTCAAGGCCTCGGGCCTGCGCGGGCGCGGCGGCGCGGGGTTCCCCGCGGGCCTCAAGTGGAGCTTTCTCGCCAAGGACGTTTTTCCGCGCTACCTCTGCTGCAACGCCGACGAAAGCGAGCCGGGCACCTGCAAGGATCGCGAGCTCCTGCTCAAGAACCCGCACCTGCTCATCGAGGGGATGATCCTGTGCTCCTACGCCTGCCGCATACAGACGGGCTACATCTATTTTCGCGGCGAGTTTTACGACCTGGCGCAGATCATGGAAAAGGCTCTCGACGAAGCGCGCCGCAAGGGGTATCTCGGCAAGAACATCATGGGCAGCGGTTTCGATCTCGATATTCACACGCACCTCGGCGCCGGCGCTTACATCTGCGGCGAGGAATCCGCATTGCTCAACTCCCTCGAGGGGCGGCGCGGCGAACCGCGCATGAAACCGCCTTTCCCGGCGGTGGAAGGGCTTTACGCCAAGCCGACGGTCATCAACAATGTCGAGACCCTGTGCTGCGTGCCCTGGATTATTTCGGAAGGGCCGGAGAAATACGCCGCCATCGGCACCGAGAAAAGCAAGGGGACGAAACTCGTGAGCGTGTCCGGCCATGTCAAAAAGCCGGGAAACTACGAGGTGGTGCTCGGCACCCCGACGCGGGAGATCATCTACGATCTGGCCGGCGGCATTCGCGACGATAACAAACTCAAGGCGTTCATTCCCGGTGGTTCGTCGGTGCCGATGCTGCCCGCCGAGCTGGTGGACACGCCTTACGATTACGAGGCGTTGCAGGCCGCGGGCTCCATGCTGGGCTCGGGCGCCCTCATCGTCATCGATCACACGATGAACGTGGTGGAGGCCACCCACCGATTGATGAGTTTTTACATGCACGAATCCTGCGGCAAATGCACGCCCTGCCGGGAGGGGACGCGCTGGTTGTGGCAGATTCTCTCGCGAATCATGAAAGGCCAGAGCGAAGGCGACCCGATTTCAAAGCTGAACGATATCTGCGACAACATGAGTTTTAAATGTTTCTGCCCGCTGGGCGACGCCGCCATCGCTCCGGTGGTGAGCGGCATCAAGCACTTCAGGGCGGATTATGAGGAATTTCTGCAAAATGCGGCCACCGGAGCCGCCGGATAACCCATGGCCAACGAACCCGTCACACTGACCATCGACGACAAGACCGTCACCGTTCCCAAGGGCACGAAAGTGGTGGACGCGGCCAAGACCGTGGGCATTGAGATTCCCGTGTTCTGTTATCACGAGAAGCTCGGCCCCTTCGGTTGCTGCCGCATGTGTCTCGTGGAAGTTGAAAAAATGCCGAAAATGGCGACCGCCTGTACCCTGGACGTGGGCCCCGGCATGGTGGTGCGGACGAACACGGAGAAGGTGGAAAAGGCGCAGAAGGGCGTGCTGGAATTCACCCTGCTCAACCACCCGCTGGATTGCCCGGTGTGCGACAAGGGGGGCGAGTGCCCGCTGCAGGACAACACGTTCAAATTCGGCGCGCCGGAAACGCGCATGGAGTTCGACCGCGCCCATAACCTGAAGGCCGCGCCGCTCAGCCCCGTCATCACCCTCGACCGGGAGCGCTGCATTGCCTGTCAGCGCTGCACGCGCTACAGCGACATCATCGAGGACGAGCGCGCGCTGGTCATGCACAACCGCGGTTTCAAAAACGAAATCGGCACGTTCAACAACGAGCCCTACGCCACGCGCTTTTCCGGCAACGTGATCGACATCTGCCCGGTGGGCGCGCTGACGAACACGCAGTTCCGCTTCAAGGCCCGCACCTGGGACCTGGCGAATTCCGACACGCTGTGCTCGCACTGCGGCGTCAACTGCAACATGACGATGGGGACGCGCACCAACAAGCTCCTGCGCATTCAGAGCCGGCCCAACGACCGGGTCGATGATGGCTGGATCTGCGACAAGGCGCGCTGGGGGTACGACTTCCTTGAGAGCAAAAACCGCATGGGCATGAATAAATCCCGGCTCAGCGGCGACTGGAAGGCTCTCACCCCGAAAGAGGCCGCGGTGCATGTGGCCGAGGCGTTTAAGAAAATTGCAGACGAGCACGGGCCGGAAAGCGTCGGCTTCATCGGTTCGGCTTACGGCACGAACGAGGAGCTTTACCTGTACCAGAAGCTGTTCCGCCAGGGCCTGGGCAGCAACAACATCGATCACAAGACGCATCCCGGTTCGCCCGGCCTGCCCATCGCCCATCACGATCTGCAGGATATCGAAACATCCGACCTGGTTCTGCTGCTTGCATCGGACCCGGCGGAGGAATTGCCGATTCTCGAACTGCGGCTGAAAAAAGTGGCCAAGCGCGGCGGCGTGAAACTCGCGGTGCTCGGCGACCAGTCCACCTCGATGGACCGCTACGCGGAATGGTCCGGCCGTTACAATGTCGGCGCCGCGGCGGCGGTATGCGAAGCGCTGGCGGCGGAGCTTGCCGGCAGCGGCGCGGGCGCGGACCTTGCCGGCCGGGCGGGGCTCGATGGGGAGCAAATCAAGACCCTCGCAGACCTCATCCGGGGCAGTCAAAAAGTCACGCTCATCTACAACCCCGTGCCCCTGAGCGCGGCGGCCCACGGCCAGCTTTCGCGCCTGATGACGGCGATGGGCCAGATCGGCGAAATTTCCTGCGGGGCCATCCCCGCGGCGCCCGGCACCAACGCTGTGGGCGCGCTGGACATGGGCGTATTGCCGGATTATTACCCGGGCGGCATGCCGCTTGCGGGTGGGGCCGAGGCCATTCAGGCGGCGTGGGGCGAAAACACTCCCACCGCGCCGGGGCTCAGCGCGATGCAGATGATCGAACAGGCGGAGCAGGGGCGCCTCAAGGCGCTGTTGATCCACCGGGCGAATCCCCTTGCCGACTTTCCCGGGGGAAAGCGGCTTGCCGCCGCCCTTAAGAAACTCGATGTCCTGGTGGTGCACGATATCATGCAGACCGAGACTTCCCGCCTGGCCAACGTGGTTCTCATTTCCAACGGCCCGGGATACGACGAAGGCACCACCACCAACATCGGCGGACGGGTGCAGTTGCGCAAGGGCGGGCTGAAAACAGCGAACGCGCCCGACTGGAAACTGGTCTCCATGATGATTCGCGCGCTGGACGAAAATGCGCCGGAGTACGCCGCGTCTTTTGGCGTGACGGCGGAGATCGCCGAAAAGGTGCCCGGTTACAGCGACATCAGCAAGAAAAGCATAAAGAAAGAAGGGCAAACCCGGACGCAGCCGCCGGTTGCCCAAGGCGCGGTCGAGAGCCCTTCGGAGCAGGCGACGGCGGGAGGCCTCAGGCTTCGCATCGCCCACCGCCTGTTTGCGCAGGATGCGATACTCGACCCCTCGTCACAGCTTTCGCACCAGTTCCAGGCTTCCACCGCGACCCTGAACGAGGCCGACGCGAGCCGCCTGGGCATCGCGAATGGGGACCCGGTGGTCATCACGGCCGGTGGCGGCGAGGTGCGCGCCCAGGCGGAGGTGTCCAACAGAGTCAACCCCGGCGGCGTGGTGGTGCCGCGGGTGTCCGACGAGCAAGACCTGATGACGCTGGCGGCGGAAGACGCGGCAGCGGTGGATGTGAAGAAGGCATGATGGGCGCGATGTTGAGCGCCAGGAACGGAGAACCGACGCTTTGAGTGAATTCTTCGATGAGGTGATGGAGTTTATCGACCCGCTGTTCGAGCCGGCGTTCATCATTGGCAGCATCAAGGCCATGGTGATCGCGGGAGCGCTGCTCGGTGTGGTGCCGTTGCTGGTGTGGCTCGAACGCAGGCTCATGGGCCGCTTTCAGGTGCGGCTTGGGCCGAACCGCGTCGGCCCGCTGGGCCTCGGGCAGCCCTTCGCCGATTCGATCAAGCTGCTGTTCAAGGAATCGATCATCCAGAGCTCCGCCGACAAGTTTCTCTATCATCTGGCGCCGGCGGTGGTGGTGTTCACGGCGATCGTGGCCTTCGCCGTTATCCCCTTTGGCGAGCCGGTGACGGTGCTTGGCCAGGAGATCGGCCTGTGGGGCGCGAACATCAACTCCGGCATTCTGTTCATCTTCGCCATCTCCGGCATGGGGATTTACGGCATGGTGCTGGCGGGGCTTTCATCGAACAACAAATATTCGCTGATGGGCGGGCTGCGCTCCTCGGCGCAGATGATCAGCTACGAACTGGCGCTCGGCCTTTCGGCGCTCAGCGTCATCGTGCTGACCGGGTCGCTCAACCTGATCGACCTGGTGGAGAGCCAGGCCACGGTGCCTTATATTATTCTTCAGCCCCTGGCGTTTCTGCTGTTTTTCATCGCCGGCGTGGCGGAGACCAACCGGGCGCCCTTCGACCTGCCCGAGGCGGAGCAGGAGCTGGTGGCGGGGTTTCATACGGAATATACAGGAATGAAGTTCGCCATGTTCTTCATGGGCGAGTACATCAATATGGTGACCATGAGCGCCATGATCACCCTGCTGTTTCTGGGCGGCTGGAACGCCTACGGGTTGCCCTTGTGGCCGATCCTGGCGTTCTCCCTCAAGGTGTTCTTCCTTTTGTGCGTGTTCATCTGGCTGCGGTCGACGTTTCCAAGGCTTCGTTACGACCGCCTGATGACCTTCGGCTGGAAGGTGCTTTTGCCGCTTTGTATCTTGAATCTGCTGGTCACAAGCGTCATCAAGGTTCTGTGACCGGAATATAGAGGTTGTTATGCTGCAGGCAGCGTTTGCGGGAATCAAGAATCTGATGATCGGGCTGGGGGTCACGTTTCGCAACATGCTCTCCAAGCCCACGACGATCTGTTATCCCGAGGTGAAGCGCACCATGCCCAAGGGGTACCGCGGCCGGCATTTCCTGAACCGGGATGAAAACGGTCTGGAACGGTGCGTGGGGTGCAGCTTGTGCTCGGTCAACTGCCCGGTGGGCTGCATTCACGTGGTGGCGGCGGAAAACACGCCGGAGCACCGCGTTTCGGCGGGCGAGCGTTATGCCGAGGTGTACGAGATCAACCTGCTTCGTTGCATTTACTGCGGCTACTGCGAAGAAGCCTGCCCGGTGGATGCCGTTGTCCTGCGCGAACATTACGAACTGGCCGACTACGACCGGGATAAGTACATCGCCACCAAGCAGGATCTGCTGGTTTATCCCGAACCGAACCAGTTCCGCGTCAACGTGCTCGGCAACACCACGCGGGTTTGACGCAGGCCGGGGGAGAGGTCTGGAGGGGCCGGGCCGCCGTGGGTTCACCCGCGGGCCGGTCAGCTTATTCAAGGGGAGAGAGCTGTGTTTGAAATCACTTACGACTTGGTCGTATTTATTACGGGGCTGATGGCGGTGCTCGCGAGCCTGGGCGTTATTTTATGCTCCTCGCCGATCTACTGCGCGTTGTACCTCATTGGCCACATGATTTGCCTGGCCCTCCTGTTTCTCCTGTATCATGCCGAGTTCGTCGCCGCGGTGCAGATCATCGTTTACGCGGGCGCGGTGATGATTTTATTCCTGTTTATCATCGCTCTCCTGGGGGGCCGCAAGGAGATCCAGGAAGCGTCGTTCGAGCGTTTCATGGCGCTCAGTTTTGCCGGTACCCTGTTTGGCGAACTTTTGCTCGCGGCCACCGTGGGCCCCACCAAACCCATCCAGGGGGCGGTGGATGCGCAGGTGCTGGCCGAGGTGGGCAGCGCCAAGGTGGTCGGGCTCGAACTGTTTTCCCGCCATCTGGTGCCGTTCGAACTTGCGTCGGTGCTTTTGCTGGTGGCGGCGGTGGGCATCATCTGCCTGGCGAAGTTCCCCAGCGCGCCGCTTAAGAGAAGGACGAGATAACCATGGGCCCGAATTTTGTTCTGATTATCAGCGCCACCATTTTCTGCATCGGCGCGTTGGGATTCATGATACGCAAGAACCCGCTCATCATGTTCATGTGCGTGGAGCTCATGCTGAACTCGGTCAATTTCCTGCTCATCGGTTATTCGGATTTTCTGAACTCGATGGACGGGCAGATCTTCGCTCTCATGATCATGGCGGTGGCCGCGGCCGAGGTGGTGGTGGGGCTGGCCATCATCCTGACGATTTTCAGGACCCGGCACGACCTGAACGTGGACCATATCAACGTCTTGAAGGGGTAAACCGTTGTTCTCATACGCCTGGCTAATCCTGCTTCTCCCGCTGTCCGGCTTCATTGGCCTGAGCTGGTGGGGAAATCGAATGCCGCACCGGCGCGCGGGCCTCATCGCCTGTGGCGCGGTGGGGGGCGCGTTTGCCTTCTCACTTTATGCGCTCAGCCAGATGATGTTCCTGGAAGCGGAACAACGGGCCGGCCATGTGCTCACGCTGTACACCTGGATCACCTCTGAAACCTTCACGCTCAATCTGTCCATCCTCATCGACCCGCTGTCCGTCTTCATGTTTCTGATTGTCACCGGGGTGGGTTTCCTCATTCACGTCTATTCTCTCAGCTACATGGAGGGCGATCCGGAATTTCCCCGGTTCTTCGCCTACCTGAACCTGTTCATTTTTTCCATGCTGGTGCTCATCGCGGCGGCGGATTTCTTTTTCCTTATCGTCGGCTGGGCGCTGGTGGGGCTCGCCTCGTACCTGCTCATCGGCTTCTGGCGCGAGAAAACCAGCGCCGTGCTGGCGGCCAGGAAAGCCTTCGTGATGAACGTCATCGGCGATGTGGGCATGGTCATCGCGGCATTCGTCATTTTCTCGCATTTCGGCACACTCAACTACCTGGACGTGTTCGCCGCCGCGAAAGCGAACCTGCGGCCCAACGACGACGTGGCCCTGCTCATCACGCTGCTCCTGCTGGTCGGCGCGTTCGCCAAATCGGCCCAGCTGCCGCTTCACACCTGGCTGCCCGACGCCATGGAAGGCCCAACGCCGGTCAGTGCGCTCATCCACGCCGCGACCATGGTCACCGCCGGGGTTTACCTGGTGGCCCGCTGTCACGTCTTGTATGAGCTGGCGCCGTACACCATGTATTTCATTGCCGGAGTCGGGGTGATCACCGCCGTGTTCGCCGGTTCCATGGCATTGGTGCAATACGACATCAAACGCGTCATCGCCTATTCGACCATGAGCCAGCTCGGCTACATGTTCCTCGCGGTGGGCATCGGCGTTTTCAGCGCCGGCATGTTCCACCTGATGACGCATGCGTTCTTCAAAGCGCTCCTGTTCCTGAGCGCCGGCAGTGTGATCCACGCGCTCAATGGCGAGCAGGATCTGCGCCGCATGGGGGGGCTCAGGAAGTCGATGCCGCTCACCCACCTGACGTTTCTGATCGGCTCCCTGGCGTTGGCGGGTTTTCCGCTCACCAGCGGCTTTTACAGCAAGGAGGCCATCATCCTGAGTTCGTACCACGGCGAGATGGGCAACATCTTTTTCTGGGCCATTGCCGTGCTCACCGCGGGCATGACGGCGTTTTACATTTTCCGCGTCTACTTTTACACGTTCAACGGCACCCTGAGAAGCCCGGAAGCGCACCCGCACGAAGGGCCGCTGGCTCTGACCGCGCCGCTGGTTGCGCTGGCGGGCCTGGCGCTCCTGGCCGGTGGGCTCGGGCACTGGGTGGATGAATTTCTCGCGCCGGTGTTCGGCGCCGCGCCCGTCCACCCGGAGGACGAACTGCTGGAGACCATCGCGGTGACGGCGGGGGTTGTGGGCATCGCCTTCGCCGGAATCCTTTACATGACCGGGCGGGACCGTCTCGAATTCGTCAAGCAGGCCCTGGCGCCCATCTACGACCTGCTTTACAACAAATACTACGTCGATGAGATTTACGACTTTTTAATCGTCCGGCCCACCAAGGCCATCGGAGCGTTCCTCGAGGAAAAGGCCGAGCGGCAAGGCATCGACTTTGCCGTGGATGAGGTGGGCGCGCAGATTCACGGCGTGAGCCGGGGCATCGGCCTCTGGCAGTCCGGCAAGGTCCGCACTTACGCCCTCAACATGGTCGCGGGGCTGGTGGTCATCCTGCTGTTCGTGGTGTTCCTGTAAACGGAAGGAATTAGATGTTATCGCTGATCGTATTCATTCCCCTGGTGGCCGCCCTCGGGCTCCTGTTTGTGGACAGGAACAACCCGGCGGTGGCGCGTGCCGTGGCGCTTGGCGCCGCGTCTCTCAGCTTCCTGATTTCCCTCGGGGTGCTGGTGTGGTTCAAGGAGGCGGACCCGGGGATGCAGTTCACCGAATCTTTCTTGTGGGTGAAGCTCCTTAACATCCGCTATCAGGTGGGGGTGGATGGCATCAGCGTGCTGTTGCTGGTTCTGACCACGTTTCTTTCGGTCATCGCGATCTTCTTTTCCCTCGACCGCAAGGACAATCTGCGCGACTTCCTCGCCCTGATGCTGGCTCTGGAAGCGGGGACGCTGGGCGTGTTCGTCGCCCTCGATACCATTTTGTTTTACGTGTTCTGGGAATTGATGCTGATCCCCACCTATTTTCTCATCGGTATCTGGGGCGAGGGGCGGCGCGTGTATGCCACGACCAAGTTCGTGCTCTACACCCTGGTCGGCAGCCTGTTGATGCTGGTGGCCATCGTCTCCATTTCGGTGGCGCACTACAACGCCACCCACGAACTCACGTTTGATATCCAGACGCTGGTGCACACCCACATTGACCCGGTGTCGCAGTTGTGGATGTTCCTGTTCTTCTTTCTCGCATTCGCCATCAAGGTGCCGGTGTTTCCCCTGCACAGCTGGCTCCCGCACACCTACGTCGCCTGCCCGATTCCCGCCCTCGTCCTGCTCACCGGAGCGATGTCGAAAACGGGAGCTTATGGCATCATTCGTTTTTGCCTGCCGATGTTTCCCGACGCGGTGGAGAGCCTCGCGGTGGCCATCGGTTGCGCGGCGGCGGGGGGGATTGTCTACGGGGCCTGGATCGCCGTGGCGCAGAAGGACCTCAAGGCCCTGGTGGCGTATTCCAGCATCAGTCACCTCGGGTTCATCGTGCTCGGGATCTTCGCCCACAACGGCCAGGGCATCGAAGGCAGCGTTCTGCAGATGATCAACCACGGCATCATCGCCTCGGCGCTGTTCCTCATCGTCGGTATTCTGGAAAAACGGATGGGAACGCGCAACCTGAAGGATTTCCGTGGCCTCGGCACGGCCATGCCGGTGCTCTACGGCATGTTCATGCTCATCACCCTGGCCGCCCTCGGCCTGCCCGGGCTGAACGGCTTCGTCGGCGAATTTCTCATCCTCATGGGGGTCTGGACGTCGGCGATGCTTTCCGACATGTCCACGATCTTCGTTCTTATGGCTGGGCTTGCCATCGTCTTCGCCTCCATCTACATGCTGTACATGTTCCAGGGGGCGATGCAGGAAAAGAACGACAAGCTCCCCGCTCATCTCACCGACATCAACCGGGGCGAGTTCGGCCTGCTGCTTCCCGCTTGCCTGCTGATCGTCTTCATCGGCCTGTACCCGAAGCCGTTCATCGACAGGGTCTCGCCCTCCGTGGACCGGCTGTTGACGATTGAAAAAACCGTCAACCTCGATGCGGGCCACGGCGGCGGCCACCATTAGCCCCTCGGCGGGTCGCCATGCCCCGTTGGCTTTTCTCCGCCTTCTCTGATTCCGCATTACGTTGAACGCCAGGAACTGCACTCCGGTCCGCCTTGGCGACGAAATCGTCGACGGCGTTTTTATTGAGCGGCCCAACCGCTATCTGGCGCGGGTGCTCATCGGCGGCCGGGAAACCGAGGCGCACGTGCCCGACCCCGGCCGGCTTCCCGGTTTGATGATTCCGGGCCGAAGGGTGCGGCTGGTGCATTGCCCCGGCCCCAAACGCAAGACCGATTACAGCCTCGTTTTGGTGCGGCAGGGTTCGATCTGGGTTTCCGTCTATCCGGGGTTCGCCAATGTGCTGGTGGAGCGGGCGCTGGCCGAGGGGAGCCTGCCCTTTTTCGCGCCGGTCACCGGCTATGCGAGCGAGGTGAAAATGGGGAGCAGCCGCCTGGATTTTCGAATCGATACGCCCTCCGCCCTGGTTTACGTGGAGGTCAAATCGGTGAGTTTTGTCGAAGACGGGGTGGGGCGTTTCCCGGATGCGCCCACGGCGCGCGGCGTAAAGCATCTGCGCGAGTTGATGTCACTGCTGTCGCCTGGCCGCCGCGCCGCGGTGCTCTTCGTTTCGCAGCGGTCCGACACCCGCGTCATTCGTCCCAACGACGGGGTGGACCCGGAGTTCGGCCGTACGCTGCGCGAGGCCAAACGGGCGGGTGTGGAGCTTTACGGCATCAATTGCACGGTGGGGAAGGACAATGTGGCGCTTCACCAGCCTGTGGAAGTCGTGGCGGAAGCGGAGTAGCGCGAGGAAGCGCCGTTCAATTCAGGAACGGTTTCAGCTTGGGTTTGACGAACCAGCTTTCATTCTCATACACCCATTCCTGCTCGACAATGGTGGTTCTCACCTGGTTGTTCGGCAAGGCGACGAAGCGGTAGCGGATCTTGGTGATGACCTTGTTGAACCCCTCCTCGGGGCCGTTGGCGGTGGTCTCGGCTTCTTTGTCATCCTTGAAGTAGCGTATGTCGATGGGTGAGGTTTCATAGAACGTCACCCGATCGCGAAACTCCAGGCTGTCGATGGCGAACGCCTCTCGCTCGTCCTTGTGGATCAGCGGGAGGACATTGTCGATCATTTTGCTTTCGAACTGCAGGTTGAACACGCGGAGGCTTTTATCGAGCTGTTCTGTTTTCCGGTTGTAGTCCGCCGAGGCGCAGGCCGCGAGCAGGCAGGCGAGAAAAAGCGCGGCCAGGACTTTGCCGTGGGAGGAAATATTCGGGGCGCGTGTCATGGAGTTACCTCGTATGGTAAGATGGCTCGGATTGTAGCGGGGCTTGGGGTGGCTGGCCCGCAGAAATAACCTGTAGCGATTATAAAGGATGCCGGTGGCCTTGGGCAAGCGGCGCCTTTGATGGACAAAATGTCATGAAGCAAAAAAGAATATCTCCGCGGCGCAAGGGGCCGCCGCCGGCCAGGCGATCCGCCCGGCCCACACCCGCTCCCGTCACGGAGTGGGACCAGGCGGCGCGTTGGTACAACGCCGTGGTCGGCGATCAGGGCAGTGAATACCAGCGAACCCTTATTTTCCCCGGCGCCTTCCGCATGCTGGAGCTGAAAAAGAAGGAGCGCGTTCTCGACCTGGCCTGCGGGCCGGGGGCGTTTTCGCGCTACCTGGCGCAAAAGGGCATGCGCGTGGAGGGCCTGGACGCGTCCGAACAACTCCTCGGCTACGCCGCCTCCCGCTCACCGGCTTCCGTGTGTTTCCACCATGCCGACGCGCGCGAGCCGGATTCTTTCGAAGAAGCCACCTTCGACGCCATCGTCTGTCTGATGGCCCTGCAGAACATGGAGGACATTCAGCCGGTGATGAAGAACGCGGCCACCTGGTTGAAACCCGGCGGCCGCCTGGTGATGGTGGTGACACACCCTTGTTTTCGCATTCCGCGGCAAACCCACTGGGGCTGGGACGAGGAAAAGAAGATGGAGTACCGCAGGGTGGACCGCTACCTCTCGGAGATGCTCATTCCGATTTTGACGCCGCCTTTTGCGCGTTCCCAAATATTCACTTCCACCTACCACCGGCCGCTTGAGAGTTATTTCCAGGCGATCACCGAAGCCGGGCTTATGGTCGACGGTCTGGAAGAATGGGTATCGAAAAAGGAAAGCGAGCCGGGCAAGCGGTCGCGGGGAGAAAACCGCGCGCGCCGTGAAATTCCGCTGTTTCTGGCGCTGAGGGCGCGCCGCCAGAATATTCCCTGAGCCGTTTCGGCCAGGGGGGGAGAAAGAAACAATGACGAGCTACACCTACGACCTGGAAAGCCCCCAGACCCTGCTTTCCCGTGTGCGCCAGGGGCTCGTTGCCCTGGGCGGGGAATGGGAAACCATCGCCCCGATCATGCTCGAGGGGGCGGCCGAATATCGCCCTCGCCGGGCGAGCCCGATGCGCTCGGGTTACCGTTTCGTCTATCAGCGCGCCAAGCTCGACCTCACCGTGTACTTCCCCGAACAACACTTCGAGCGTCTGCACGCCTTCCTCGACGCGGAAAAACTGCCGCTGATAAAAGCCGTGTTCCAGTCGGCGTTGCCGAAACGCTCCGGCTACGACCTCAACGAATTCGTCATCCGTGGCGTGATCGACGACGCGGTGAAGGGGTGATCACCCCTCGGCGTCCTCCTCGAGGCGGTAACTTTCCACTCCGGTAAAATCGAAGGGCCGGTCCTCAAGGATCGCCTGGCGGATGTTCGCCATCCAGTTCTGGTAAAAAGTGATGTTGTGCACGGTGTTCAGGTGCAGGCCGAGGATCTCATCGGCGAGGAACAGGTGACGCAGATAGGCGCGTGAATAGTTCCGGCAGGCGGGGCAGGGGCAGTGTTCGTCGAGCGGCCGGGCGTCGTCGCGAAAACGGGTGTTGCGGATATTCACCTTGCCTTCGCTCGTGAACAGCGAGCCGTTGCGCGCGTTGCGGGTTGGCATCACGCAGTCGAACATGTCGATGCCCATGCCCGAAAGGGCGAGCAGGTCGCCCGGAGTGCCGACGCCCATCAGGTACCGCGGTTTTTTTGTGGGCAGGAGGGGCGCGGTGTGGCGAGCGACTTTGAGCAGGGTGGCCTTGTCCTCGCCGACGCTCAAACCGCCGATGGCGTAGCCTTCGAAGCCGATGTCCACCATCTCTTCCACGTGCTGGCTGCGCAGATCCGGAAACATTCCGCCTTGCACGATGCCGAACAGCGCCTGATCGCCCGGCGAGTGCATCGCCTGGCAGCGCCGCGCCCAGCGGGTGGAAAGATTCATCGATGCCAGGGCGACCGATTCCTCCGCATCGTGCGGGGCCGGTTCGTCGAGGGTCATCATGATGTCGGACCCCAGGGCCTGCTGCACCTCCATCGCACGTTCGGGCGAAAAGAAATGCGTCGAGCCATCGAGATGCGACTTGAACTCGACGCCTTTCTCTGTCACCCGCGCCAGGGAAGTCAAGCTGAACACCTGAAAGCCGCCGCTGTCGGTGAGAATGGGGCGATGCCAGTTCATGAAGCGGTGCAGTCCCCCAAGCTCGCGGATGAGTTCGTGGCCGGGGCGCAGGTACAAGTGGTAGGTGTTGCCGAGGACGATCTGCGAACCGGAGGCGATGAGGTCCTCCGGCGTCATGGCTTTCACCGTGCCCCGCGTGCCCACGGGCATGAAGGCGGGCGTGTCGATGACGCCGTGGGAGGTGGTGACCCTTCCCAGGCGGGCGTCGGAATAACGGTGTTTTTTCAGGATTTCGAATTCAAGCACTATCGGGTGTTTTGGGTTGTTTGGCCGCCGTGGCGGCTTCAGGCGCGGGGGGAGCCAGGGTGACGGTCATCTGGTTGAAGGGAATCGTCAGGTTGTTCTCGTTGCACAGCGCGACGAGGGCGGCCTGCACTTCGCGCTTGCAATCCTCGTACTGGTTGGCCATGCGGCCGTCCGCGTCGATGAGAATGGCGAGGTTGAGGGAGCTTGCCCCGGCGCTTGCGAAGCGCACCGCGAGGAATTTGAAATCGGGCGCGTCGCCCTCCAGGTGATGCCGGAGTTTCTTTTTCAGACCGTCTTCGAAAAGCGCCGGCAAAACAGTGCATACGCGCGATTGTTCACTGTAGTCGAGGCCGAACTCGATGGAGTAACGGAAGCCGGTGGACAGGTTAATGGGGGTCATCGACAAAAAGTCCGCCGTGGGGAAAAACTTGAGCGACCCGCCCTTGAGCCAGAGCACCACCTGTTCCATGGTCTGGTTTTGAACCCGGCCGTAACTATGGTCCGAAAGCAGGACCCAGTCGCCCGTGGAGGTGGGGAACCAGGGTTCGCCTTCGACCAGGGGGCGGGAAAATTTTCCGATCAGTTCGTGCACCGGCAGGCGAACCTCGCCGCCCTCCAGGCGCTCGTTGACCAAGTTGGCCTGCAGGCCGATTTCCCGCACCTGCCAGGGGATGCCCTGCCATAACAGGCGTTCGTCCTCCCGCACCGTGCCGAGATTCAATATCAGCCTGATTTCCTTCAGGAACTTGGGAACCCATTGCCGTGACGTCCAGACCACGAGGAGAAGGGTCAGGGCCACGAGGCTGATGAGGAGCCAGTCGTTAAAAAAGTACAGGCACGCGAGGCCGGCGAGCATCGCGAAGCCAAGGGCGAACAGGTTGTACGCCGCGGTGAATAGTTTGCCGAACGCGGGGCTCATGCTGAGGAAGACCCTGTTCCCGGCGATCCATTTGCGAAGCCGCGTGAGAAGCCACCAGAGGCCTAGAAAGGTGCCGAGGGTGATCAATACATTGCGGCCACGGTTCTTGAAGAATTCGCGTATGGCTTCCGAGGCTGAATCCACCACCGACTGATCGCCCGCCAGCTCCCGTTGCAAATTTTCCTGCGCTTTTTCTAGGTTCAGGCGAACCAGTTCGGGGTCGTATTTGTTTTTTAGCAGGAGGATGCGTTTCTGGAAAAGTTCGGCGTCCGTCGCTTCGGGCGCGGCGGGCTTTTCATCGAGAAAGGTCTGCAGGTGCTGGGTGGCTTTTTCGTAGTCTTTCAGCCGAATTTCGAGCTCGGCGATGGAGTTCTTGAGGTTTTCGATGCGCCGGGGTTTGGCGGTGATGTCTTTCAGCATCTGCAACAGGGGGAGGGTGAGTTCCTCCAGCTGCGCGATCCAGTCGGATTTTTTATCCTTGAACTCCGGGGGCTCGAGAGGCAGCTCGGTGGCCATGGAGTCGAACTCCAGGTAGAGCTTGTTCAGCTGGGCCTGCATGCGCTCGAGCTTTTCCGTGGTTTGCCGTGTGGCCGGCTGGGCGAGGAGTGCCTCCGTTTCCTGCTGGGTCACGAGGATCTTGCGCGCGGTGAGGATCAGATGATGCCGGTCCTTTTCAATTTGAAGCGGTTCCTCTGCCGCAAGGAGGGCGGGCGCGATGAGAAGATGGAAAACCATCGCCGCCAGCGCCGGGAGAAGGCATCGAATCTTGCGGCTGTGTTTGAGCGGGGAAGGCATCGCTATTTTTTCCCGTAGAAGCGGGGGGCGGTTAAGCCATGCACCCAGGATTTCGGGCCATGACGGCCCGATTCTACCATTGTTCCTACCGGCTTAACAGTGTTTCCAGGATGGCCTTTTGCACGTGCAGGCGGTTCTCCGCCTGATCGAAGACGACGGAATGTTTTCCGTCCATCACTTCGGAGGTGATTTCCAGTTCCCGGTGTGCCGGCAGGCAGTGCATGACGAGCGGTTCCCGGCCCGTGGCTTCGACGAGTTGCTGGTTGATCTGGTAAGGCTTGAGGCAGCGGATTTTCTCTTCGCTCTCTTCCTGCCCCATGCTGACCCATACGTCGGTGTAAATGACGTCGGCGTCCTTCACCGCCGCCAGGGGGTCGTCCATGATTTCGACCACGCCGTCGCCGGCCCGGGTTTCGGGCATGAGGGGGCGGCAGCCGGGAGGCGTTGCGACGCTGAGGTGCATTCCCATGAGGGAGGCGGCGAGAATCCACGAGTAGGTGACGTTGTTGCCATCGCCCACATAGGCGACTTTCACGCCATCAAGCCGCGAGAGTTTTTCCTGGATGGTGAACAGGTCGGAGAGCACCTGCACCGGGTGGCTCAGGTCCGTGAGGCCGTTGATCACCGGAATGTCGGCCCAGCGCGCGAGTTCGACCACTTCATCGTGGTCGTAGGTGCGGATGAGCAGGCCATGCAGGTAGCGGGAAAGCACGCGGGCGGAATCCTGCAGGGACTCTCCACGCTTGAGCTGGAGCTGGTCACCGGTCAGGAAAAGCGAGTGGCCGCCCATTTCGTTCATGCCCACTTCGAAGGAAATACGGGTGCGGGTGGAATGCTTGTTGAATATCATCCCGAGCGATTTGCCGCGCAGCGGGTAATGAAACACCCCGGCCCGGCGCTCCGCCTTGAGTGCGGCGGCCCTGGCAAGAAAATGGTGGACGTCGTCACGCGTGAGATCGTTGAACGTCAGCAGGTCTTTTTTCATGGCGATGAACCTCGTGGATTATCTCGATGGCCGGGCGGGCGAACTCAGGGCCGCGCCGGGTCGGCGCCCAGAATGGACGCAAGGGTCTTTATCAACCCGTCGATTTCCTTCCGGGTGATGATGAGCGGCGGCAGGAACCTCAGCGTCTTTTCCTGGACGCAGTTGATAAGGTAGCCCCTTCGCAGGCATTCCTGGACGATCTCCGCAGCCGGCCGGTCCAGCTCGATGGCGAGCATGAGACCGAGCCCGCGAACATCGCGGATGATGGGAAACTTTTGCTTCAGTTCGCGCAGTCGGTCGGCGAAGTAGGCCCCGGTGGCTGCGGCGCCTGCGAGAAAGTTGTCGCCCGTGAGGACGCTCAACGTGGCCAGGCCTGCCTGGCAGGCCAGTGGGTTGCCGCCGAAAGTGGCTGCGTGGGTCCCCGGCTTGAAGGTGGCCATTGCGCGGGCGGTTCCCGCCAGTGCGCCGATGGCGATGCCGCTGGCCATGCCCTTGGCGAGCGTCATGAGGTCGGGCCGCACACCGTAGTGCTCGTGGGCGAAGAGTTTTCCCGTGCGCCCGAAGCCGGTTTGCACTTCGTCGAAAATAAGAAGCGCGCCGTTTTCGGCGCACAGTTTTTTCACCCGTTTCAGGTAGGCCTTGCCCGCGACGTGGACGCCGCCTTCGCCCTGCACCGGCTCGATGATGACGGCGGCGGTTTTTTTCGAGAGGGCCGCCTCAAGCGCTGCCAGGTCGTTGAAGGGGATGTATTTGAAGCCGGGAACCAGAGGCTTGAAACCCAGATGAAATTTTTTCTGCGCCGTGGCCGACAGGGAGCCCAGGGTGCGCCCGTGAAACGAGTTGTGCATCGACAGAATCTCGTGCCGGCCGGTTTCGCCCCGGTCGTGGTGGTAACGGCGGGCGAGTTTGATGGCGGCCTCGTTGGCCTCGGTGCCGCTGTTGCAGAAAAAGACTTTGTCGGCGAAAGAGAGCCGGGTGAGTTCCTCCGCCAGGCGCGACTGCGGCTCGATGTGGTACAGGTTGGAGACGTGCAGCAGCGTTCCCGCCTGTTTGCGGATCGCCTGGACCACCGCCGGGGGGCAGTGGCCGAGGTTGTTCACGGCGAGGCCGCTGACAAAGTCGATATATTTTTTTCCCGATGCGTCCCACACCCGGGTGCCCTTGCCGCGCACCAGGGCGATGGGAATGCGGCCGTAGGTGGCGGCCACGTGGTGATCGGTCAACTGGATGATTTCTTCGTTGCTGTTCATGGGCTCTCGGTGATGGCTTGGTGCTGCAAAGAAACCCCGGCCAGGGGAAGCCGGGGCGGGTGATTCAAACTTGCAACTTTATCATAAAATATGTTTGGATAACAAATTTTAACCCTGCGTTCCCGTTCCGCTAAAGCGGGAACGCGGCGTGCCCCCGGCGCGCGCAAAGGCCATGCCGATATTTAAAAAGCTGGAAAAACTGGGGCGTTCCCTGGCGGGTAGCGTGCTTGACGGCCTGTTCCCAAGAAGCTGTATTTACTGCCGGGGGCCGCGCGCCGGGGGCGGAGAATTCCTGTGCGCTCCCTGCCTGGGGGAAATCACGTTTATCCGCCGGCCGTATTGCGACGCCTGCGGCATGCCGGCCGATATTTCCTATGAGTTTCCCGCTTCCGGGTTTCTGTGCGGTGAGTGCCGTAAAAACTCGCATCCGTTCGACCGGGCACGTTCGCTCGGATCCTACGACACGGTGCTCAGGGAACTGGTGCATTTCTTCAAATACAGTCCGCAGCCGGGGGCGGTGGTCGATATCGCGGCTCTTTTGAAACGCTATTTTGCCGGCGCGCCCGAGACCTATGCGGGGTTTTACGTTGCTCCGGTTCCCCTTCATTTCAGGAAGATGCGCGAGCGCGGGTTCGATCAGTCGTTCCTCCTTGCGCGGGAGGTCGCTTCCGTCCTCAAGCTGCCGCTGGCCAGCGGCCTGCTTTGCCGGGTCCGCGATACCGGTTCGCAGGCCGCAAAAACCCGGGCCGAGCGGAGCCGGAACATTCGCGGCGCGTTTGCGGTGGACCGCCCCGAAGTGGTGCGGGGCAAGGACGTGCTTCTGGTGGACGATGTGTTTACCACGGGCGCCACGGCGGGCGAAGCGGCGCGGGCGCTCAAAGGGGCGAATGCGGGGCGGGTGAACGTGTTCACGCTGGCGCGCGTCGTCCTCTAAGGGCCGGGGGGTGCCGCGGCGCTAGCGCAGGTTCTGGGTCAGCACCCACCAGGCCATGATGCTGAGGATGTAACCGAGAGCGATCACCGGCGCCCATTTCAAATGCGCCATGAACGTGTAGTTTTTTCGATCCACGCCCATCACGGCAACTCCCGCCGCCGACCCCACCGAGAGCAGGCTGCCGCCGACGCCGGTGGTCAGCGTGATGAGAAGCCACTGGTCCAGGCCCATCTGAGGGTCCATCTTGATGACACCGTACATGACGGGAATGTTGTCGACAACAGCCGAAAGCAGCCCCACCAGAATATTGGACGGGGTGGGGCCCAGGGTGCCGTACAGGCCCTGGCTGACGAGCGCCAGGTAGCCTATGTATTGCAATGCGCCCACAGCGGTGAGGACGCCGAAGAAGAACAGTAATGTGTCGAACTCCACCGCCTCCACCTTGCGGAAAATATCGAAGGGCTCGGGTTTGGCGGTGTTCACATCGCGATCAAGCCGCGTCAGGTAGGTTTTTTCGCCGCTTTTCTTGAGAACGTAGCCGAACATCATCAAAATGCCCAGGCCGAGCATCATCCCTAAAAAGGGCGGCAGGTGCAGGAACTGGTGAAAGCTCACCGCCGTGGCGATGGTCAGGACGCCGAGAACGATCACGACCCGGGCGCCCGGTTTCATTTCGATCTGCTCGGTGGACCCGACGGGTTGCTCGTCGGGGACGAACCAGTGCATGATGAGTGCGGGAACCACCCAGTTGATCAACGCGGGTATCATCAGGTAAGAGAATTCCATCGTCTGCACCTTGCCTGCGGTCCATACCATGAGCGTCGTGATGTCGCCAAAGGGGCTCCAGGCGCCACCGGCGTTGGCGGCCACCACGATGTGCGTGAAGGCGGGAACGATGAAGCGGGCGTTGCCTCCGCTCACCGCCAGTGCCACGGTGGACATGAGCAGCGCGCTGGTCAGGTTGTCGGCCATGGGTGACAGGAGAAACGTGATGCCACCGGTGGCCCAGAACAGTTTTCTGAAGCCGAAGCCTTTTCTGAGCAGCCAGGAGCGAAGCTTTTTAAAGACGTTGCGTTCGTCCAGGGTGTTGATGAAGGTCATCGCCGAGAGAAGGAAGAAAAACAGTTCGGCGATTTCCGCGATCAGCTCGACGATGAAATCGTGGGCGTGGCTGCCGCCGTGCCCGGCCTCGTAAAAACCGATCATCGCCCACATGAGACACCCCCCCACCAGCACGGGTTTGGATTTTCGCATGTGGATCTTTTCCTCGAAGATCACCAGGGAGTAGGCGAGGAAGAAGCAGATCAGGGCGGCGTAACCGGCCCAGGAGTTGGTCAGATGCGGCATTTCCGGTCCTTCAATATTGGGGGTTGGGGCGGGTACTTCTCCAGGTTTTCGGGGTGCAGATTAAAATAAAACCGCCCGGGTTCCGGCGGAAAACGAAGGCCGGTCGGCCGGGTGTTGATAAAATTCGGTGCCATGATACATGAAATTTCTTGAATGGATATTAAATTTCCGCCTCCCCTATTGATCTTCCCCCGATTATCGGCTGATTTTTGCTATTCCTTGATGGTAAAAGCTTCCAGAGAATCCAGGGGGCAGCGTTTCGGAGGTGCGAAGGGGGCTTTGCCGGCGGAGCCGGGAGAGCCCTGGCGATGCGCAAGGCATGGTGGTCTAAAGTCTTTAAATCTAATAGCTTGATTGTGCTAGGCCGGGAGACGATTAAAGTTGACTGGCGGTGGATTTGTGATAATATTTGACCCTGGGTTTTAAACGGCATTTTATTAATAATTCATTGATAATGTTGGGGTTTTGTCCGCAGATCGCTATCTTTTAGAGAACAGGAAGTTCATCGACGCGGCGATCCTTGAATTATTGCCGGGGGAGGGAAGCTATCCCGAGGTGATCCATAAGGCGATGCATTACAGCCTTATGGCCGGGGGCAAAAGGTTGCGGCCCAGCCTGGTCATCGCCGCCGCGGAGGCGGTGGGCGGCGATCGGCAGACGGTAATGCCTTTCGCCGTGGCGACAGAGCTGATCCACACCTACACGCTGATTCATGACGACCTTCCCGCGTTGGACGACGATGACCTGAGGCGTGGGAAGCCGACCTGTCACAAGGCGTTCGGCGAGGCGGTCGCCATTTTGGCTGGAGATGCGCTGCTCACCCAGGCGTTTCTCATGATGACGCATTCCGCGTTGATGGCCTCCATCCCCGCGAAGTGCCTGCTTTCCGCCACCCACGAAATGGCTGTCGCCATGGGGTCCGGCGGGGTGATCGGCGGGCAGGTGGTCGATCTCGAATCCGAAGGCAAGCCGATCGACCCGGAAACGCTGGAATACATCCACATCTACAAGACGGGTTTTCTTTTTCGCGCCTGTGTCCGCTCCGGCGCGCTTTTGAGCCAGGCCTCCAAATCCGAACTGGCGGCGCTCACGCAGTATGGGGCGCATATCGGGCTGGCATTTCAGATCATCGATGATATTCTGGACATCGTCGGCGATGAAAAAGTGTTAGGAAAAGACATCGGCAGCGACCTGGATAAGGACAAGGCGACCTATCCGGGGTTGTACGGCCTCGAGGCCTCCCGCAAAAAGGCCGATGATCTGGTCGAAAAAAGTATCCGTTGCCTGGATTCATTCGATAATCGGGCTGACCCGCTCCGGGAAATAGCCCGGTTCTTTGTTCAACGCACCTACTGAAGCTGAGTTCGCTATGAACAGATTTCTCGATAATATTGACGGTCCTGACGATTTAAAGAAAATCGACAGGTCGGATCTGCCTGCCCTGGCGCAGGAAATACGTGACACCCTGTTGCAGACCATTTCCAAGACCGGGGGGCACCTTTCTTCCAACCTGGGTGTGGTCGAGCTGACCATTGCGCTGCATTATGCGTTCAACAGCCCCAGGGATAAGTTCATCTGGGACGTGGGGCATCAATCGTATGTCCACAAGCTTCTGACGGGCCGGCGCGACCGCATCGACAGCATTCGCCAGTACGGCGGGCTCTGCGGTTTCACCAAGCGCGAGGAAAGCCCGCACGACCACTGGAACTGCGGCCACGGGGGCACATCGATTTCGGCGGCCCTCGGGTTTGCCAAGGCGAGGGATCTCAAGAAAGAGGACACCGAGGTGGTTGCCATCATCGGCGATGGTTCGCTGACGTCGGGCATGGCTTTCGAAGGGCTCAACCACACGGGCCATATTCAGAACGACATGATCGTCGTGCTGAACGATAACGAAATGTCCATCTCCGCCAACGTCGGTGGCATGTCCGCGCACCTGAGCAAGATTCTCACCGGTCAGGTGATGATGAAGATTAAAAAAGAGGTCGACGAACTGCTCCTCGCCATCCCCGGTATCGGCAAGGAAATATCCGCCTACGCGCACCGCATCGACGAGGCGATCAAGGGCGTCTTCATTCCCGGGCGCCTGTTCGAGGACCTCGGGTTCCGTTACGTCGGCCCCGTGGACGGGCACAACCTCGACGCGATGATCGACACCTTCCAGACTGTGAAGGAACTCAAGGGGCCGACCCTCCTGCACGTGATGACGCGCAAGGGCAAAGGTTACGACCAGGCCGAGGAAAAGGCCGATGTCTGGCACGGCGCGCGGCCCTTCGACATTGCTACCGGAGAGTTTCACAAGAAAAAAGCTCACCCGGCCTACACCGCCGTGTTCGCCGAAGCCCTCATTGAGCTTGCGCGGGCGGACGAGAAGATCATCGGCATTACCGCAGCCATGCCTGATGGCACCGGCATCAGCCGGTTTGGCGAGGTGTTTCCCGAGCGAACCTTCGATGTTGGCATGGCGGAGCAGCACGGGGTGTCCTTCGCCGGAGCGCTTTCCCTGGAGGGGTTCCGGCCGGTGGCTGCCATTTACTCCACGTTTCTGCAGCGGGCCTACGACCAGGTGGTGCATGACATCTGCCTGATGAACATCCCGGTGACCTTCGCGATGGACCGGGCGGGAATCGTCGGTGAAGACGGAGCGACCCACCAGGGCATGTACGACATCGCATTTCTGCGGACGCTTCCCAATATGGTGGTGATGGCGCCGAAGGATGAAAATGAAATGCGCCACATGCTGAAAACGGCGGTTTATCACAACGGTCCCGCCGCGCTGCGTTACCCGAGAGGGTCCGGCCTGGGGGTGCCGCTGGACCCGGAAATAAAGACTCTGGAAATAGGCAAGGGCGAAGTGTTGAGGGACGGCGAGGATATCGCCATCTTCGCCTACGGCCATATGGTGCAGCCGGCCATGGAAGCGGCCGATATGCTGGAAAAAGACGGACTTTCCATCGCCGTCATCAACGCCCGTTTCGCCAAGCCGATAGATAAGGATCTGGTTTTCCGTTACGCCAAATCGGCGGCGTGCCTGGTGACGATGGAGGAGCACTCGCTCCAGGGCGGCTTCGGCTCGGCGGTGCTCGAGGCGATCGAGGAAGAGGGTCTGCCCGGCATCAACATCAAGTGCATCGGCATCGGCGACATCGTGCTTGAGCACGGGGCTTCGGACCTGCAACGCAAGGACCTCAAACTCGACCCGCCCGGCCTTTATGAGACCGTGGTCGCCTACTACGATTCGGTGTTTAAAAAATCCACCTCCGGTGGCGGGAAAAAATGGTTTCGGGGCAGTGGCGAATCTCTCCTGAAAAACATGAAGAAGCGCCAAGTGAAAGTAAAACAGTCGGCCAATGGATAGAACAGCCAAAGTACAGCGCGCCACCAGCGAAACCGAGATCGATGTTGAATTCTCCATCGACGGGACGGGAGTTCAGGACCTTCAGACGACCATTCCTTTTCTCGATCATATGCTTTCCCAGCTTTCCCGGCACGGCCTTTTCGACCTCAAGGTCAAGGCCCGGGGGGATACGCATATCGACTTTCACCATACCGTTGAAGATGTAGGCATCACGCTCGGGCAGGCATTCAATAAAGCTTTGGGCGATAAACGCGGCATCCGCCGCTTTGCCCGGGCCAGCGTTCCCCTGAATGAGGCGCTGGCCGAGTGCACCATCGACATCAGCGGGCGGGCGTATTTCGTTTTCAATGTCGATTTGCCTAAATCGAAAGTCGGGGATTTCGACGTGGAGCTGGTGGCCGAGTTTTTTCAGGCGTTCGCCGCCAACAGCGGCATCACGCTGCACTTCAACTCCCCCTACTGGACCAATCTGCACCACATCATCGAGGCGTTGTTCAAGGCTTTCGCCCGCGCCCTCGACGAAGCCTCCTCACTCGATGCCCGCACCGGGGCAGTCCCCTCCACTAAAGGGAAGTTATAAGTGATCGCCGTTATCGACTACGGCATGGGCAACCTGCGTTCGGTGCAAAAGGCGCTGGAGGCGGTGGGGGCCCGCGCCGTGGTGACCCATGACCCGGAAACCATCCTTGGGGCACGGTCGGTGGTGCTTCCCGGCGTGGGGGCGTTTCACGACTGCATGCACAACCTCGAAAAGCTCGGCCTTGTCGAGGTGGTCAAGCAGGCCGTGAAAAGCGGCAAACCCTTCCTGGGGATTTGCCTGGGCCTGCAACTCCTGTTCAACCAAAGCGAGGAATTCGGCCTTGTGCCGGGCCTTGGTCTGCTCCCTGGCGCGGTGGTGCGCTTCCCGCAACCGCACCGCAATCCCGCGGACGGGGAGCCGCTCAAAATCCCGCACATGGGGTGGAACACCGTCCATGTGGAGCGGCCCAACCCCCTGTTCGCGGGGCTTTCGGGCGACCGCTATTTTTATTTCGTCCATTCCTATTATGTGGTGCCCGAAGATCCCGCCATGGTGGCCACGGTGACGGATTACGGCGGCCCCTTTGTTTCCGGCGTCCATCACGAAAACATTTACGCCTTCCAGTTTCATCCTGAAAAAAGCCAGAAAAATGGCCTGACCCTCCTCAAGAATTTCTCTGAACTTCAGTGAAGCCCTCGGTTCCGCACGCCGAAGAGGGTGAAAGAGGCGGTGGGAGTGGCGCGTGCCGGGGCCATTTTTGAGCGGAATTGACACGCTCTGTGGTACCCTGTCAGTCCCAAAAAAAATCGGGTCTATTCATTGAATCCGCCGCCCACATCTTCCGGCTCTAAATACCTTCACGGTGTTCTGCTGGTGCTCGTCACCACCCTGCTGTGGGGACTGCTGCCGATTTTTCTCAAGATCGCCCTCACCGAATTTTCGGCGGGGTCCATTGCCTGGTTCCGCTTTGCCTTTGCATTCGTCGTGTTGTTCGCTTTCCTTGGGTGGAAGGGGCAGGCGCCGCAGGCCATCCTGCTTCGGCCGCCGAGTCTCGGCCTGCTGGCCGGGGCGGCGCTCGCGGCCAATTACCTGGGCGTGACGCGGGCGGTGCACTTCAGCGGGCCTTCGAACGTCGCCATTCTGATCCAGTTCGCTCCGGTCATCCTGGTGCTTGTCGGGGTCTTTATCTTTCGCGAGAAACTGACGAAGCGGCAATACCTCGGGCTCCTGACCGCGATGGCCGGTTTTGTCGTCTTTTTCATCGATCAGCGGGCCAACGTGGCGCAGCTCGGCCTGTATTCCTCGGCCAACTGGTACGTTATTTTCGCGGGGGTGGTGTGGGTGGTCTACATGGTCTGCCAGAAAATCCTGAGCCGTGATTTTGGCCCGCAGTCCCTCAACCTGCTGGTCTACGGCGTGGCGGCGATCGTTCTGGTTCCGCAGGTGACGTGGGGAGAGTTCGCCGGCGTCGATTCGACGTATTGGCTGTTTCTGGTTTTCCTCGGTTTCAATACCCTGTTCGCTTACGGCGCTCTGGCCGAGGCGGTCAAAATAATTCCCATCAGCCTGATCAGCATTCTCATCACCCTCAACCCGCTCATCACCCTGCTGGCCATGCTCGTTTTTCCCGACTACAGCCTGGGCCGGCTGCCGCAGGACCCCACCGGTTTCCTGGGCTACATTGGCGCGGTGATCGCCGTCCTGGGTGTCGCTCTGGTGGTTGCCCGGCGGGAAACGCCGCAAGGCTGAACCCCCTTGGTTCACACCGCTTTTTTCGCGGTGAGGACGCCCGTGGGAATGCCGTCGATGCGGAAGCTGCGCGTTTCGGTGAGCCCCGCGCCGGTCACCCAGCGCGTCATTTCAGGGAGCGGATGGGCGTTGCCGCCTTCTGTCAACAGGCCGATGTTGATGCTGAACATCGCGTCCTCCAGCGGGCTGGTGCCGCCTTCGTCGGTGGTGAAGCCGTGGACGATCAGCCGTCCGCCAGGTGCAAGGGCGGTGACCGCCCGTTTCACCAGGCCTTCCGCCGTCTCCGCGTTGTACATGTGCAGGACGTTGGCGAGGAGGACCAGGTCGTACCCTGTGCCCAGTGCGTCGCGGTTGAAATCCCCCGCCTGGGTCGTCACGCGGTTTTCCAATTGGTAGCGGCGGATGTATTCTTTCGCCACTTCGAGCACGGGGGGGATGTCGAACACCGTGGCTTTCAGCCTGGGGTGCGCACTGGCCCATTCCAGGGCGTAGGTGCCCGGGCCGCCGCCCACGTCCAGCATTTGCCGGGCTTCGCCAAGAGGGATCTCCCGGGCGATCATCGCGGTGGCTTTCAAGGCCTTGTCGTGCATGGCATCGATGAAGCCGCGCATGCGCGCCGGGTCGCCGCCGAGCATGTCCATGATGCTTGTGATATTGCGCCCGTTGCGGACAAATTCCGGTAACTGCACCCAGGCCTTCTGCAGGTCGGACATGAGCGCAACCCATTGGCCGAGATAGCGCTCGCCCTCTTTAAGCAGGAACTTCCGCCAGCCTTCGGGTAAATAAAAGTGTTCACCTTCCTTGACCACGATGGCCATCCCAACGAGGGCGTTGAGCAATCGCAGGGTGGCGCGTGGGTCGAGCCCCAGCCTTTGGGCGACTTTTTCGGCGCGGGCCGGTTGCTTGAGTTCCTCGAACAGGCCCAGTTCGCACGCAGCCATGAATGCCGTGGCGGGCTGGAACCCGCTCAGCAACTCCGCGATCTTTTTTTCGATATCCATTGCTCCCTCCGTGAGCGCGGGGGGTTGCGGGGCGGGCGGCCGCCTGCGGAAGCCCGGTCAGACCCGGATGCGTGATTTGATCGCCTTGTCGATTTCGCGCTGGGCTTCGCGCTTTTTCAGGGTGTCCCGCTTGTCGTGCAGCTTCTTGGCGCGGGCGAGGCCCAGTTCGGCCTTGGCCTTGCCCCCCTTGAAATACAACTTGAGGCAAACCAGCGTGTAGCCCTTTTCCCGCGTCTTGCCGATGAGCTTTTCGATTTCCTTTTTGTGCAGGAGCAGCTTTCTCCGCCGCATGGGGTGGTGGGTGAACTGGCTTGCCGGCGCGTAGGGATTGATGTGGCAATTGAGCAGCCACACTTCACCGTTTTCCACCTGGGCGTGGCTGTCGGCGAGGTTGGCCTTGCCTTCGCGCAGGGACTTCACCTCCGTGCCCTTGAGCATGATGCCGGCCTCGAAGGTGTCTTCGATGAAAAAGTCGTGCCGGGCCTTCTTGTTCTGGCAGATGATCTTGATTCCCGTCATTCTTCGGTCTCCAGTGAGATGACGACCGGAGAACCGATCTCGCACTTGAAATGCAGGCGGGCGTTGCCCTCGCGGACGAAAACCTCCACCCGGTCCCAGCTGTTGAGCAGAAAACCCGCCTCGCCCGGCGCGCGGTCGCTGTAGTGGCTGGCAAGCCTCAGGTTGCTCCCCCGGCCGATGCGGAGGCTCTGTTGCGCGGCCCCTTCCTGAAAATGATCCGCCAGATGGCCGCGGGTGATGTTGGTGGCGATGTTGCCGAAACGGTCGATGTGGATGACTTCCCCCGTCAAAATGCCGTTCATGAACACCGGCTGCGGTATGTCCAGCAGGACGGGATTTTCCACGGGGTCGCCCATTTGCGAAAGAGGCGTTCCCTGCGCCACCCACGCCGCCGCCGGCGCGAACACGTCGCGGCCGTGAAACGTGGCCGACAGCGGCTTGCGAAAATACCGGCTCCGGGTCAGCTCGAAGATGTCATCCGCGGAAGCGAGAAACGGCGTGAGGAGGCCGTTGTCCGGCGCGATGAACGTGTGTTCGCCCGCCTGCACCGCGAGCGGCCTGCGCTCGGAGCCGACGCCGGGGTCCACCACGGCGACGTGGACGGTTCCCGCCGGGAAACAGGGCGCCGCGGCTTCCAGGGTCCATGCGGCCTGGCGAATGTTCTGCGGGCCGATGGCGTGGGTGATGTCGACGATCTGCGCATCGGGGGCCAGGCCCAGAATAACGCCCTTCATGATGCCTGCGAACGGGTCATCATGGCCGAAATCCGTGGTCAGGGTGATCAGGCGACGCATCCGAAGACCCTATCTTCCGCCATGCGGCTTAAGGTCACCGGGACCAGTTGGTTGATGAGGTCCCTGTTGTCCTCTACGGTCACCGGAACGTAGTGCTCGCTGTAACCCTTGAGTTGTCCGGCGGTGTCCGGGATCTCGAACAGGACGGTGACGGTTTCGTTGATCTGCCGGCGGCGGAATTGTTCGGCTTTTTCCACTGCCAGTTCGGTTAAAATTCTGTGGCGCCGCTTTTTCTCCGCTTTTGGCAGGTCGCTCCGGAAGCCATAAGCCTCGGTGCCCTTGCGCGGTGAATAGGTGAAAACGTGCAGGTAGGTGAAAGGAAGGTCCGCGATCAGGGCGCGGGTTCGCTCGAACGCCGCCTCGCTTTCACCGGGAAATCCGACGATCACGTCGGCGCCCAGGCCCAAACCGGGGATTTTTTCCACCGCCCGGTGCACGGTGTCGATGTATTGCCGGGAGTTGTAGTTGCGGCGCATGCGGCCGAGCACCTCGTCGTCCCCACTTTGCAGGGGGATGTGCAGGTGAGGGCAGATTTTAGGTGAATGGGCCATCAGGCTCAAAAGTTCGTCGTCGATCTCCATGGGGTTGATGGAACTCAGGCGCACGCGGAATTCCCCCTCCAGGTCGACAATGTCGCTGACCAACGAGGAAAAGCGCTCCCGAGGCTCCAGATCCATGCCCCAGGTGCCGAGGTTGATGCCGGTGAGGGTGATCTCCTTGAAGCCGGCGTCGATGGCCTGGCGGATGTTCTTAAGAATATTTGTGCGGCGGTCGCTGATGGAACGGCCGCGGGCGCGCACCACGGTGCAGAACGAGCATTTTTCGTCGCAGCCGGTTTGCACTTTGATGAAGGCCCTGGTCTTGCCGAAAAAGCTTCCCACCGGGATCGAGCGAAAATCCCGCTCCTGGTGGATGTCCGTCATGTGATAAGCCGGTCCGCCGGTGCTTTTAATCACTTGCTGGCCCTTGACGTTGCGGCGGATGGCGTCGACGATTTCCAGCTTGTTGGCGTTGCCGAGAACGAGATCCAGCCCTTCGATGGCCTCGGCCTCCTCGCCGGCGAGCTGGGCGTAGCAGCCGGTGAACACCACCATCGCGTCCCCGTTGATGGCGAGGGATTTTTTCACGGCCAGGCGGGAGTGGTAGTCGCTGCGGGCGGTTACCGAACAGGTGTTGATGACGTAAATGTCCGCTCGTTCGCCGGGATCGGCGATGGCGTAGCCTTCCTGTTCAAGGAGGGTCTGCATCTCGGCGGTGTCGTGCTGATTGGTCCGGCAGCCCAGGGTGGTGAAGGCGACTTTCATGGCCGTTAAGGGTCTCCTGCTTCTCGGGTTGTTGATTTTCAAAGGCATGGGGCCATCTTCCCCTGCGCGGAGCGCTCCGCATGAGCGGCGCCGGGGGCTTCCCGCCGCCGGCCGGGGAATAGGGCTTGACCCTCTGGGGCTTGTTTGTTAGTATCCGCCACACACATCATACAGGTTTTCGGATTGTTTGTCCTTCCTGGACCGAATTCTGCATCTATTAGCTTCTTGCCGATCTCATGGAACGTAACAATAAAAAGGTCCGCTCCTTCCTGGAAGACTGGCTTCACAAAACCGTCGAGGAATACGTTTCCCATATGGATGGGAAAGAGAACGGCGGGCTGCACGAGCTCATCGTCGGCGGTGTGGAGAAACCCCTGGTCGAAATCGTTCTCGAAAGCACCGGCGGCAACCAGACTCAGGCGGCCAATATCCTCGGTATCAATCGAAATACCTTAAGGAAAAAGATTAAAGACTTCAAGATCACATGCAAAAAAAACTAGCGGTCATTGTTCTCGCGGCGGGGCAGGGCAAGCGCATGAAATCCCCCCTGGCCAAGGTGCTGCAGCCGCTGGCCGGCAAACCCCTGCTCCAGTTTGTCCTTGAGGCCCTGGACCCTGTCCGTCCCGACCGTGTGGTGGTGGTCGTGGGTTTTCAGGCCGACCGGGTGCGGCAGGCGTGCGCCGGCCGGGCGGTGGAGTTCGCCCTGCAAGAGCAGCAGTTGGGGACGGGGCACGCGGTGCAGCAGGCCGAAGCGGCTTTGGCGGACTACTCCGGCGACGTTCTTGTGCTTTGCGGCGACATGCCGTTTGTGAAAAGCGAGACGATGATTCAACTGATCGAAAAGCACCGGGAAAGCGGGGCCGCCTGCACCCTGCTGACGCTGAAGACGCGGAAAAAGAACGATTATGGCCGGGTGCTGCGCGATGCCTCGGGCGAGGTGGCGCGGATTGTCGAAAAGGCCGACGCCGGGGCGCAGGAGAATTCGGTTGACGAATTCAACTCCGGGGTTTATTGTTTTAATAAAGGGTTGTTATTTAAGGCTTTAAGCGATTTGGGGTGCAGCAACGCCCAAAACGAGTTTTATTTGACCGACACCATTGCGAATTTTGCCGCGCAACGGTTGCCTCTGGCTTCGGTGGTAACCGAAGACGCGGACGAAATTTTCGGCGTCAACTCTCCGGAAGACTTAAGAAAAGCCGAGGAAATCCTGGCGTCCCGAGACTGAAGCGGGGCATTACGCCTTAACCTCCGTCCCCATGGGAAACTGTAAATGAAAGCCATTATCCTTGCCGCCGGCAACGCGCCGAACCTCACGCCATTTTCCGATACCCGGCCCATCGCCATGGTGCGGGTGGCGGGGCGGACGCTTTTCGACAACACCCTTGACCTCCTCAAGCAGTCGGGCATTCACGACATCTTCGTCGTCGTCGAGCACCAGAAGGAAAAGCTCATCTCCGCCATGGGCGAGCGCGATGAGGACGGCCTGAACCTGCATTACGTCGAGCAGGGGCGTTCGCGCGGTATCGGCCGCGCGGTGCTCAAGGTGAAGGATAAAATCCAGCCCGGAGAATATTTTCTCCTGGTCTACGGGGATACGCTGACCGCGCAAAACATTTTCACCAAGGTCCAGCAATCGTTTCATTCCTTCAAGGCGCCCGTGGCCTCGATCTGCCTGCCGCCCTCGAACCAGATGTTCGGCAATGTTTTCCTGAACGCGCAAATGAAGATCACCCGGCTCATTGAAAAGCCAAAAAGCGACAATCTGGGCAATTACGTGCTTTCGGGAGTTTTCATTTTACCGGCGTCATTTTTCAATTTGTTGGAGAAAAACGGCGCGAACATGGAAAAGGCCCTTAATAAAACCGTCCAGGAAGGCATGTACGCCTCGATGTGGGAAGACGAGTGGCTGGACATCGTTTACCCCTGGCAGATTCTGGAAGCCAATAAAGTGCTCATGGACTCCTGGCAAACGTCGCGCATTTCCAAATCCGCCACGCTGGAGGCCAACCTCACGATCCAGGGCACCGTGGTCATCGACGATGGGGCGGTGGTCAAGGCCGGGGCCGTTCTCGAAGGGCCCTGCTACATCGGCAAGGGAACGTATGTCGGCAACAATTCCCTGGTGCGAAGCTACTCCTCGCTGGGCAACCAGTGCTCGGTGGGTTACGGCGTCGAACTGAAGAACTGCGTGGTTCTCGACGGGGCGCGCATCGGCCGGCTGTCCTTCATCGGCGACAGCGTGGTCGGCGAGGGGGTGGACATCGGCGCGGGGTCCATGACCGTCAACCGCTCCATCGACCTTACGCCCATCAGCGTGAAGAGCGGAAAAAAAAGCCTGCCGACAGGTTTATCCAAGCTTGGCGCCTTCATCGGCGACGCAGCCATTATCGGCGCGGGAAATACGATTCAGCCGGGCATGGTGGTTCCACCGGGGAAAACCTGGTCCGCCTGTTACTCCATCACTCATCGTTAAAGGGACGCCTATGTGTGGCATCAACGCCGTCGTTGGGATGGGGAATATTACCCGAGCCCTGTTTGAAGGCATTCGCAACCTGGAATACCGGGGGTACGATTCCTGCGGTGTGGCTCTCATGGACGAAAAGAGCATCGTCATCAAGAAGAACATCGGCGGGGTGGAGGAGTTTTTCCGCAAGGAGCATGTCCTCGAGATCAAAAGCCAGATGGGCATCGCCCATACCCGATGGGCCACGCACGGCAAGGTGACGCGTAATAACACCCACCCGTTTGCATCGTGCGACGGCCGTTTCGCCGTGGTTCATAATGGCATCATTTCCAATTACCGCCAGCTTCGGGACCAGTTGAAAAAGGAAGGGCACTCTTTTGATTCGGAAACCGACACGGAAGTCATCCCGCATCTGCTGGAAAAATTTTACAAGGTGACGAAAAGCCCGGAAGCGGCGCTGGTGAAGACGCTGCATCTTCTCGAGGGTTCGTTTGCTATCGCGTTCATAAGTTCGTATGACCCGGAGCACATTTACTGCGCCAAGCGCGAATCGCCCCTGATGCTCGGCATCGGCGACGAGATCAAGTTCATCGGGTCGGATTTTAACGCGTTCATCGATTACACCAAGAACGCGGTGATCATCGACGACGGCGAGTACGCGGTGATTTCCCGCGACAGCTACGTGGTGAAAAACGCCCTCACGGGGCAGGAGATCACCAAGCCCATCACCCAGCTCGACTGGGACAGCGAGACCTCGAAAAAGGGCGGCTACCCGCATTACATGCTCAAGGAGATTTACGAGCAACCGCAAACCGTGGCCAACGTTCTCGGCCTCGGCGCGGCGCCGCTCGACGAACTGGTGGAGATGATTTACGAGAGCCGGCAAACGCATCTCACCGGCGTCGGCTCCACGTATTATGTGGCCAACTTCGCGAAATACGTTTTTGCCTGGCTGGCGCGGGAATTTGTCCCCGCCACCAGTTCCGATGAATTCGTGAGCCTGGCCAGTGTCGACGCGGACAGCCTGGTGCTGGCGGTTTCGCAGTCGGGCGAGACCTACGACACCCTGACCGCGCTCAAATTCGCCCGGGAGAAAAAGGCGAAAACGGCCGCCGTGGTCAATGTCATGGGTTCCTCCATCGCGCGCCTCGTCGACAAGGTGATCCTGCAGGGCTCGGGGCCGGAAATCTGCGTGATCAGCACCAAGGCGGTGATTTCCCAGATGACGGTCATGACGCTTCTGGCGCTTCGCCTGGGGCTGAAAAAGAAGGTCCTGACAAAGAAAGCCTTCGACCGGCACCTGGCCGAGCTGGGCGAGCTGCCCGCCATCATCCAGGGCATCCTCAACGAGCGTTCGGGGTTCATTCACCGCATCGCTCACCGCTATGCCCACACCAAGCACTGGCTGTACCTGGGGCGGGGCATGTATTATCCTGTCGCTCTGGAATCGGCCCTCAAAATGAAGGAAGTGGCCTACGTTCATGCGGAGGGGATGCCCGGCGGCTTCCTGAAGCACGGCACGCTGGCGCTCATCGACGATAGCATCTACTCCATCGTTTTCATTCCGCCCCGGGAAGATAAGGATCTCCATCAGTCCACGCTGCATTGCGTCGAGGAGATTCGCGCCCGTGCGGGTTTTGTGCTGGGCATCCATTTCGATGAGCGGGGAAAAAACAAGGACCTGTTCAGCGAAGAGCTGATCCTTCCCCCGGTATCGCCCCTGGTGGCCCCGTTCATTCAACTCGTCATCGGGCAGTTGTTCTCGTACTTCACCGCCACCACCCTGAAGCGTAACGTGGACAAGCCACGCTCGCTGGCGAAATCGGTGACGGTGGGCTGATCCGCATTTTCCCTCCAGGCAATAAGAGTTGCCAGGCTTCCCGCTCGTCTGCTAGAGTTATCTCTCGTGCACCGACCCTCCTGCGGGGTCCCGCCGCCAAGTGGCGGGCCGCACCGGCCGTGGCAATACCCCCCGGCACGGAAACCCAGAACCTTTGACCGACCTTTGACCATGAACTCAGATAAGCGAGCCACGGCGCTCACCATTGCAGGGTCCGACTCCAGCGGTGGCGCCGGAATTCAGGCCGACCTTAAAACCTTTGCGGCCCACCGCGTTTGTGGCCTGTCGGCCATCGCCTCGATCACCGCGCAGAACACCCTGGGCGTCCTGTCCACCTTCCACCTGCCGCCTGAAGTGGTGGACGGTCAGCTGGCGGCGTTGTTTGCCGATGGCAAGCCCAACGCGGTGAAAACCGGAATGCTGGGTAACGAACAGATCGTGGAAGCGGTGTCCCGTCAACTCAAGCGCCATCGAGTGCGGCGGCTGGTGGTGGACCCGGTGATACAGTCCTCCGACGGCAAGACCCTGTTGACCGCGGCGGGGGTGAGGGCGCTCAAGGAGTCGCTGTTGCCTCTTGCGTCCCTCGTGACGCCGAACCTGAAAGAAGCCGAGATTCTCTCCGGCGTCCGCATCAAAACGCCTAAGGATCGCCTGAAGGCCGCCCGTGCGATCCTGAAAACCGGGGTAGGGAGCGTGCTCATCAAGGGAGGCCACCTGAAGGGGCGGCCGGAGGACTTTTATTACGATGGCGGACGGCCGCTGTTGCTCGACGCGCCGCGCCTGACGGAGGAAGATCTGCACGGCACCGGCTGCGTGCTCGCCGCCGCTATCGCCGCCCAACTCGCCCGTGGGGAAGACCCGTCCACGGCGGTGTGCCTGGCGAAGCAATTCATCGGCACGGCCATCCGGGGCGCCGTCCGATCGGGCGAGGGCGTCGCCGCTGTCGAACCGCTGGCGGGCCTGTACCGGGAGGAGGATAAAAGCGACCTTCTGCTCCGCGTGGCGCGCGCGATGGACGTTCTCAAGCAGGAGAAAATCGGCCGCCTGATTCCCGAGGTGCAGTCGAACATCGGAGTCGGCCTGGAAGGTGCGGCGGCCCACGAGGATGTGGTGGCTTTTCCGGGGCGTATCAACCGGCTGGGCGACGACGCGGTCACCCTTGCTCCGGCCGCGTTCGGCGGCTCCCGCCATGTCGCCAATGTCGTGCTCTCGGTCATGAAGCATGACCCGGGCCAGCGCGCGGTGATGAACATCCGCTGCGACAAGGAGCTTCTCGCCATCTGCCGCCGTCTAAAATTCACCATGGCCTCGTTCGACCGTGCGGAAGAGCCGGTACGGGTGAAGGAAAAGGAGGGGTCGTCGCTGGAATGGGGGACCGATACGGCGATCAGCCGGTATGGGCGTGTTCCCGATATCGTCTACGATCTCGGCGGGATGGGGAAGGAAGAAATGATCCGCGTGATTGCCGTGGATATCGAGTCGCTGGTGGAAAAGGTGCTGAAGATCCACAGGCTCTATAAAAAAACCGTCTAAATTCCCCCGCCACCGCGGCAGGCTCCCGAAGGAGCGCTTAAGGGGCCTTGCCGCCGGAGCGTTCGCGCAGGCCCGCGCCAGCTGGCCTGACGGAATGAGCCCCCACCCGGCAAAATTTTCTAGAGCAGGGTTTTGTCGACCTTGACGTCGGAGCGTTCGCGCAGGTTTTTCAACCAATCCTGGAGAACAAAGTTCGATTTCTGCCTCACCAGGCGTTCGGCCAGTTTTTTCTTCTCTCCGGTATCGGGCGCGCTGGGCTCTTGAATGCCCTGAACCCGCACGAGGTAATGCTTGCCGAGCGCCGAGACCGCGACGGTCTCGCCTTCCTTGACGCCAAAAACCTTGTCCTTGAGCGCGTCCACGTTGCCGATGCCGGGGATGGAATCGGCCCGGCTGAAGAAGGGCGTGTGGAGAATGTCTTCCTTGATATCGCCAGCGATGCCTTTGAGGTCATTTTCCTTCTTGAGGCGCTCGGCGAACTGCTTGAACTTTTCCTGGGTGAAATCCCGGTCGCGGTTCTGGGTGGCGGCCTTTTCGACCTCGGCGCGGACATCCCCCAGTTCGGGAATGGAGGGGGCCTTTTTGGCGACGATTTTCAGGATGAAGGAGGCTTCAAAGGTGGTCACCGGTTCTCCGATCTCGTTTTCCTGCAGGCTGAAGGCGAGGTTGTAAAACTCCGGCGCCCGGCCGATTTCCGGCAGGTCATGCTTATCTCTTGAGAAGAAGGCGGTGGTCTGGCTGTCGGTCTCCTGCTCCTTGGCCGCGCTCTTCAGGTTCCCGCTGACCGTGGCTGCCTGGTGCAGGCGGCGCACGATGCGTTTGACCTTGAGCCGTGCTTTCTCCTGCCTGAGTTGGGTTTCGACCGTCTCCCGCACTTCTGAGAGCGGCTTGACGCGCTCCTCGGTGACGCCGTCGAGGCGGATGACGTGATAACCGAAGGGGGTTTTCACCGGTTCGCTGATTTCGCCGACGGCCAGCTTGTTGAGCGCCGCCTCGAATTCGTCGACCATCATGCCGCTCGGGAACTCACCGAGGCTGCCCCCGGCCGCGGCCGAGGAGGGGTCGTCGGAGACTTCCTTGGCGAGAGCCTCGAAGTCGCCGCCTTCCCTGATTTTCTTGAGCGCGGCCTCGGCTTCCGCCCGGGCGGTGTCTTCCGCCTGCTTCTGGCGTTCCTCGTCGCTCGTGCCATCCTGCGGTTTATCCAGGGGAAGCTGGAAGAGGATGTGGCTGGCCTTGAAGGTTTTCTTCACGCGGAAGTCCGGCAGTTTGGCGTTGTAGAAATCCTCGATATCTTCCTCGCGAAGCTCGATGCCGCTCTCGTAGTCTTTCGGAGCCAGCTTGACGTATTCCACCTGGATCTGCTCGGGGATCTCGAATTTCGCCTTGTTCTTCTCGTAATATTTCTTCAGGTCGTCTTCGCTGACCGGCTGGGTGCTCCTGAAATAGTCGTCCGCGAAGCGGATATAGTCGATTTTGACCTTTTCCTCTTCGGCGTTGTAGGCCTCGAGAATCTCGCTATCAGAAACCTGGGTGTTGCCTTTGACGAGGTTCTGCACCTTTTCGATGGCGAGGGCCTCGCGCTGGCTTTCCTCGAAATCTTTCGGCGTGAGGCGGTTGAACTTAAGGTAGTTCCGGTAGAACTCTTCGTTGAACACGCCGTCTTTCTGGAATGCGGGGAAGCTCTGGATGTGGTCCACCAGTTCGGCGTCGCTCACGTGGATATTTTGCTTGCCGGCTTCATCCAGGAGGAGTTTCCGGTCGATGAGGGAATCGAGGGCCTGGGTTTTGAGGTCGAGCTTTTCGATCATTTCATCGGAAAACTGGTTGCGGAACTGTTGGCGGTAGAAATTGATCAGGTTGTTGAACGTCCGGTCGTATTCCTCGAAAGAAACCGTTGCTCCGTTCACCGTTGCCACGGTGCCCCCGCGTGAAGCCGTCGATCCTCCCATGCCCCAGGAGTAGAAAATGGTGCCCACAAAGGCAAGAATGATCATCCACAGGATGAATTTGACCAGCCAGGAATCGGCGTGTTCACGGATGATGTTCAGCATTCAGACGTTCTCCAGGGAGTAATGAAATTAATTAAAATTTCCATCATATAGAACGGAGGGAGGATTGGCAACCGTTATTAAAGGAAGGCTTTCGCGGCCACCGGCCGCCGCCCGGGGAGGGTGGGCCAGGCGGCCCCGGGCGAAGGCCGCGTTTCGGAATGGGGATTCGGGTTTTGTCTTGCAATTTTCAGGGCCCCTTGATATAAAAAGAAACTTAATGTAAAACAAGGGTTTAACATAAATCGGATAGGCGATATCAAAGGGGATGGGCGTGGTCAGTTTATTGTGGGACTGGTTTTCAAATGACCTGGCGATAGATCTGGGAACCGCCAACACTCTGGTCCATGTGCAGGGTCAGGGCATTGTGTTGCGTGAACCTTCCGTGGTGGCCATCAACGCGCAGACCAAGGAGGTGCAGGCCGTCGGTCAGCAAGCCAAGCAGATGCTGGGCCGTGCTCCGGGCAGCATCGTCGCCATCCGTCCGATGAAAGACGGGGTCATCGCCCATTTCGAGGTGACGGAGCAGATGATCCGCCACTTCATTCAGAAGGTGCATAACAACCGCAAGACTCTGGTTCGGCCGCGCGTCGTCATCGCGGTTCCCTCGGGCATCACGCAGGTGGAGAAGCGCGCGGTGCGCGATTCGGCCGAATCGGCCGGCGCGCGCGAGGTGTTTCTCATCGAGGAGCCCATGGCGGCCGCCATCGGCGTGGGCCTGCCGGTGCAGGAGCCGACGGGGAACATGATCATCGACATTGGCGGCGGAACCACCGAGGTGGCGATCATCTCCATGTCGGGCATCGTCTATTCGAAATCGGTGCGTATCGCCGGGGACGAGATGGACGAGGCCATCGTCAATTACATCAAGCGCAAATACAATTTGCTGATCGGCGAACGGACCGCCGAGGAAGTCAAGATCGCCATCGGCTCGGCGTATCCCATGGACAAGCGCATGACCCTGGAGGTCAAGGGCCGCGACCTTGTCGCCGGCATACCCAAGACCCTGGTGATCTCCGACGAGGAAATCCGCGAGGCGCTCACCGAGACCTTTGGCACCATCGTCGAGGCGGTGAAGATTGCCCTGGAGCGCACCCCGCCCGAGCTGGCGGCGGATATCGTGGACAAGGGCGTGGTGGTGGCCGGCGGCGGCTCCCTCATCAAGGGCCTCGACACGTTGCTCAAGGAAGCGACGGGCCTGCCCATCACCCTGGCCGACGATCCCCTCTCGGCGGTGGCCCTGGGCGCGGGCAAGGTCCTGGGGGACCGGGAACTTCTAAGAAAAGTGACGATCTGACTGTGTCCAAAAGAGGTGTCTCAGGAAAAAACCTGCTTCTTCTCTTTTTTGCCCTTCTCCTGGTTTCTTTCGTCCTCATCACTCTCAACCTGAGACGGGACCGGGGGGGCGTGTTCATCGAATCCTGGGTCTCTGCGATATTTTCGCCTGTTCAGGCTGTATTTTCCTCGGGGGTCGGCCGCATCGCTCAAACGGTGGACCATTATTTTTTCATGGTGGACGCAGCCCAGGAGAACGAGAGGCTGAAGCGGGATCTTGATCGCCTGCTCAAGGAGAAGAACCAGCTCCAGGAGACCATTCTCCGTCAGGACCGTTTGCTCAGGCTGGTGGGGGACGAGCAGGGCCCTGCGCGGCCTTCCGTGGTGGCTACGGTGATCGGCCGCGACGCGACGCAGTGGTCGAAGGTGGTTTTTGTCGACAAGGGCATGGGCGACGGGGTGCGGGAAAAACTTCCCGTCGTCACCGATGCCGGGGTGCTTGGCCACGTCATCGAAGCCAGCGCAACCTCCTCTAAAGTTCTACTGGTCACCGACAGCCGCAGTTCCGTCGATGCTCTTTTTCAGGATTCCCGGGTGCCGGGGATCGTGGTGGGCACGGGGGAAAAATGGTGCCAGATGAAATTCGTTCCCAAGACCGCTGAGGTGAAGGTGGGCGACCGGGTGGTTTCTTCCGGCCTCGGCGGGATATTTCCCAAGGGGATTCTGATCGGCCAGGTGGCGGAAGTGGTCCGTGCCGATCAGGGGCTGTTCCAGTCCATTCGTTTGAAGCCCAGCGCCGACATCGAACGCCTGGAGGAAGTGCTGGTCCTTCTGCCGTAGGCCGAGCCATGTTTTTTCTGATCCATTTTCTGCTGCTCCTGTTGTTATTCTCCGTCCAGACCACCTGGTTGGAGGCGCTGTCTATCGCCGGGGTGCGGCCCGACCTGGCGTTGATCCTCGTCGTTTACTGCGGCTTCCATTTTCGCGGCAACCACGGCGTGGGTATGGGCGCCGCCGTCGGGCTGATTCAGGACTGTCTGTCCGGCGGCCTCCTCGGCGTGAACACCCTGTCAAAAAGCCTGGTGGCGCTGTTCTTCTCCACGCTGAAGGACAAGATTCTGGTGGAGGGGATTCTACCCACCGGTTTTTTCGTTTTTACGGCGTCGCTATTTGACGGCCTGATTTATTACCTGGTTCTGGTGACGCTGTTTAAAGGCGATGTTTCGGGCGGGTGGATGTTCTCCTCCATCTTCGCTTATGGCCTGTATAATGCCTGCGTGGGTCCCTTCCTCTTTTTTATGCTGGACGCCCTGAAAAAATGGGTTGTGGCCCGGCTGCCCAACCTTTACCTGCGACCCTCATGAGTTACTTTCGCTACGGCTCGGAAAGCGCCGACGAGATCCGCAAGAAAATAAAGTTTTATCTCATTCTGGTGGTGTTCTGTTTCTTGTGTCTCTTGACGCGGGTGTGGTACCTGCAGATTTTAAAGGGCGGGTACTTTATCGAGCTGTCCGAGAATAACCGCGTGCGCTTGAAGTCTCTCCCCGCGTTCCGGGGCACGATCAAGGACCGGAACGGTGAAACGCTGGTCGGCATCCGCCCCTCCTTTAACCTGTACATCACTCCAGAGGATGCGAACGACCTGGCGGCGACGTTTGCCCTCCTGAAAAGCAAGGTGGATTTCGATGAGGACCGGGTACGCCAGGCGATGAAGGAAGCGCGGGCCTTCAAGGCGGTGCTCATTCGGGCCGACATTCCGCGCGAGCAGGTCGCCTTTGTCGAGGAAAACAAGATGCGTCTGCCCGGCGTGGGGATCATGGTGGAGCCGACCCGCAATTATGTTTACCGGGAAATGGCCGCGCATGTCATGGGCTACGTCGGCGAGATCAATCGCAGCCAGCTCGATCAAATGGAAAGCGGTGCCTATCAGCAAGGCGACCTCACCGGCAAGGAAGGCCTGGAGAGTATTTACGAGCCCGTCCTGCGCGGCGAAAAGGGGCACAAGGAGGTGGAGGTGGATGTGTCGGGGAGGGAACTCCGGGTGCTGAGAAAGCGCGACCCTTTGAGCGGCGACAACCTCGTGCTGACACTCGATGCACGCATCCAGAAGACCCTGGAAACCATGATGACGGGGACGCCGGAGAAGCCGGTCAGCGGTTCGGCGGTGCTGATGAAAGTGCAGACCGGTGAGATCCTCGCCGTGGCCAGCAAGCCCTCCTTCGACGGCAACCTCTTCGCCACGGGCATTTCGCAGGAGGACTGGAAGGCCCTCATTCAGGACAAAAGGCACCCGCTGCAGAACCGGTTTATCAGCGGCCAGTATCCACCGGGTTCCACCTTCAAGATCGTGACCGCCCTGGCCGGGCTGGAGGAAGGCATCATCACTCCCGAAACCGAGGTGTATTGCCCGGGGCATTATCGCCTGGGGCGGGGCACCTATCGGTGCTGGAAACGCGCCGGGCATGGGTCGGTCAACCTGCACGATGCGCTGGTGCAGTCGTGCGATGTGTTTTTCTATACCATCGGCCACCAGCTCGGCATCGACACGCTGGCGCAATACGCGAACAAGCTGGGCCTTGGGCGGCCCACAGGCCTCGGCTTGTCGGGCGAGAAGCCGGGCCTCATTCCCACTCAGCAGTGGAAGAAAAAAAAGAAAAATGAAGCCTGGCTGGCGGGGGAGACCATCTCCGCGTCCATCGGCCAGGGCTTCAACCTGGTGACGCCCCTTCAGCAGGCCCTCATGACCGCCACCGTGGCTAACGGCGGCATTCTTCTCAAACCGCACCTGGTCAAGCGGATCGAAGAGGCCAGCGGGCGGGTGAGGGAAATATTCGATCCCGAAATCGTGGGGCGGGTCAATGCGCGGCCGGAAAATATGGAGCTCATCCGCGACGCCCTGCGCGGGGTGGTGAATGAAGACCGTGGGACAGGGCGTGTGGCGCGCATGGACAATATCGTGGTTTCAGGGAAAACGGGGACGGCGCAGGTGGTGCACCTGCGTGTGACCGAAGACACCGAAGACGATGAGGAAATTCCCTACCAGTTCCGCGACCACGCCTGGTTCGTCGCCTTCGCGCCCTATGAGAAGCCCGAGGTCGCGGTGGCCGTGCTTGTCGAGCATGGCGGTCACGGCGGTTCGGCGGCCGCGCCGCTGGCGAAGAAACTGATGGAGGCGTACTTCACCTATTATCCTGTCAAGGAACTCACCGTCCGCGCGGGCGGTCCTGCTTCCGCTAACGCCCCGCCGGCAAACGCCCAGCCGGTCAAAGGCACGCGGGAGGCGGGAGGCGTGAGTGACGAGGCGGATTGAGCGGGGAAGCCTCAGGCGGAAACCTTGAGATCGGCCTCGCGCAGTTTTTTGATCCGGTCGCGCAGCGCCGCGGCTTTTTCGAACTCGAGTTCCCGGGCGGCGGCGTACATCTGTTTTTCCAGCTTTGCCGCCAGCTCCAGGAGGTTGCCTTCGTAAGCCTCCTCTTCCTCGGCCACCATCGGGAGGTCGGGCTCCGTCCGCGATAGCGACTCGCCGATGCTTTTAATGATGGACGCGGGGGTGATGCCGTGTTCCTCGTTGTAGCGTATCTGGATTTCGCGGCGCCGGTCCATTTCGTCCATCGCCGCCCGCATGGAGCGGGTGATGGTGTCGGCGTAGAGGATGACCTTGCCCTCCACATGGCGCGCCGCGCGGCCCGCGGTCTGGATCAGCGAAGTGGTGGAGCGCAGAAAGCCCTCCTTGTCGGCGTCGAGCACGGCGACGAGGGACACCTCCGGAAGGTCCAGCCCCTCGCGCAGCAGGTTGATGCCGATCAGCGCGTCGAATTCCCCCAGCCGCAGTTCGCGCAGAATCTGGCTGCGTTCCAGCGTGACGATGTCGGAATGCAGGTATTTGACCCGTAGGCCGAGCTCCGTGTAATGCTCCGTCAGGTCCTCGGAGAAGCGCTTGGTGAGGGTGGTGATGAGGACGCGCTCTTTTTTTTCGGCGCGCTGGACGATTTCGTGGTACAGGTCGTCCACCTGGCTGGCCACGGGTTTCACCTCCAGGACCGGATCCACCAGGCCGGTGGGGCGGACGATCAGTTCCACGATGTGATCCTCTGATTTCTCCAGCTCGTAGGGCCCGGGCGTCGCCGAGACGTGGATGATGCTGTTCAGGTGCGCCTCGAACTCGTGGAACTTGAGCGGCCGGTTGTCCAGCGCCGAGGGCAGGCGGAAGCCGTAGCGCACCAGGGTCTCCTTGCGCGCGCGGTCGCCGTTGTACATGCCGTTGAGCTGCGGCAGCGTGGCGTGGCTCTCGTCGATGACGACGAGGGAATCGTCCGGAAAATAATCGAGCAGCGTCGGCGGCGGTTCTCCCGCGGGCCGCCCCATCAGGTGGCGCGAATAGTTCTCAATGCCCTGGCAGTAACCCACCTCCTTGATCATCTCCAGATCGAACATTGTGCGCTGGTCGATGCGCTGGGCCTCGATGAGCATGTTCTGGCTCTCAAAGTGGTGGACCTGCTCGATCAGTTCTTCGCGGATGGCGGTGACGGCCTTCCTGAGGGGTTCCTGCGGGGTCACGAAATGGCTGGCGGGGTAGATCGCCACGCGGTCGAGCTCGCGCAGGGTGTCTCGGGTCAGTGGGTCGATGGCGGTGAGCCTCTCGACCTGATCGCCGAAAAACTCGATGCGGATGGCCTCGTTCCGTTCATAAACGGGTAAAACCTCCACCACGTCGCCGCGCACGCGAAAGTTGCCGCGCGCGAGGTCCACGTCGTTCCTCTTGTAGTGGATGTCGACGAGCCGGGCCAGCGCCTTGTCCCGGTCGAGGGTCATGCCGGGTTCGAGGAACAGCAGCATGCCGTGGTACGCCTCCGGCGAACCGAGGCCGTAGATGCAGGAAACGCTGGCGACGATGATCACGTCGCGGCGCTCGAACAGCGCGTGGGTGGCGGCGTGGCGCATCTTGTCGATCTCGTCGTTGATCGAGGAATCCTTTTCGATAAACGTGTCGGTGGTGGGCAGGTAGGCTTCCGGCTGGTAGTAATCGTAATAACTGACAAAATAGCCGACGGCGTTGTCGGGGAAGAACCCCTTGAATTCCTCGTACAACTGCGCCGCCAGGGTTTTGTTGTGGGCCAGCACCAGCGTCGGCCTTTGCACTTCCTGGATGACGTTGGCGATGGTGAAGGTTTTTCCCGAGCCGGTGACGCCGAGCAGGGTCTGGTGGCGCTGCTGGGACCGGAGGTTGTTCACCAGCGCTTCGATGGCGCGCGGCTGATCCCCCGCGGGTTTGAAATTCGCCTGGATTTTAAAGGGCTGCATGAAGGTCGGCGGGCGGGTTCGCCCTGTACTCTAAAGGGTTCGCGGCCGGTCGCCGCCGGGTTTTCCGTGGCGGGCGGGCCGGGGGTGATTGATTTTAAAATAACACAATTTTTGTGTTAAATTAATAGGCTTGAGTCCGGACCCTCAATCGACGCCCGGCGCTTTTGATCTCCTCGCCCCTGCGCCGCGCGGTTCCTGGGCCCGGGGGGTGGGGCCGGTGCGCCGTTAAAGCAAAGCCTAAAACTTTTCTCCCAGGATCAACGTGGATAATCAGGATGATGTGATAAAGACCGTGAAGGTGGAGGATGCGACCATCACCCTGATCGGCACCGCGCATGTCTCGCGGCAGAGCGTTGAACTGGTGGAAGACAGGATTCTGAACGGCAATTACGACTGTGTCGCCGTCGAACTGTGCCCGCCGCGCCTGGAAAACCTGGTGAACAAGTCGTGGTGGAAGAGCCTGGATATTTACCAGGTTTTTCGCCAGAAGAAGGCGACGCTTCTGCTCATCAACCTCGCCCTGTCGGCCTACCAGAAGCGCCTGGCGGAGAAGATCGGCGTGCAGGCGGGGCAGGAGATGATCCGCGCCGTGGAACTTGCGGAGGAGCACGGCCTGGAGCTCAAGGTCATCGACCGCGATATCAGCACCACCCTGCACCGGGTGATCACCCGCGTGTCCTTCTGGCAGAAGCTGAAGATTTTCTCCGGGCTGGTGGCGGGCATTTTCGTCGGCGAGGAGGTCAGCGAGCAGCAGATCGAAGATCTTAAACGGGGGGACCTCCTGCACTCGGTGGTGGAAGAGTTCGGCGAGAGCCTGCCGCAGTTCAAGGAAGTGCTCATCGACGAGCGGGATGAATACATGACGGGAAAACTCGTCGAACTCGGAAAAACGCCCGGCGGGCCCAAAAACATCCTCGCCCTGGTCGGCGCCGGGCACCTCGTCGGCATGCTGCCGGCGTTCGACGCGCCTCCCACGCCCGAGCGCATCCAAACTCTGGAAGAAAAACCTCCGCCAAGCCGCACCGGGTATTATGTGGGCTGGACCATCTGCGTGGTGGTGCTCAGCCTGTTCGCGGTGGGCTTCATGCGCTCCCCGGAACTGGGCACCAAGCTGGTGGTCCTGTGGGTGGTGATCAACGGCGGGTTGAGCGCCATCGGCGCGGCGCTGGCGCTGGCGCACCCCCTGTCGGTGGTGACGGCGTTTTTCGCGGCGCCGATCACCTCGCTCAACCCCACCATCGGCGCGGGCATGGTGGTGGGGCTGGTGGAGTCTTACCTGCGCAAGCCCCGCGTGCACGATTTCGAAACCCTGCGCGAGGACATCGGCAGCATGAGGATGTGGTGGAAAAACGGCGTGCTCCGGGTGCTCATGGCCTTCACCCTGTCGAGCTTCGGCTCCATGATCGGGACGTACCTGGCCGGGGCGTCCATCGTGCACGAAATTTTCGGGTGAGGCGGCATGTCCCCCGCGGGGCCCGTCGTGGCCGTCACGCCGCCGGCGTTCTGTAAGTCGGCTGTTCTTTGCCGTGAGGTTACACGGGCGTTTCCCACGGCCCGCTTCAATGCCAGCGGCGGCTATATGGCGGAGCCTGAACTCATCGAATTTCTGCAAGGGGCCGATGCCGCCCTGGTGGGACGCGACCCTATCAACGAAGCCGTGCTCACGGCCTTGCCGCGTCTTAAAATCATCGCTAAATACGGAGTGGGTCTCGACAACGTGGACCAGGACGCCCTGCGCCGCCGGGGAGTGGCCCTGGGCTGGACGCCGGGGGTCAACCGCTTGTCGGTGGCGGAACTGACGTTGTGCTTCATGCTCGGCCTTTGTCATAATGTATTCAGCGGAGGCCACGCGCTCAGGCAGGGCCTGTGGCGGAAGGACGGCGGCCGCGAACTCAGCGGCCAGACCCTCGGCATCGTCGGCTGCGGCCACGTGGGGTCCGAGGTGCTGCGCCTGCTTGCGCCCTTCGGCAACAGGGTGCTGATCAACGACATCGTCGACAAGAGCGAGCTGGCCCGCGAGTACGGCGCCGAGACGGTTTCGTTCGAGGCTCTTATAGAGCGGGCGGATGTGATCACACTGCACGTGCCGCAGACGCCGCTCACCCTCGGGTTCATCGACGCGGCGGTCTTTGAGCGCATGAAGCCGACGGCCTATCTCATCAATACCAGCCGCGGGCCGGTGGTGGACGAGGCCGCGCTCAAGGCCGCGCTCAAGGGGGGAAGCATCGCCGGGGCCGCCCTCGATGTGTTCGGCCAGGAGCCGCCAACCGATGCGGAGCTCCTCGCCCTGCCCAACCTGATGGGAACGCCGCACATCGGCGGCAACACGCGGGAAGCGGTGGAGGCGATGGGCCGCTCGGCGATTTCGCATTTGATCGAATTTTTCCAAGGGGAAGTCGAGGCATAAACGGGAGGATGGCATGCCTGCAAAATGGATCGGACGGGTTCTCGGCCTGGTGTTCCTGCTGGCCGCAGCCGTTGGCGGGGCCGAAGAGCCGACGGCATCCGGCGTGAAAGACGTGCTGGAGCAGATGCGGGAAAAGCTGGAAAAAGAAGAGATGGAGCTTGAGCGCCTCTCGGAGCTGGTGTTCATTCCCCCGGGGGTTTTCCAGATGGGCTTCGACGCCGGAACCGGTGAGGAACAGCCAGTCCACCGGGTGAGCCTTGCGGGGTACTCGATCGGCAAATACGAAGTCACCCAGTTGCAGTATGAAAAATGGATGGGGGAGAACCCGAGCTACTTCAAGGACTGCCCGCTCTGCCCGGTGGAGCGGGTCACGCATGTTCAGGCGGCGGCCTACTGCAAGCGGGTGGGGCTTCGGCTGCCCACCGAGGCGGAATGGGAACGCGCCGCGCGCGGCGGCCAGGAGGGCCTGTATTCCTGGGGCGGGGAGCATGCCGAGGCGTTTGCCTGGTTTGGCAATAATGCGGGTCAGCGGCCCCGGCCCGTGGGCACGCGCAAGCCCAACGCCTTCGGTCTGTACGACATGGCGGGCAACGTCTGGGAATGGGTGGCCGACTGGTACGATGAGCATTACTATGCGTCTTCTCCCGGCGAAAACCCGCGCGGCCCGGAGCGCGGCGAGCACCGGGTGGCCCGCGGCGGCGGCTGGGGCCACAGCCCCGAACTGCTGCGCCACAGCTACCGGGAACATCATGATCCGAAAACCCGCTACATCAACGGCGGATTTCGCTGCGCTTCCAGTAAGAAAAAGGAATGACTGAAAACACGGGATACTCCAGGGACGACTGGCAGAAGCATTATGAAGAGGACGACCTGAGGTGGGACCTCGGCGAGCCCGCACCGCCGTTTGTGCGCTGGTCGGGCGAACAGCCGCAGCCGCCGGGGCGGGCGGTGGTTCCCGGTTGCGGCCAGGGCCACGAGGTGATTCTTCTCGCCGCCCAAGGCTGGGAAGTGACCGCGGTGGATTTTGCTCCCGGCGCCATCCTGCGGCTGTCGAAGCGGCTTGCGGCCGAGGGGCATTCGGCCTGTCTGTTGAACCAGGATTTTTTCACGCTCGATCCCTCGCACGACGGCCGCTACGACCTGCTGCTCGAACAGACTTTTTTCTGCGCCATACGCCCCGATGAGCGACCGCTTTATGTGGACACCGCCAGCCGCCTTCTCAAGACCGGCGGACAGCTCGTCGGCTTGTTCTATGAGACCGGCGAAGCGGGCGGGCCGCCCTTCAACACCTCCCGGCGGGATATCCTCGATCACTTTTCCGGCCGTTTCGAGATCGGTGTGCTGGAGAAGACGCCGCACTCGGCACAGCAGCGTCAGGGCAAGGAATGGTTCGCGCGGATGGTGAAGAAGTAAGGGGGATCAGGGCTGCGCGGGCGCAAGGCACGAGGGTCGGTCGTTGGCCGGGGAGTTGACCTCGCTGGAAACGATGAACTGCTCCATGGCCTGCGCCGAAAACGGAGTGAGCAACGCAGCGAGGTCGTCCGTCGGGGGCCAGCCACCGCGCGTACGCCTCGGGTGCGAGGATGACGGGCATGCGGTCGTGCCACGGCGCCACCAGGGCGTTGGCGCGGGTGGTGAGGATGGTGAAGGTGAGGAGCCGGTTTCCGTTCTCGAGCTTTTCCGCGAAGAGCCCGGCGAAGGCGAACAGGCCCTCCGAGCGCAGGCGGAAATAATGCGGGATTTTCTTTTGCCCGCTTTTTTCCCATTCGAGAAAACCGTCGGCGGGCACCAGGCAGCGGCGTGATCTGAACGCGTCGCGAAAGCTGGGTTTTTCGGCGGCTGTTTCGGCGCGTGCGTTTTCGGCGCGTGCGTTAATGAAGCCGCCGCGGTGATCCCTCGCCCAGGGGGGGACGAAGCCCCAGGTCATGGGTTTCAACCAGCGTTCACCCTCCGACAGCCCCACGACGGCGGCCTGCTGGCTGGGGGCGATGTTGTAGCGTTCGCTATGCGTTCCCTCCACCTTGAGCGGGCCGAAGTGGGACGCGATGGACTTCATGGGCTGGGTGAGGGTGTAACGTCCGCACATGGGTCTTTGCCCTGAAAAGTGGTCGGGAAACGGGTCGTATGAAAACAAGCCGCGCACCGTCGCGGGAGGCATCGACCGTATTTTAACACAGGCCCTCCGGCGCTTATCCGCTCCGGCGGCGCCATGACGCTGGATTTGATGATGAAAAGCCAAAAGAAAGTCTATTCGGGAATTTTCAGGGACGGCGGCGCGGGTAAATTCGCCCGCAGGCGTTACCGCGCGCGGCGTGAAAAACTGATGCAGCGGGAGAACAGGCTCATGGCCATCACCGGCGTGCCCTACGGGCCGGGCGGTGAGACGGTCTGGGCCTATGCTCATTGCCCGACCTATCAGGAGCCCGCCCTCATGCACCTGACCGGGGTCAACCAGCCCCGGGTCGTCCTCCTGCTCGACCCCGGTTCCAGGGAGTCGGACGAAATCCTGTTCATCGACCGCAAGGACCCGCACCACGAGTTCTGGAACGGCGTGCACTTGGGCGTGGGCGACGATGCGAGCGTGAAGGAGGCGGTGCGCGTCACTGGCATCCGCGATATCCGCGACATCGCCGAATTCAAGAAGGTGCTGCACGAACGGCTGGCGCGCCGGGAGGACAGGGTGCTCGGCACGTTGTGGATGGAGGGGAAGAGAAAGGGCCGCACGGTGAGCATCCCCGGCGACCACAACGCGGTCTTCAAGGCCAGGCTTGCCCGCTGGCTCCGCGCCTGGGGCGGCGAGCCGCCGGTGAACATCATGCAGAGCCACTTCGATCTGCGCCTGCCGCTGGACCGCTACGATGTGGCCAACGTCCACGAGGCCCAGCGCATCACCGGCGAGGCCTTCAAGGAAACTCTCAGGCGGTTCCACA
>QJZQ01000082.1 GCA_003246675.1 Nitrospirota bacterium | reverse complement strand
AACCTGCCCCATTTAAGCATATTCCCGGCCGGCCCCGGCAAAAGAGTTGCCCATGACCAGTTACATCATTCGCCGCCTGCTCCTCATGCTGCCGACCCTGCTCGGCATCCTGACCATCACCTTTTTCATCACCCAGTTCGTTCCCGGCGGCCCCATCGACCAGATTAAATCCCTGCTGCGCGGCCATTCCGGCGTGCTCGGCGAAGCCGGGGGCGGCGGAACCACCCGGCCCGGCGCAAAGCCGGAGGACCTCGACCCGAAACACATGGAGCAGCTCAAGAAGATCTACCATCTCGACCGGCCCCTTCATGAAAGATACCTGCGCACGCTGATGTGGTATTCGCCGCCGGACAACGGCGCGCCGTTTATCAGCAATTTTTTCGATCGGGACCACTGGGAAGGCTTCCTGGTGTTCAAATTCGGCGATTCCTTTTACCGCAACCAGTCGGTGGTCGAGCTGATCGTGGAGAAGCTGCCGGTGTCGGCGTCGCTCGGCGTCACCAGTTTTTTCATGACCTACCTGGTCTGCATCGTGCTCGGCATCGCCAAGGCGGTGCGCCACGGTTCCCGTTTCGACACCCTGACCAGCCTGATCGTGCTCGTCGGCTACAGCGTACCGGGATTCGTGCTGGCCATTTTCCTGATCGTGCTGCTGGGCCCCGGCGATGGGGCCATCGCCCACATGATCCCGCTTTCCGGGCTCACTTCCTCGGGCACTCCCGGTTATGAGGACTGGTCGTTCTGGAGGAAATTGACCGACTACCTGCACCATCTGGCCGCGCCGCTATTCTGTTACGTGCTCGGCGGCTTCGCCACGCTCACCCTGCTGACCAAGAACGCCATCCTCGAGGAAATGGAAAAACAGTACGTCCTGGCCGCGCGCGCCCGGGGCTTAAGCGAACGCGCCGTGCTGTTCAAGCACGTGCTGAAAAACTCGCTGATCCCGCTCGTCACCGGTTTCCCCATCGGTTTTCTGGCCATGTTTTTCACCGGCAGCCTGCTGCTGGAGCAGATCTTCAGCCTCGACGGGCTGGGGCTCCTGTCCTACCAGGCGGTCATTCAGCGAGACTACCCCATCGTCCTCGGCAGCCTGTTCATCTTTTCCCTGATGGCGCTCATCGGCCAGTTGCTGACCGACATCACCTACGTCCTCATCGACCGCCGCATTTCCTTTGAAGAGACGCAGGGGTAACCGGCCATGACGCTCAGCAAGGACACCCGCATCAAGCTCGGCCGCTTTCACCGCGATAAACGCGCGTGGCGCAGCTTTCTCGTCCTGCTCGGGCTGTTCCTCATCACCCTGCCGGCGGAACTCGTCTGCAACGTGCGGCCTCTCCTGCTGGTGGTCGATGGCCGGCCCCACTTTCCGGTATTCTTCACCTACAGCGAGAAGGATTTCGGTGGACGCCTGCCGAGCGAGCCGGACTACAAATCACCCGCGTTCTGGCGTCTCTTCGAGGGCAGCGCCCCGCCGGGCGATGCCGCAACGGACCATGCGGCGAACGACAGCGGCTTTTCGCTCGACATGGGCGACTTCGAGGAGGACGGGAAAACGGCCGCGCCCCCGGCCGAGTCTGCTTATTCCCTGGGCCTGGAGGATTTCGAGGAGGATACAGCAGCCATGCCGGAGGCCTCCCCGCCTGAAACCGGCTTCGTTCTGGAGCTTGAGGATTTTGAAGATTTCGCGGACAGCGCCCCTCCGGCCGATGCGATCACTCCCCCGGCCGAACCCGCCAAGGCACGCAAGGTGTGGGCGCTGTGGCCGCCGGTGCGTTACGATTACCGGTACATCCCCACGTACTCAGAATCGGGGAGAATCGTCCTCGCGGCACCCTACGAGAGGCTCGCGCCCGACGGGGAGAGCCGCCTCCCCTCTTCTCTGGCGGACGGCCACTACCTGGGCACCGACGACCGCGGCCGCGACGTCCTCGCGCGCCTGGTTTACGGGTTCAGGATTTCGATGATCTTCGGCATCTCGCTCGCCATCACCGGCACGCTGTTCGGCTGCCTGATCGGCGGCACCCAGGGCTTCTTCGGCGGCTGGGTGGACCTCTTCGGCCAGCGCCTCACCGAAATCTGGGGTTCCATGCCCAGGCTCTACATCCTTATTATTCTGAGCGCGTTTCTCACCCCCTCGGCGCTGATCCTGTTCCTCATCCTCAACCTCACGGCCTGGATGGGCATTGCCGCCTACATCCGCGCCGAGTTTCTGAAGATCCGCAATCTCGAATTCGTCAAGGCGGCGCGCGCCATGGGCGTCTCCAATTTCGGCATCATGCGCAGGCACATTCTGCCCAACGCGCTCACGCCGGTGATCACCTTTTTTCCTTTCGAGGTCACGGCGGGCATTCTGTCGCTGGTGAGCCTCGACTACCTCAACCTCGGCGTACCAAGCCCGGCGCCCAGCATCGGCGAGCTTCTCGCCCAGGGCAAGAACAACCTGCAGGCGCTGTGGATTCTGCTGCCCACCTTCGCCCTGCTCACCGGCGCACTCACTTTGCTGACGTTTGTCGGCGAGGGCGTCCGCAACGCGTTCGACCCGAGGAGAAACCTCTGATGCATCATCGAAACCGCCTCAAGGGAGAGACACGCCATGCTGCTTGAAGTGGACAACCTGAGCACCCACTTCCGCGTGGGGCCCAACAAGGTCGCCCGGGCGGTGGACGGCGTCTCCTTTCAGCTCGAAGCGGGCAAGACCCTCGCCATCGTCGGCGAATCGGGCTGCGGCAAAACCCAGACCGCAATTTCGGTGATGCGCCTGATCTCCAGCAACGGGTTCCACCCCACGGGGAAAATCCTTTTCGAAGGCCGCGACCTGCTGACAAAAAGCGAGGAGGAAATGCGAGAGCTGCGCGGCAACAGCATGGCCATGGTCTTTCAGGAGCCCATGTCGTCGCTCAACCCGCTCTACCGCATCGGCAACCAGCTTCTGGAACCGCTCCGGCTGCACCGCAAGCTGGAGATGGGCGCGGCGCGCAAGCGCGCCATCGAGCTGCTCGACCAGGTGGGCATCCCCGAACCGGACAAGCGCATCGACGACTACCCGCACCAGCTTTCGGGCGGCATGAAGCAGCGCGTGATGATCGCCATGGCTCTCGCCTGCCAGCCCCGGCTGCTCATCGCCGACGAGCCCACGACCGCTCTCGACGTGACCATCCAGGCGCAGGTGCTCAGCCTCATGGCCGAACTGAAGGCGAAAACGGGCACGAGCATTCTTCTCATCACGCATGACATGGGCATCGTCAACCAGATGGCCGACGCGGTGTGCATCATGTACGCCGGGCGTATCGCGGAGCAGGGAAGCCGCGAGCAGATCTTCCAGCGCATGTCGCACCCCTACACGCGCCGCCTGTTCGATTCCATTCCCACGCCCGAGGACACCCCCTACCTGCTGAACACCATTCCCGGCATCGTCCCCTCGGCCACGGAATACGGGCCCGGCTGCCTGTTCGCCGACCGCTGCCAGTTCGTCATGGACGTCTGCCACCGGCAAGACAGCCCGGCGCACACCCTGGAAGCCGGGCACCAAGTGGCCTGCCACCTGTTCGACCATGGCCGTTCCGAAAGGCTGGACGACGACCGGGAGCGTGTCGCCGCACCGCCCCGGCCGGCGACGAATAACGTGCTCATCGAAGTGCGCGGCATGAAGACCCACTTTCCGGTTCATGCCGGCGTTTTCCGCCGCGTTACCGGCCACATCAAGGCGCTCGACAATGTCGATCTCGATCTCACCGTCGGCTCCACCATGGCGCTGGTGGGGGAATCCGGCTGCGGCAAGACCACGTTCGGCGAATCGATCCTGCGACTCAACCGCGACGCCCGCGGCGAGGTGCTCTTCGAAGGAATAAACGTCATGGCGCTCGGCAGCGCCGAGCTCAAGGCCATTCGCGAACAAATGCAGATCGTTTTTCAGGACCCCTACGGTTCGCTTTCCCCGCGCATGACCATCGAGGAGATCGTCGGCGAGGGGCTGCGGGTGCACCACCCCAACCTGGAAGACGCCGCACGGCGCGAGAAAATCGACGCCGTCCTCAGGGAAGTGGGGCTCGACCCTTCGGTGGCCGAACGCTACCCGCACGAATTTTCCGGCGGCCAGCGGCAGCGGGTGGCCATCGCCCGGGCATTGATCCTGGAGCCGAAATTCCTGGTTCTTGATGAACCCACCAGCGCCCTCGATGTCTCGGTGCAGGCGCAGGTGCTCAACCTTCTGCGGCAGCTCCAGGCAAAGCGATCGCTGACCTATCTGTTCATCAGCCACAACCTGAGCGTGGTGCGTTACATGGCCGACCGGGTGGCCATCATGTATCTGGGCCGGGTGGTCGAATACGCTCCGGTCGAGGAACTGTTCAGCCGCCCGCGCCATCCCTACACCCGCTCTCTTCTGGAAGCGGTGCCCGGCCTGGGCGAAAAAAGACCGTTTCCCGCCCTGGTGGGCGATGTGCCCTCGCCGCGCACGCCCCCCACTGGCTGTCATTTTCACCCGCGCTGCCCGATTTACCTGAACGAGCCGGCAAACTCGCCGCTCCGGAAAAAATGCCGGTCGGACTATCCGAAAAAGTCCGGCACGCGCGATTCATCCGTGGCCTGCCACGCCCTGGAAACCCGGCCCTCG
>QJZQ01000140.1 GCA_003246675.1 Nitrospirota bacterium | reverse complement strand
GCAGATCGATTCGTTGCCGGCGGAGATCGACGAGAACCGCCGCCGCATTACCCAACTGGAGATCGAACGCGAGGCGCTCAAGAAGGAGGACGATGCCGAGTCGCGTGAGCGGCTTGAGCGAATCGGTAAAATGATCGACGGACTCAAGAAAACATCCGACGCCATGCAGGCGCAATGGAAAGGCGAGAAAAAGCTCATCGAGGAAAAACGGGCATTGAAAGAAAGTATCGAGCGCACCCGGCGTGAAAGCGAAAACGCCGAGAGGGAAGGGCGCCTCGAACAGGCGGCGGAGCTGAAATACGGAACCTTGCCGCGCCTGCTCGGTGAAGCGGAGAACCTGGAAAGGAAGCTCGCGGAAATAAGCACGGAGAAACGCATGCTCAACGAAGAAGTGGGCGAGCAGGAGATCTCCACCATCGTCGCGCGCTGGACGGGCATCCCTGTCGAGCGCATGCTGCAATCGGAAAAGCAACGCCTTGTCAGCATGGAAGAAACCATCAAAAAACGCGTGGTGGGGCAGGACGATGCGGTGCGCCTGGTTTCCAACGCCATTCGCCGGGCGCGCGCGGGCTTAAGCGAACCCACCCGCCCCATCGGCACCTTCCTGTTCCTCGGCCCCACAGGCGTGGGAAAAACCCAGCTTGCACGTTCGCTGGCGCAATTTCTGTTCGACGACGAGCAGTCCATGGTGCGTATCGATATGTCCGAGTACATGGAGAAACATTCGGTGGCTCGGTTGATCGGCGCACCGCCCGGCTACGTGGGCTACGAAGAGGGGGGCTACCTCACCGAGCACGTGCGGCGCAAACCGTATTCCGTGATCCTATTCGACGAAATCGAAAAGGCGCATCCGGACGTGTTCAACCTGTTCCTGCAAATTCTCGATGAAGGCCGGTTGACCGATGGCCATGGCAAAACGGTGGATTTCAGGAACACCGTCGTTCTCATGACTTCGAATATCGGCGGCAAGCTGATACAGGATGCGGGCCAGAAGGCCGCGGAGCTCGAATCGGCCGGGGGGGGAGACGCCCAGGCCATCTGGGAAATGGAATACGAGCGCGTGCAGGAAACCGTGCGCCAGGAATTGAGGAATCACTTCCGGCCGGAATTTCTTAACCGCATCGACGATATTGTTCTGTTCCGCAACCTGAGCCGGGGGCAGATCAAGGCCATCGTGGATGTGCAATTGACCGATCTCAGAAAGCGGCTCGCCGAGCGGCGCATGACGCTGGAGCTGACCGAGGCGGCGAAAGAACGGCTTGCTGAAAAAGGTTACGACCCGGTGTTCGGCGCGCGGCCGCTCAAGCGGGCGGTGCAGAAATACCTGCAGGACCCTCTGTCGATGAAAATCATCGAAGAGGAAATCGGCGATGGGGACGACATCCTTGTGGATCTCGACCCCGAAACCTGCGCTTTCTTGCTTAAGCGGGTGACGAGGGAAGTGGCCGAGATCAAAGTTCCACCAGCCGCTTGAGCATAGGGTAGTACAGGGCGGTTTTGATGGGGCGGGTCTCGCCGCTCAGGCGCAGGATTTCCGCATAGCGTTCCAGCTGCGGGCGGTAACGCTCCTTTTCTTCCGCAAGAAAGTGCTCGCGGTTTCCCCGTGTGGTTCCGGTCTTGTAGTCGATGATCCAGCGCACGCCCTTTTCATCGATGAAAGTGCGGTCGATAATCTTATTCTGGTAGCGCCTGTCGATATGCGCCGTGAGGGGCAGCTCCGCCGCACCGTCTTTTGCGCCGAGCAGCCAGCGGCCCGCCGGGTCCTTGAGGATATTGCCCAGCGCCGTGAGGGCATCGGGTAGCTTCTTTTCCGCTTCCTTCGCGGGCAGGCCCTCGGCCAGGAGCGCCAGGAACAGGCGCGGACGCATCCCCTCCACGCGCTCCATCGTCCAGCGTTCAAGCCCTTCCTCGGCGATATCCCTGAAAGCGCGGTGCAGCACATTGCCCAGGCAGCGCGCGCCGTAACCCGCCCAATCGAACATGGGAGGGGCGATATCGTCGCCGACCAACACGGGGGCCTGCGCCACCTCAATCTCCTCGCAGAAGGGCGGGTGGGCATAGTTTTCCGGCAGGCGGTGGATGATGTGCGGCATCGGGGCCGGGTCGGCCGCTTCGGACGCGGGCGGATCGGGAGTGTCCATGGTTTCGAGCCTGCCCGCCCATTCCTCGCCAAGAAAGGGCCAAAGCCGCCCCAGAAGAGAGCTTTTACTGGGTTCGCACCCGTCCTTATTCTGATTCACGTGGCCGAAGAGGTGAATTTGTTTTTTTGCCCTTGTGGCCGCGACGTATAACAGGCGCAAAACCTCGAATCGATCTTTTTCCTTATCCAGGCGGGCGAGAAAGTCGTAGACCTGGGAATTCGGTCCACCGCGCTCTTCGATGGGGGCGAGAAGCAGATCCTCCTGATAGGGCATCCAGAACACCAGCCGCTTGCTTTCGTTGGGGGTCATTTTGCCCAAGCCCGGCAGCAGAACGAAATCGAATTCCAGGCCCTTGGCCTTGTGCAGGGTCATGATCTGCACCGGATGGCCCTCGCCGGTTTGCGGGCTGGCGTAAAGCTGGCCGAGCACATGGTGGAAGTTTTCCAGTTGGACGCGGTCCCCCGTGTCGACCACCTTTTCCACCTCGTCAAAGAAAACCTGGATGTCCTCGGGAGTCGCGGAGTCCACACAGGCCGGCCCCGAGAGTGCGATCCAGCAGGATTCGAGAATCTCGCGAAAACGGGCCGAGGGGAGGGCCGCCATCACGGGTGTCATTATCTCGATAAATTTCCGGGCGCGCCGCCGCCCGTCATCACTCATTCCGTTCAACCCCTGTGGATGGTTCAGCAGGTCCCAGACAGGGGCCTCCCGGTCGTTCCAGGCCAGCCGATGCACGTCGTTCAAGGGCAGGCCGCACCATGGAGCGCGCAGCACCGAAAGCCAGGACATCCGGTCGGCGGGGTTGATAAGCGCCCGCATCAGGGCGAGCAGGTCGCGAATTTCCGGCCGCGAGGTCAAGGGGTCGATGTCCTCGGCCTGAAAGCGGATGCCACGCTGGCGAAAGTGGGTGACGATGGAACTCAGGTGATTGCGCGCGCGCACGAGAAGGGCGATGCTTGCGCCAGGATGCTCTTCCTGGAGGCGGAGGACCAGATTCGTGACCTTAAGGGCCTCGGCTTCGGCGTATTCCTGCGCGCTCTCGCTTGGGGGCAGGGGGTGATAGACCGCTCCGGGAAAGGCTTCCTCCGGCCAGCAGGCTTCGGAAGGGGAGTAGGAGATGGCGCCGGTCTCCGGGTTGTCGTGCGCTGGAAACAGGCCGCCGAAGCAGGCGTTGACCCAGTCCACCACTTTCTTTTGCGAGCGGAAATTAGTTTTAAGTAGAAGAGGGTGCAGTTGGATATTGTTCAGGCTCTTCTCTCGTGTTTCGAGGTAGAGGCTCACCTCTGCATCGCGGAAACGATATATGGATTGCATCGGGTCGCCGACGATGTACAGCGTTCGGCCATCGCCGCGCTCCCAGCCGGAGGTCAGCCGCTTGAGCAGTTCGTATTGCTTGTAGGAGGTGTCCTGGTACTCATCGACCAGGATATGTTGGATCTGATGGTCGAGATAGAGCAGCAGGTCGGTCGGGGCCTCCTCGGTGCCCAGCGCCTTGAGCGCCGAAAGGGAGATTTCGCTGAAGTCGGTCGCCCCTTTTTCGAGGAACACCTCGCGCAGTGTTTCGGCCATGAACGGGAGCGTGTAAAGAGTGGCCTTCAGCACGTTCCATTCCTCGTCGCTGAAAAAAGGGTTGGGGGCTTGCGTGACATCCTCCAGGTTTTCCGGCAGGGTGGCGACGCCCCGCAACGATTCCAGCAGGTCGCGGAATTCATCGAGCATGGCGCGCTTATCGGTACCCGCCGGACCCGATGGAAAACCCTGATTTTTATTGGGGGATTTCCGGATGCTGCCGCTCTTGGTGGTCAGCCAGCCCGCAAGGGCTTTCCAGTGGGGGAGATGCCCGGCATCCGCCGGAGGGAGGCCCTGGCAGCCTTGCATCAGGGTGAGGTCCGCATGCGGCCCCGCCTCGTCGACATGGCCGGCCGCATAAGCCACGAGGGAGGCGATGCGTGCTTCCTCGAAGAGCAGAAGATCGCGGACGCCCTCGATCATCGACGCGATGAGGCCGGAAAGAATTTCCCCCTGACGTTTTCGCGAATCGTCGGAGAGTTGATCGCGCAACTGGATCTGCCCGGCCTCGAAAAAATAAATCATCCACTGGTCGCGTTTCCCGAGCAACTGCAACAGGCGCATGATGAAGCCGGATTTTGAATTGTCGAGATGCTCAAGCAGGGTGCGGATGCAGGTGCTGATGGGCGCATCGTCCTCCACCCGGCTAAGGACGCGGTGCGCCGTTTCGCGGTATAAGGACTCGGCGTTTTGCTGAATGCCTAGGCTGCCGCCGATCTGCGAGAGCAGGGGAATCTGCCGTGTCAGCCCGGAGCAGAACGAGTCCATGGTCTGGATCTGAAGGCGGCTGGAATGGTCGAGCAGCCGCCAGTTGTGTTCGTGGTCGCGCTCCAGCACGCGGCGGGCGAGCGACCAGGTGGTGCGCTCATGCTCCATATCCGGTGGTTCGGGGCTGGCGGCTGCGGCTGT
>QJZQ01000217.1 GCA_003246675.1 Nitrospirota bacterium | reverse complement strand
GGGTATCATGTTTTTGTCGGGGTTCCCGGCCTGCCCAAAAATTTCCGGCAAACGGGATCAAAGGTTGACGTACCAGCGGCCGCGCCGGGTCAGCCGTAAACCGCCGGGGGTTTTTTCGACGAGGCCCTGCTTGCCCATTTCGGCGAACAGGCGAACCCGGACGCGCTCTTCCACCTCCAGATCGCCCTCGGGGCGGGGGCCGCCTTGCAACTGGCGGAGGATCTCCTTTTCCATAAGGCCATAGGCGTCCGCCGGGTCCTTCATTTCCGCAAGCAGGATGCGGATCGCGCTCTCGCCCATGGCTTTCAGCCGGGGGGCGGCTTTTTTGCCGCCGCGCAGGTTGATGCCGATCTTGTTTTCGGTGCCCGAATTTCTGACGAATACCGCCGCCGGCCCGCCGCCCGCGAGATCCGCGAAGGACAGGTAGAGCATATCGGGGTCCTCGCCGAACACCATGGCCTTCGCCTCGGCCTCCCCTGCCTCGCTTTTTATAGCCTGCCGGACCTTTTTCCACACCGGTGAGTTTTTATAGAAAAGTTCCTTGTCGATGTAATAGGCGTAAAGCGTCGCCTTGAAGCCCGGCGGAAAAGGGCGGCGCAGGCGCGAGAATTGCTCGCTCACCGTCCGGCCGCGCGCCAAGTACTGGGTGGCGGAGAAGGTGTTGAGGGCGCTTTTCAAGCCGTTGCCGAAAAAAACCGGCACGGCGCGGCCATCGGGAAGATCTAGGCGGGCGCGCGTGATGTTGTGGCCGGTCTCCTCGCTTCCCACCGCGAAGGGCAAGTCCAAGTTCCGCGCCTCTTCCCCATCGCGCCCTTTCAGGCTATCCAGCTGTTCCTCGACGGCTTCGAAGCGCCCGACATCGAGGACGCTTTTTTTGCCGAGCTGCCGAAGCCCCTGCCTGAGGGCGGGCGGAATGTTTTTGCTGCCCAGTGCTTTTTGCCGCGCCTCGGCGATCATCCTCGCGGTCTTGAGCAGGATCCACTTGTCGCCCACGGGGGTGAGGTGCGGGGTGAGCCCGAGCTTCGCGGCGGCCACGGCGGCGTTGAGATCGCTCTCCACGGTGTTGATGTAGAGGGCGCCGCGATACCTCTCCGGTTCCACGGCCATCAGGTAGCGCGCCTGCATAAAGGCGGTTTCGTCTCCGCTGGAGACGATGAGCGCATCCTCGAAAGGATCGTAGTCCAGCCTGAAAAAGCGGTCGCCATCGGCATCGAAAACGGCACCTGCTACGCGGCGGCGGCCGCTCAGAATGCTCGCTTTGTGCTTCTTGCCGATCTCGAACAAGCGCTTTAGAGCCCGGTGCCCGGCAAACAGGGAGGATTTATCGAACACCTGGGAGCGAGTGATTTTGTGGTGGCCTTCGAGGTCGGCCACGCCGCTGTGCAGGTTAACATTTGCGCCGGGGTCGCCATTTTCCTCGATCACGCTGGCGAAACCCATGGCACGGAAGACCTCGGCGGCAATTCCGGACAGGGCTCCGTTGGCCGGGTCGACGACCAGCGTCACGTTGTCGAATGTCACCTTCTCGCGGCCCGCGGGATGCGTCCAGGCGTTTTCCGGGTCGACGGAAAAACGCTGGAAAAGATTGAGGGCTTCCCGGCGGCAGTTTTTCCTCGCGCCTGCAAGCGGCAGACGGGCGATTTCCTCATAGTCCGCCGCCAGCACATCGCGGGTCAGTTCCACGTCGTTTTCCGGCAGCAGTTTCATGCCACGGAAGGCGAGAAAGGTCTTGATGCCGTTTTGGTCCTTCGGGTTGTGCGACGCGGTGACCATGAAACCGCCGCCGCAGTTTTTATACAGCATGTAGAGGGGCACCAGCGGCGTGGGTACGGTGCCCAAAACACGCGCCACCGCCCCCGCCTTGCGCACGCCGCGAACCACCGCGCCGGTGAATTTTCCGTCAACATCGCGCGGGTCCCATCCGATGACGATTTCCAGCGGCGCGCCCCGGCGGGCAAGCAGGCTCCTCGCATGGCAGCAGGCGTAAAGCTCCATGAACTGTTCGGTGATGAAGCCGCGCTCCCTGAACACCTGCTGCGGCGTGAGGCCGCGGCACTCCTTATGCGAGGCCAGCCGCACTTCGCGGCGAATGCCGTCGGTGCCCTGGATGCGCTCGGGTCGGGGGCTTTCTTCCTCTTTTTTTTCGGCCATGTCTGGGATGGAATGTGCGGGGATGAAACATCCCGGATGAAATGCTGCGGCTTTTTCCTCGGCGGACGCAAAACTCCGTGCCAGCCACCGGAGCGGATGGGCCGGGAGAACACCGATCTTTGCCTCACGCTCCTTAAGCAGCGGCAGGCAAAAATTTTATCATACCTTCCGGGCGATTGATATCGCCGAGGGGAAACGTTTGATTGTCTTTTTCCCTTGCGGACGGTAAAATAGCGCCGGGTTTTTAAGCGCAGGCCCACCGGGCCGCAACGGCGACACGAAAGAAGGGAGGCGTCGGCATGGCGTACAAAGCGGTGGTCAAGAAAGACAAAATCGAGGCGATCATCCGAACCTCGGGAGAGATCATCGAAGGCACGGTTTACAAGCTGCCGCAGAACCGTCTTCTCGACATGCTCAACAAGGACAGCGACTCCTTCATCCCCGTTTCAAACGCCAAGGTCTACAACCTGACCACCGAAAAATTCCTCTTTGAAACCGCGTTCCTCGCGGTGAACAAGAATCACGTGGTGGTGATCGCCAACAACAACGATGTGAATTAAGGCCCCCCGGGGTTAAGCCTCGTCCATGAACCGGATGCCCGTTTGCTTCATCCAGTTCTCCTCGTCGAACTCCTCCTGCAACCGCTCCTGAAAGCGGATCTCGTTCTCGCTCAGCACCTGGCCGTCGATGCGCTGCCCGAGAGGCTTGAGCACGGCGCCCGACTCGTCGAAGGTCTCCTCACCGGCGGGGTCATCGGTCCTTCGCTTTTCGGCAGGCACTTCCAGAAATTTGGGCACCATCTCATCGGCACCCAATTCAGCGGATTCCTCCATGGAGCTGAGCGCGTCGCCCTCTTCGTCTTTCACGATCATCTCGACCAGGGTTTTGACATCGAGCACCAGGTTGTAATCGGACACGTAACTCAAAAGGTCGAGCGCCTGCAGGCTCTTCACGGAGGATCGGACATCGGGGGATCGCAGGATTGCCCGGTTGACCTCGGCCCACAAAAACTCCACCAGCCTCTTTTTCGACTCTTCTCGTCTGGACATAGTTTCTTTCCCGTCTTTCTCAAGATCGTTTCCGCCTGACCTGGAAAATCGCTCCAGGCATTTGATAACCTTGATGAAAGTATAAAAAAACGATGTCGAGAACGTATCGCGCTTAGGTTACAAAACCGTTACCAATAAGGCGCCGGAGGCCCGGCCTCTAAGTGGCGGAACCACCGCGGCTTCGGGCGTGAAAAAACCTGAGGTATGGAAGAAAATCTGCCGGGAAGGGGCTCGGCGGGTTTGCGTTTCTCTTGTCAACGGCGGGATGAAGGGGTGCCGGCGGGGGAAACTTCGGTCTCAAACCCGAGGTCGGTGAGATAGGCGAGGGCGATTTCTCCCTGCTTGCTTGAAACGGTCTGGGGGAACTGCCAGGTCCGGCCGAGGCCGATGCCCTCCAGAACCTCCAGAGCGTCGTCGATTTCCATGCGAAACACCTTGGCGAAACGGTAGGCAACGTCCTGCTGGTTGCTGCCTTCCCAGTTATGAATGCGGATGTAACAACTCATGGGCTTCCTCGAATATTTGCGATTTGCCGGCCAATGCTCGCCTATCGCGCCGATTGAAACGAATGATTCAGGCGGTAATCCCCATCGATGTCGATCACGGGTTTTCCCGTGGCGGCATCGTAATGGCCGATCGTACCACCCAGGCTGTAGTCCCTCTCTTCAAGCTGCAGATCCCCTGTCCGCAGGGGGTCCCGCGCAAGGAGGGCCTCCGTCGCCGCATCGACGCCGAACCGGGAGGCAATGGCCTTAAGCGCCAGGGTGGGGTTCAGCCCGTCTCCCATTTTATTCCGGATCGCCTCTTCGATCATCTCTTTTCTTTCCTGATGGCGCTCATGCGGATGGTCGGCACGGGAAAAAATCATGAAGTCCAGGTGCGGCCAATAGTTGTTGACGAAATCGTCGAACATCACGGGGACATCGTTGCTCAGGCGGATGTCGCGCGCCTTTTCCGGCTGCCCGGCGAGCAGGCCGTTGTAAACTTCGATGATGTTATTCACCGCGTCGTACAAAACCGGCCAGTGACAGGCGCCCACTTTCTCCCAGGTTCGAAACGAATCCATGGCTTTTACCAGGGCAACGAGGGCGAAGTGCATGTCCTCCATCTTCAGGAACGCGGCGGACCAGGGGAACCGGCTCCGGTACCAGTCATCGGGGTCGGCCGGGTAGTCCTGCCGGGAGGCACCGGCGGGGGGGATGCGATTGTTATCGATGTACTCGAGAATATCGTCGAGCTCCTTATAGGCCAGGTCGAGGCCCGCGCGCACCACGGTGTAAGGGAACAGTTTGCGCTGATACTCCATATAGGCTTTTAAGCCCATGTCCCCGGATTCTTCGGGATGTTTGTGATCGCGCTCGGTAATGTCTTTGGCAAACAGCAGCATGGTCGAGGGCCCCGCCGGGGCTAATGGAGGTTTTTTTTAAAGGCCAGCAGGAAAACATTTTTAACAGGTGCTTTTTC
>QJZQ01000056.1 GCA_003246675.1 Nitrospirota bacterium | reverse complement strand
TCAGAAGCGGCGGGTGATGCTGAGCACGATGTCCTTGCGGTTATAAGGATGGGCGATGATGCCGGTGGTTTCGAGGAAGTTTCCGCGCAGCTTGAGCATCCAGTCCTGATACAGACCGTAGGTGCCCTCGAACGCGAAATTGCCGCTGAACTGAAAATCGTCGATGCGGTCGTCTTTCTGCACCCCGGGAGAAACCGTCAGGCTGAGGCCCGCGTCCTCGCTGAACTTCAGGTAAACCAGGCCCACCGCCAGGTATTGCTGGTAGAAGCCGGGGCTGTAGTAGCCGTGGCCGGGGTCCTTGTCGAAGCCCTGCCAGCGCGCGCTCAGCCCGAGGTCGAGGTTGATCCACTCGCCTCTCAGCACCGCCCGCCGGGGCGAAACTCCGGCGTACCAACTCTCGTTACCATCGGAAAAGAAATCGTAACCGAAATCGGCATCGAAGGTGTGCTTCAGGTCGGGCGTCCAGGTGGCGTGCAGCAGGTTCGCCGTGCGCTCGATGTCGTGAGACAGCGCGCGTGGAGAAACGTCGTGAAGCCCGTGGCTGGATGTCAGGCCCAGCCGGAGCGCGTCCGCCGGGCGGTAGGACAGCCCGGCCTTCAGGAGAACGCTGCCGGCATCGGTATCGCTTGCCGCGTAGCCGACATGGCCGAGCGCCCAGAGGTTCCTGGCCAGCGCACCCTCCAGCCCCACCCACCCCGAGGATTGCTGCACCACCTCTTCACCGTCGCGTGTGGCAAGACCCGACGACAGGTCGGCCTGCATCCGCTTCCATCCCCCGCCGACGCGGAAGTAAGACTCCGGAGAAATCGGGTAGAAGCCGTCGAGGTCCGCGCGGGCGATGTCGATGCTGTCCGAATCGGTACTGAACCCGCCTTCGAGGTTCACGTGCGGCCGAAGCGCGGTCAGCAGGTAGCGCCTGAGAGCGGCCGTGTCCGCCGCGCCGGGTTTGATTTCCTCGAGGGAGTCCAGGCTGTTGTAAACCGCGGCGAAGCGGCGGGCCTGGCTGAAGGCCAGGGTTTGCGTGTACAGGGCCTGGTAATCCGTGGGGTCGCGGTTGAGGAGGGGCTCGGTGAGAGCCAGCGCTTCCTCGGGCCGGTTGGCCTGGGCCAGGAAACGGGCCCGCGTGTTGCGGTAGTCCCCGGTTTCACCGGCGATATCGCGGTAGCGGTCCAGCGCCTCCAGCGCCTCAGGGTAGTCCCCCCGCCAGGATTGCACCCGCGCGTACTCCAGCAGCGCCGCCGTGTCGGCGGGGCGCTGGCCGAGGTATTGCCGCAGGTTATCCGCGGCTTCATCGAGCTCCCCATCCCAGGATTGCACCCGCGCCAGGTCCAGGCGCAGCCGTTCTTCCTCCGGGTGGCCGGCAAGTAGAAAGCGCAGGCTTTCGGCCGCCGCCGTGTATTCGCCCGACCAGGTGGCCAGCTGGGCGCGGGCGCGGTGGTAAGGCTCGGATTCCGGGTCGATAGACAGGGCCCGGTCGATGGCTGAAAGCGCCTGCCGGGGCTGGTTGGCCATGGCGTGCGCCTGGGACAGGCGGGCGAAGAGTTCCGGGTCGTCGGTCACCAGGCCGGCGGCGTTTTCCACCGCGCGGACGACCTGCTCCGGCTGCTGCCGGGCCGCCTCGATGTCGGCAATGCGCAGCCAGAGGTCCGCCCGTCCGGGGTTGTTCTCCAGGGCCTCGGTGTAGGCGTGGACCGCGTCGTCCCAGCGCTGTTCCAGCTCGGCCCGCAGGCCGGCCTCGGGCAACTCCCCGGCGAAAGACGTGGTCAGTAACAAGAGAAGAAGGCCACCCGAGAGGGCGGCGACAAAGGCTTTGGGCCCCGGCATCAAATCACTTTCTCCATTTTCTGTTTTTGAGGATCAGCACATCCACCAGAAAGCGGGAGATGGTGAACAAATCGAACAGCATGCAGATGTAGCGCAGCGGTGTGACCAGAAGCGATTTGAGTACATATTCCATGTGCCGGCCGGTGGCGCACCCGAGCGCCAGCAGCAACTGAACCGATGTTTCAGCGGCCATGGTGAGCAGAAGCATCTCCCACCAGCCCATGGCCACCATCAGCAGCGTCACCACGGGAAAGGAGACCTTTTCGATGGCGGAAAGAAGGATGATCCAGCCGATGGGCCGGCCGTACTTGTGCGTGTATTCGACGCCGAAGGGCTGGCGGTACGCCTCCTTGATCTTGCGCCGCTCGTCGGGCTCGGGTTTCTTTCTCAGGCTCTTGAACACCGAACTGCGTTTGATGGCCTTGAAGGCGCTGAAGAGCAGCGAAGGAAAATAATAGCAGCTCTGCAGAAACGAGGAAGACCACAGGAAAATTTGCCGGGGCACCCGCTGCGCCTCGGGCTCCTCCGAATGCGCGAAAACGTCCCGCAGCTGAATGTTGCGGTATCCATTCTCGAGCATGGCGAAACCGATGAAGATGTCCTCGGAGGTCGTCAGGTCGTCGCCCAGAGAAGGCTCGAAACGGTCGAAAACGTCTTTAAGGTATTTTCGCCGGTAGGCCACGGCGCAGCCCACCGGGTTGACGATGGTGCCGAAAAAAACCATCTGTCCGTGATAGATGAACTGTTGCAGGAAAAAATAGAGCACGTCGCGGTACAGGTTGGTGACGGCGTGGGCCAGGCGGTGAAGCCCTTTGCGCCGGCTGCCAAGCGTGGCGTCGGGAAACTGCTCGAGGAATTTCTGGATGCGCGGCGCGGGCAGGAGGGCACGCTCGTCCTTTTCGCGCAGCGGCAGCACCGTGCCACAGGCGCTGGCGATGCCGACGCCCTTGTAGAGTTCTTCCACGGTGCGGGCGATATAATTTTTGGAAGCCAGCACCGTGTCGCCATCGAGGATGAACTCCACGTCTCCATCGAGCTCCCGCGCTTCGCGTTTCAGAGTGGGCGTTTTGCCGATCGGCGACTTGCGGCGAATGATCTTGAGGTCCAGGCCGTTCTGGTCGGAGAAGGCCTGGGCGTATTCCGCCGTGCGGTCGGTGCTGCCGTCGTCGATGAGGACGATGCGATGCGGTTTCAGGGTCTGCGATGCCAGCGACTCCAGGCAGGAGACGATCCCCCTTTCCTCGTTGTAGGCGGGGATGACCACATCGACGGTGGCCTCCTGCCAGTCCTCCGCCGGCGTCGGCATCGTGGGGTCCGGTCCGCGGACGAGGCCAAAGACGCTGAGCAAGGCGCTGGGACCGATGAAAAAGTATGGAAGAGTGGCCATGGTTTTTATCGATTCGTCTTACATCCGCGATGATAAAGGCTCAACCCGGGTGCAGCTCTTTCGTTTCCAGAAGGCCGAGTTCGGCGCGTGCCCGGGTGATGAGGTCGTCAATCGTTGCCGTGAGGGTCCACCGATGCTGGAAGCTCGTCAATTCGAACAGCTTGTCGAGGCAGGGCCTGCGGTGCGTGATATCCTCGAAATCCTCCCCGTACGCCTCGCGGTAGGGAATGAAAACAATTTCCGATTGGCTATCGGCCCGTTCGCGTACGAGCCGGGCCAGGTCGAGGATGCTGATTTCCTGGTCGGCGCCGACGTTGACCGTCTCCCCCGGCGCAAGCGGGCTTCCCGCCAGCAGGTCCAGCGCGCGAACGGTGTCGCGAACATCGGCGAACGAGCGCGTTTGCGAGCCATCGGCATAAACGGTGATGGGTCTTCCCGTCACCGCCTGCTTGACGAAATTGGGCACGACCATGCCGTAATGCTCCACCTGCCGGGGGCCGATGGTGTTGAACAGGCGCGCGACCGTGAGCTTGAAGCCGAATTTCTCTGCGTAAGAGTAGGCGATGAACTCGTCGGTGAGTTTGGACACCGCGTAGCACCAGCGCAGATGATCCCGCGAGTGCAAAAGCAGGTCATCGGATTCGCTGAACATGGGCCGCGGGTTGAAGCCGTAAGCCTCGGAACTCGAAGCGACAAGCACCTCCGGGCGGCGGCCGCTCTTTTCAATCGCGCGCATCACCCGCTCGGTCCCCGCGATATTGGTTTTGACCACGCGGACGGGGTCCTCGAGGGTGCGGCGAACGCCCACCACCGCCGCCAGATGATAAATCCGGTCGGCTGCGCGGGCGGCGTCATTGAGCCCATCCCAGGTGACGATGTCGGCCTCGCTGAAGGTGAAGCGCGAGAGGCCGAGGTGGAGCGCAATGTTGGCGCGGCGCCCGGTGCTGAGGTCGTCCACCACGTGCACCCGGTCGCCTTTCTGCAGGTGGAGGTGAGCGAGGTGGGACCCGATGAAACCGGCTCCTCCGGTGATGAGAATCTTCATTTCAGTTTTCGTTGAGTGTGAATCTGAATGATTTGATAAGGGAACCCGAACCGCAAAAATATTGCACTGGGCTTACGGGGCTATGGCACCGAACCGTCCCATGCGAAAAACCGGCTTTTTTCGCCAGGTCGAAACCTGCCGCGGGAGAACTGGAGATAGTTTGAATATTAAAGCCTTCGGCAATCATTCCGCGGGGATGTAGCAAGTGGGATATTCTGCTTTACCCCTATATATAGTGTGACCGCCGAGAGAACATACAATATATCAAGTCATTGTTCAAGCAAAAGCCGGCGGCAAAACCGCTTGCGATGGTAGTGCATTGTAATTAAAGGCGCTGCTCGCTTAATTCGCGGAAGTGGAAACGGCGATTATCGGAAAGCGGATGACGGCCCGGTGGAGTGGATGGAAAGCAGAT
>QJZQ01000222.1 GCA_003246675.1 Nitrospirota bacterium | reverse complement strand
CAAGGGGTATTCGCTTTCGTGACGCAGGGCGACAAACTCGTAGTCTTGCTCGAACTCGGGGAATTCGAAGCCCGCCGCCCATCGCAGCGTTTCCAGCGCCGCCTCGCGCGCCCATTTGAACTCTTCGATCAAAGCCGCGAAATCGCGTTTCTCGAACACCTTGTAGAACCCGCCCACGCGCACGTTGATCGGGTGGATCTCGCGGCCGCCGACGAACGCCAGGAGGTCGTTGCCCGCGCGCTTGAGCCTGAGCCCGCGCTCCACCACGCCGGGGTGGTCCTTCGCCATCTTGAGGGCATCGTCGTAACCGAGAAAATCCGGCGCGTGCAGCATGTAGATGTGCAGGGCGTGGCTTTCGATCCACTCTGCGCAGTAGAGCAGGCGGCGCAATTCCCGAAGCGGGCCCTCGACCCGAACCCCGAGAAGGTCTTCCATGGCGTGCACGGAACTCATCTGATACGCCACGGGACAAATGCCGCAGATGCGGGCGGTGATGTCGGGCACTTCCTGAAAATCGCGCCCTTCGAGAAACGCTTCGAAGAAACGCGGCGGCTCGAAGATTTTCAGTCGCACCTCGGACACGGCGCCGCCCTTGAGCTTGATGTAAAGCGCGCCTTCGCCCTCCACCCGGGCGAGGGTGTCCACCTTGATGATGCGGGTTTCATTCTTCTTTTTCATGGGCCTCGCTTTCGGCGCGGAACGGCGCGGACCAGGCGTTGTAGCTGCGGAACACGCGCATCACTTCGTCCTCCGATGCGCCGAGGGCTTTCCAGGCGCCGCTCATCGCCTGCGTGTTGGGCGCTTCCATCGGCCCGAAGCAGCCGTAACAGCCGCGCCCGTAGGCCGGGCACAAGCCGCCACAGCCGGCATGCGTCACCGGCCCAAGGCAGGGGGTTCCCGCGGCCACCATCACGCACACGGTGCCCCGCCGTTTGCACTCGATGCAGGTGCTGTGCTCCGGGGTGTTGGGGCGGCGGCCCGCCAGAAAGGCGGCGATCACCTCGACCAGCTGCGCCTTGTTGATGGGGCAGCCGCGCAACTCGAAGTCCACCGCCACGTGTTCGGCGATGGGCGTCGACTGCTCCAGAGTATCGATGTATGACGGCTCGGCGTAGACGATGGACACGAAATCCTTCACGTCGCGGAAATTTCTCAGCGCCTGGATTCCTCCCGAGGTCGCGCAGGCGCCTATCGTCACGAGGGTTTTCGAGGCGCGGCGAATGTGATGGATGCGCGCGGCGTCTTCCGGCGTGGTGATCGAGCCTTCCACCAGCGACAGGTCGTAAGGGCCCTTGAGGCGGGTGCGGGTCGCCTCCGGGAAATAGGCGATCTCCACCGCCCCGGCGATGGCGAGCAGCTCGTCCTCGCAGTCGAGCAGGCTGAGCTGGCAGCCGTCGCAGGAAGCGAACTTCCAGACCGCGAGTTTGGGTTTTCTTTTTCTTGCCATCCCTGTCTCCGGGGCTCCGAGCGTATCCCGCTGGATAAAACCGATCTAAAGTTCGCGGACGCCGAAAATCGAACGAACGCGGTCGAATGAAAACACGGGCCCGTCCTTGCAGATGAAGGTGGGACCATACTGGCAATGGCCGCAAAAACCGACGGCGCATTTCATGTTGCGCTCCAGGGTGACGTGGATGTTCCGGTCCTCCATTCCCAGGTTCTTGAGCTCGAGGACCGAGAAGCGCATCATCACCTCCGGGCCGCAGATCATCGCCACCGCATGGGCGGGATCGAAGCGGACCCTGGGCAGAAGCGCCGTGACCACGCCGACGTTGCCCTTCCAGTCCCACTTTGCCGAGTCCACCGTCACCCGCGCCTGAACGCCGTATTTCCCGCGCCAGAGCTCCATTTCCTCGCCGAACAAAAGATCCTCCCGCGCCCTGGCTCCATAAAGGAGCGCGATTTCGCCGTAGCGCTCGCGCTCCCTGAGCAGCGCGTAAATGGCAGGACGAAGCGGCGCAATGCCGATGCCGCCCGCGATGAGAACCACGTCCCTGCCGCGGCAGGAGGCGATCGGCCAGGCGCTGCCAAACGGTCCGCGCACCCCCACGCTGTCTCCTCGCTTGAGGCGGGTGAGCGCTCGCGTCACCGCCCCCACGTCGCGGATGGTATGGTGCTGCACGCCGGGCTCCGCCGGATCGCCGCTCAGGGAGATGGGCACCTCCCCCACGCCAAAGGCGTACAGCATATTGAACTGGCCAGGCAAACAGGCGGGCCCGGCGGCCTCGGCCGCCTCCACCGCAAGGGTGACGGTGTTGTGGTTCTCCCGGTATACGCGCTTGATGCGCCGCACCTCCGGCACCATGGGGTGAATCATCTCACGAGGCTCGAGGTTTGACACCGTACACATCCAGAAGTTGCAGGCGCGCCGCCTCCATGCTCTTGCCGATGATGGGCACGAGGCGGCTGAGCAGTTCGTAACCCAGGCTGTGGTCTTCCTGGCATTTTTTCCGCAGGCACTTGCCGTCGAGGGTGATGGCCCGGGTGAGTTCCACGGCCTTGGCGTCGAACTGCCAGTGATAGGGCGGCACCAGCCACGACCAGCCCAGGATCTCTCCTTCGCTCAGCGTCTGCATGATGATCGGTTCCCCCTGGGGCGGGGAGATCTCGATCGCCACCTTGCCCTGGCGGATGAGGTAGAACTGATCGGCCGGTTCGCCCTCGCGGAAAATAAATTGCCCCGCCTCAAAGCGGACGTTCGCCGCGCAACCCACCACCAGCTCCAGATGACACTTCTCGAGATTCCTGAAAAACGGATGCTCCTCCAGAATCGGTTCAAGTGTTTTCATGGTTTCCCTTTCTTTATTGATTCCGCACCCGCCGGTGGATTCGCGCGAATCGCCGCCACCTCTTCGGTCAGGTCGATGGCCACCGGGCACCAGGTGATGCAGCGGCCGCAGCCGGTGCAACCGGATTCCCCGAACTGGTCGATCCAGGTAGCGAGCTTGTGGGTGAGCCACTGCCGGTAACGCGAACGGGTGGAGGCGCGCACGCTCCCGCCGTGCAGGTAGGAAAAATCCATGGTGAAGCAGGAGTCCTGCTTCTGCCAGCGCTCGGCGTGATCGCCGCTGATATCGGTCACGTCCTCCACGGTGGAGCAGAAGCAGGTGGGGCACACCATCGTGCAATTGGCGCAGGACAGGCAGCGTCCCGCCACCTCCCCCCAGCGCGGGTGTTCGGGGTTTTGCATCAGCAAATCGTGCACGCCCTCGGTATCCAGGGTCCGGCCCATTTGCGCGGCGGCTTTCGCAATGCGCTTTTCGGCCTCGGCCATTTCGTCCGCCTCGGCCGGCCGCGTATCGAGGGCCGCCAGAATCTCCCGCCCGCGCGGCGAGCCCGCCTCCACGACGAAAAGATGCCGCTCCGCATCGACGATTTCCGTCAGCGCGATATCGAATCCGGATTCCGACCGGGGTCCGGTGTTCATCGAAACGCAGAAACATGTACCGCCCGCCACCGTGCACTGCACCGCGATGATGAACGCCGAGCGCCGCCGGGCCTCGTAGCCCGGGTCCTTGTGTTCGCCACCGGTGAACACCCGGTCCTGAATGGCCATGGCGTGAATTTCGCATGAGCGCACACCGAGGAAGGCGAAGGTTTCCTGGTCCGGTTCCTCCGGGACGATCTTAAAATCCGCCCCATCGCGCTCGGCGCGCCACAGGCGTTTGACCGGCGGGTCGAGAAACCGCTTCCAGGATTGCGGCCCGACCACGTAGCCGAACAGGGCGCCGTCGGCCCTGGGTTTAAGCCGGTAGACGCCGCCGTCCTGCTCGTCGGTGATGCCCCGGGGCAGATCGGCGGGCGAGGCAAGCCGGTCGTAGACGATGGCCCCTTCCCGTACCGTGGGGCCGACGACGGTGAAGCCCCGCTCTTTGAGCACCTCGAACAGGCGTTCCAGGCCGTCCGGCGGCAGGGTGAGTTTCTGGTTCATTCGTCGCCTCCGCCCGCCGGCCGCGCAAGGCCCATCGCCCGGCCCACTTTTTCAAATGCGGCGAGCGCCCGGTCCAGGTCCTCAACCTCGTGCGCGGCGGAAATCTGCACGCGTATCCTCGCCTGCCCCTTCGGCACGACGGGATAGCTGAAGCCGATCACGTAAATGCCTTCCTCCAGCATGCGGGCGGCCATCTCGTGCGCCAGGCGCGCTTCGCCGATCATCACCGGCGTGATCGGGTGCTGGCCGGGGCGCACCTGGAGGCCGATCTCGCCGATTTTTCTGCGGAAATAGGCGGTGTTGGACGCGAGTTTCTCCAAGAGCCCGGGGGACCGGGTGATGAGGTCTATGGCCTTGAGGTTGGCCGCCGCGATCACCGGCGACAGGGAATTGGAAAACAGGTACGGCCGAGAGCGCTGCCGGAGCAGTTCGACGATTTCCCGCCGGCCGGTGGCGAACCCGCCCGACGCCCCGCCCAGCGCCTTGCCGAACGTGGAGGTGACGATATCAACCTGGCCCATCACGCCCTGCTGCTCCATGCTGCCGCGGCCGCTTTCGCCCCAGAAGCCGGTGGCGTGGGAATCGTCCACCATGACCAGGGCGTCGTATTTCTCGGCCAGGCGGCAGATGTCGGCGAGCGGGGCGACATCGCCATCCATGCTGAACACGCCGTCGGTGGCGATGAGCCGCGTGCGGCAGCCGGATGCTTTCTTGAGCTGCGCTTCCAGGTCGTTCATGTCTGCATGGGTATAACGCAGGCGCTCGGCCTTGCACAGGCGCATGCCGTCGATGATGCTCGCGTGGTTGAGCGCGTCGCTGATCACCGCGTCTTCTTCCGACAGCAGGGTTTCGAACAGGCCGCCATTGGCGTCGAAGCAGGAGGAATAAAGAATCGTATCCTCCGTTTGCAGGAAACGGCTGGTCGCCGCCTCGAGTTCCTTGTGAATTTCGTGGGTGCCGCAAATGAAGCGCACCGAGGCCATGCCATAGCCGTAGCGGTCCAACGCGTCCTTCGCGGCCTTAATGATTTCCGGATGGCTGGCAAGACCGAGGTAGTTGTTGGCGCAGAAGTTGATAACGCTGCCGCCGCCCGAGCGAACGCGCACCCCCTGCGGCGAGGCCAGAAGGCGCTCGTCCTTGTACAGCCCTTCCTCGCGGATGGCCCTCAGCTGGTCTGTCAGGATCTGTCTAAACCGGTCCGGCATCATGGCTGTCTGCTCCCGGGCTCAGGGATATTGAAAGACAATTTTCGGGTGCTCCCTCATCGCCGCTTCCAGTTTCGCGGCTTCGAACCCGTGAAAGGGGAAGATCGTGCCCTCGCCCTTGTTCAGGATCACCTCGTAGATTTTTTCCTGCAACGGGTGCTTCGTGGACATCAGCAGGTTTCTCACGATGTACCAGGTCTGAAACACTTTCCGCCCCACCACTCCGTGCAGGGTTTTGCCGTAGAGAATGATATTCTGAAATTCCGTCAGCGTGTAGTCGCCGCTGGAGAGACCGAACAGGACGACCTCGCCGCCGGGGCGCGTGGCCTCGATGGCGGTGTTGAGCGCCTGGTTGCTGCCGGACATTTCCATGGCCACATCCACGCCTTCGCCGAGGCAATGCTTGCGGATGGCGCTTACGAGCCCGGCATCGGGCGCAGGGCCGCCGGCCTGCTCGCGGTCCACCTTGAGAACGGCGTCGACGCCCAGGCGCTCGGCGAGTTGGAGATTCTTGTCGTTGGGGTCCACGCCGATGATCGTCGTCGCCCCCATCGACCGGGCCACCAGAATGGTGAACAAGCCGATGGTGCCGCAGCCGAAAACAGCCAGGGATTTGCCGCGCAGGTCCACGCGGCTGGCGGCGTGCACGGCGTTGCCCAGGGGCTCCTGGATGGCGGCCACTTCCGGGCGGATGCGGTCGATATCGGTTTTCCACAATTCCCGGGCGGGCAGCTTGACGGTTTCGGCGAAGCAGCCGTCGGCGCTGATGCCGATGATGAGATGGTCGGAACACACGTGCTCTTCGCCGATTTTGCACTGATGACATTTGCCGCAGAAGATATGCGACTCGGTGGACACGATGTCTCCCGGCCGGTAGCCGTAATGCCTGGCCGCGTGCGAACCGGTCTCGACGATTTCGCCCAGCAGTTCGTGGCCGCAGATGCGGTGAGGGCGGCCGCTCGCTTCCAGCGAATCGAAGATCAGGTCCTTGAACGCGTGGCGGAACCAGATGCCTTTATCCGAGCCGCAAAACCCCGTGTAGAGCGGCTTGATGAGGACGCGCCCGGCGTCCTCCGGGCAGCGGGCCTCGTCGAGCACCGGGGCGTCGATGTCGGCGAACGTCATCCCCCGGGTCGACTCCCACTGGCTTCTCTTGATGTCCAGAATGAGCGCTTTCAACGTGGGCTCCCATTAAGGTTTAGATACACGTTCGATCCAGGCGGGCCTGCTTCGCCTGCTCCCTCATCTTCGTCCATTCAGCGCGGGTTTCAAGGTTAAATTCAACCGGCGGATAAGGTACCGTATCACATATGCGCGCGGTAAGTCATCGCCTTGGCGATGCGCTCGCGCGCCATTTTAAGCGCGATGTCGTGCGGTGGCAGCCCCTCGCCGATGATGCGCCTTAACAACTCGTGCGTGTTGTCGGTGACGGTGCTTTTCACCCGGTCGAAGGCGTCCTGCTCGCTCTGGTGCTGGTACTCCAACGCCGCGGTGATCACGCCGCCGCAGTTGGCGATCACATCGGGGACGATGAGAATGCCGCGCTCGTGCATCTTTTTCGCCGCCGGGTGCGTGATGGGGATGTTGGCCCCCTCGAGCACCAGCTTGGTTTTCAACTGTTCCTGGTTGGCCTCGTTGAACACATCCGGCCGCGCGGCGGGCACGAAAATATCCGACTCGATCTTCAGCATCTCCTCCAGGGTGACCGCTTTTCCAAGATCCGATGCAGAAACCGCAACGCCGGACTCCTTGGCCTTTATGAGCGCCGCCACGTCGATGCCCTCGGGGTTGTGCAGGCCGCCCTTCGAGTCGCAAGCGGCGATCAGCTTCACCCCCTGGCGGTCCAGGTATTTCGCCGCCGCCTTGCCGACATTGCCGAAGCCCTGAACCACGAGGCGCGCTCCCTTTAGCGGCAGGGATATTTCCCCGGCGGCGATCTCGCCGGCGACGCTCACGCCGTATCCCGTCATCCCCAGCGTGTCGAGCGGAATGCCGCCGAGCACCTTGGGCAGGCCCACGGCGCGGCCGATTTCGTCGAGGATGAACGCCATGCTCCCCTCGTCGGTGCCCATGTCCGGCCCAGGAATGTAGTCGGTCAGCGTTTTGATGGTCTGGGCGAATTCGCGGATGAGCGCTTCCTTGTTTTCCACCCCCGGGTCCGCCAGAATGGCCGACTTCGCGCCGCCGTGCGGCAGGCTGGAGAGGGCGTTCTTCAGCGTCATGGCGCGGGCGAGGCGAAACACCTCCGCGGTGGTCACGTCGGCGGCCATGCGGCAGCCGCCAATGGCCGGGCCAAGCGATATATTGTCGATCACCACAATGGCCCGCAATTTCGATTTGGGTTCATAGATGTGAATCACCTTTTCGGGGCCCAGGTCGTCGATAAATTGGTCGATGCAGTCGTTCATCGCGGTTCGTCTCCTTTCGTGTCGCCGGAAATTGAAGTCAGTTTGGCGTCGAGCACCACGAGGCGGTCCTCATACAATCGCACAGGGTTGAACTCCATGGAACCGTATTCGGGGCACTGGACGAAAAGCCAGGCGGTGCGTTCGATAAACCCGAGCAGATCGTCCCGGGCCAGCGGCCGCTCGCCGCGCACCCCGCGGATCACCTTTCCCGCCGCCGTCCGCTCCACCAGGGCGGAGAGTTCGCCGCGGGCCGCCGGAAGCAGCAGACGGCCCACTTCCCCCCAGGTCTCGACATATTTTCCACCGGCGCCAAACACCAGCACCGGACCGAACTGTTCATCGCGGTGAAAGCCAACGATGAGATCGAGGCCGGGCGGCGCCTCCTGCTCGGCGTAAAGGTCGCCAGGGAAGAGCCGGTTCATTTCCCGCCAATGCCGCACGAGTTCGCCTGCGTCGCGGATGCCGAGGCGCACCGCTTTGAGTTCCGCCTTGTGTGCCACCCCGGCCACGGCGGCCTTGAGCACCAGGGGGAAGCCGAGCGCACCGGCGGCGGAATCGATAACATCTTCACCGGGAAGCGAACGATGCTCTGGCACACCCACACCCTGTTCGGCGAGAAATGCCTTGATCTCCCTTTCATGCGGCGGGCGGGGAAAACGGCTCCGCCACTTTGCTGCCCACTCCTCGGGCCCGGGGCGCGCCTCTTCCGCCGCACCCTGCAGGACATGGCAACGCCGGACGAGAACCGACAACGCCCAGGTCGCCGCTTCCGCCGTGGCAAAAACGGGCAGGCCGCGTTCGCGCCAGGCCCGGCAGAGGGGTTGATAGAGCTTCTCGCCATAAACCGCGGCGGCCACGGGGCAGGAAAGGCCCGCGGGAAAGAAGGACGCGATATCGGCGTTGATGCCCTCGGTGCCGGAAAGCAGCACCAGAAGCAGGCTGTCGAACTCTCCGGAGCGCATGAGGGCCAGCGCGCTGTCGGCGCACTGCCGGTTGGTTCCCGAACCGGTGAGATCGATGGGGTTTTGCAGGGAAAAATAATCCGGCATTCCCGCAGCCACCCGCCGCATAAGGCTATCCGAGGGAGCGGGGAGCGTAAGGCCCCGCCGCTCGCAAAGGTCGGCGAGAAAGACGCCCATGCCGCCGCCGTTCGATACGATGAGAACGCGGTCGCCCGCCGGCGCCGGCTGACGGGCGAGCACCTCCAGCGCGCTCTGAAATTCCTCGAAGCCCCGCGCCTCGATGAGCCCGGCCTTCTCCACCGCCGCCTGAAACACGGCGTAGGAACCGGCCAGCGATGCCGAGTGCGACCGGGCCGCGCGGCCGCCGTGCTCGCCCTGGCCGCCCTTCCAGACGACGACGGGCTTGTCCCGCGTCACGCGGCGCGCGCGCTCGACGAAGCGCGCCCCGTCCGCGAAACTTTCCAGGTACAGACCGATGACGTGCACCGCCGGGTCGCGGGCGAAGGCCTCGAGGAGTTCCAGCTCCCCCACATCGACCCGGTTGCCGAAATTCACCGCGCGGTGGACGCCCACTCCCGAGCGGGCGAACCCGTCGAGCAGGAGCGAAAGAAAAGCCCCGCTCTGGGAAACAATCGCCACCGGGCCCGGGCCGGGCAGGCGAACCTCTCCGGGCGTGAGGAACAAGCTGTTGAAACGGCTGGCGGCGCTGAACACGCCAAGCCCGTTCGGGCCTATCACCCGGACTCCCGCCGCCCGTGCTTCATCCTGGAGGGTCTGCTGAAGGCGCGCGCCCTCATCCCCGGTTTCGGCGAAGCCGCCGCTCACCACGATAAGATGATGGACGCCACGGCGGGCCAGCGGCGAAACCAGGCCGGGGGCCTCGCGGGCGGGAACGGCGGCGATGGCAAGATCGCAATCCGCGGGCAGGTCCGCCACCTGGGCCACCGCGGGGGTGGGCGGCACCGGCAGGGCCTGCGGGTTCAGCGCGGTCAACCTTCCCGTATAGCCGTGGGCCAGGAGGCTTGCGAGAATTCTCGCGCCCAGGTTGCCCGGCCGGGGGGAAGCTCCAATGACCGCCACCGAACGCGGCGCAAAAAACGGTTCCAGGGAACCGGGCCCTCTTTCGCCCACAAGGGGCGCATCGCCTGGCCACGTCTCATTCATAGTGCGCCCAGTAGCTGTCCACCCCCTGCTGGATTCTGGCGATGACTTCATCCTGGCGCGTGGGCTCGAACAGATGACGGAACCGCTTCTGGCGTTCGAGATAATTTTCCACCGGCACCCGCTTTTTCGGCACCCGCGTGTGCACCACCTGGCCGTCGATGTATTCTTTCAATGGAAAAATCCCGGTGTCCACCGCCAGCTTGGCGATCGTATGCGTTTCCTTCGGGTCGAAGCCCCATCCCGTCGGGCAGGGCGACAGGCAGAGGAACAGGCGCGCGCCCTTCATGCCCCTGGCGCGGGCGAATTTATTCGACAGGTCGATGGGTTCGCGCGGCGACACCGTGGCGATGTAGGGAGGGTTCTGCGCCTTCCAGATTTCGAACAAATCCTTCTTCCCGAGCTCCGCCCCGGCGGGGTGGCCGGCGGTGGCCGGCGCGGTCTGCGTGGCGCTGCCGTAGGGCGAGGCGCCCGACAATTGAAACCCCGTGTTGCCGTAAGCCTCGTTGTCGTAGCAGAAATAAAGAAAGTCCAGATGGCGGTGGATGGCCGCCGACGTGGGCGCAAGCCCCATGTCCGCCGACGAGCCGTCGCCCGCCACCACCATGACCTGAAAGTCGTCCTCCTCGGCCAGGCGGCCCGCTTCGCGGCGGATGTCCAGCGCGTCGCGCACCCCCTGGGCGGCGGGCACCGGCGCGGCCATGGTGGTGTACAGCCAGGACCCCTTGAACGGCGTGAACGGAAACACCGACAGCAGGGTGAAGCAGCCCGCGGCGTTGGCGATGAGCACGTTTTCGCCGAGTTCCTTGAGCGCCAGGCGAATCCCCTCCAGCCCGCCGCAGCCGGCGCACAGCGCCGAGCCGGGCGCGATGGCCTCTTCGGGATGCAGGTCGTGAATCTTTTTGTGCTCTCCGGAATGAAGGGTCATGGGCCTCCTTTCTCCGCCCGCGCGATTTTCGCCAGGGCCTGGAACTGCGCCCAGTCCTTCTCGTCGTACAGGTACACCGGGCCTTTTTCCTCCGGGTCGTTCAGTTTGTCCACGACGGTCATAAATTCGTTTTCCCGGATGTCCTTGCCGCCCAGGCCGCCGATCACCGACAGAATCTTTTTCGGCGCGCCCGGCCGGCCGTAGAGGGCGGTCACGATCTCCGGGTAGGTGATGCCGCCCACGCCGGGCGACAGGTTCTGGTCGATCACCGCCACCTTTTCCCGCCCCATAAGTGCGCTCGCCACCGCCTCGGCGGGGAAGGGCCTGAACAAGCTGATCTTGAGAAGCCCCGCCTTGATCCCCTGCCGCCGCAGCTTCTGAACCGCGGCCTTGCCCTTGGTGGCGAACGAGTTGCTCATCACGAAAACCAGGTCCGCGTCGTCGGTTTGAAACCGCTCCACCGGTTCGTAAAAGCGGCCGAAGCGCTCGCCGAACTCCTTCGCCGTCTCGTTGAACACGGTCTCCGCGTGGCGGGCGGCCAGGTCCTGCTGGATGCGGAAATACATGTACGTCCCGCCGCCAAACACCGCCGAAGCGCGGGCCAGCGGCGCGGTCGCGTTGAACACGGGCTGCGCGGGCTCGAACGACGGCAGAAACTGCCGCGCTTCCTTTTCATCGGGGATCAGCACCGGCTCTCGGCTGAAGGACAGCACGAAGCCGTCCATGTTCACCAGAACGGGAAGCGACACCTGGGAATGCTCGGCAATCTTGTAGCCCATGAGCACGAAATCCAGCACCTCCTGGCAGGTTTCGGCGTGCAGTTGCACGAGGCCACAGTCGCGCGTGCTCATCACGTCGTTGTGGTCCGGCTCCAGGGTGATGGGGGTGGCGAGCGCCCGCGACACGTTGACCATGACGAAAGGCACGCGCCAACCGGTGACGGTGTACAGGCTCTCCAGGCCGTAGAGGATGCCCTGGCTCGACGACGCGGTGAACACGCGGACGCCGGTGGCGGCGGCGGCGCCTGCGGCCATGAACATGGAATGCTCGGAATCCATGTTGGTGAAGCGGCCTTTGAGCGAGCCGTCGGCGAACCACTGGGCCAGGGTTTCGACGATTTCCGTCTGCGGCGTGATGGGAAACGCGGGCACGTATTCGATGCCCGCCCGCCGCGCCCCCCAGGCCGCCGCCTTGTTGCCGGTGAGCATGCGCCGTTTACCGTTGTTCATGGCTCTCCCTTTCCCACAGCGTCCGGATGGCGTGCCGGGGGCACTCCTGAGCGCAGATCAGGCAGCCTTTGCAATGATCGTAATCGATAACGGGTTTTCCCTCGGCATCGGCCGCGATGACACCCTCGGGGCAGCGGGCGTAGCAGATGAGGCAGTTGTTGCACTCCCCGTAATCGATAACGGGGTGCTGGACGCGCCAGTTGCCTGTTTTTCTTTCCTGCATGTTGCCGGTGGCGGTGATGAGCGGCGCCGCCTGGGCCACCTCCTGTTGCTCGAGCACCTTGAGCTGTCCGGCGACGAGGGGCTTTTCCTGCCGTTCCTCGAAAACGGCGGGAGAAAGCGCGGCAAACACCTCCGCCGCGAGGTCCTGGTTCTTCTTCAGGGTTTGCCGGTCAAGCCCAAGCGCCCCAAGTTCGATGTCTATCGCTTCATTAAGATGATCGAGACTCACCCGGCCCGAAAGCCTGCCGCCCGCCGCGGCCAGGGAAACGCTCAGGATTCTCGGATCGCCCAGGTGCTTGCGGGTGAGCGGGCCGAGGCTGCACACCACCGGCAGGCCGGGCAGGCTCAACCGGTCTTTGAGTTTCAGAGCTTCCTGTTCCGTGTTGATGAAAATCGTCGTCCATTCATCGGCGCCGCAGGCGGGGGCCACCTGGGGGTCTTCGAGAAGGGTGTCATCGCCGATGAGGAGCAAATCGGGAATGGCGATGGGGCCGCGCTCCAGGATGGGCGCGTCATCGATGCGGGCAAACGCCACGATCGGCGCGCCCCGGCGCTCGGCGCCGTAGAGGGGGAAATCCTGCGCCTGGTGGCCGGCAAGAAACGCCGCGCTGCCCAGAATCTGGCTGGCGGTTTTGATGCCCTGACCTCCCCGGCCGTGCAACCTCACCCTGAGCATATTCGCACCTCCCGCCCCAGCAGATTCCCGCGAAAAAGAAAAATCTTCTAAATTTTTTCGACGCAGCTCCGGGGAAATAATAGCGGTTGTGAATCCCTCGCCTACTATTTAAGATAGGAGCCACGGATAGGATATTCCTTATGGCCCGCCGGGTCAAGCCACCCCGCGGCCGTTCAACCAGGAGCGGGACAGCGCTTCCCGAAACCAGCCTCGTGTTCAACGTCGTCGCCAAAGATGAACGGACCCCTGGGGTGTTCCGTTTCGTCATTCAAGCGCCCCAGATCGCCCGAAAGGCCCGCCCCGGCCAGTTTGTGATCCTGCGATTGAACGAGCACGGCGAGCGCATCCCGCTCACCATCGCCCATCACGATGAAGTGCGGGGCACCCTCACCCTGTTCGTGCAGGCGGTGGGCAAGACCTCGATAGAAATGAGCCGCCTTAAAAGCGGCCAGGGCATTCTCGATATCGCAGGCCCCCTGGGCCGCCCCACGGAAATCGAACGTTTCGGCACCGTCGTCCTCGTCGGCGGCGGTTTCGGCATCGCCGCCTTGTGGCCCATCGCCCGCGAACTCACCGCCGCCGGCAACAGAACCATCGCCCTGCTCGGCGCGCGCAGCAAAAACCTTCTCCTGCTTCAGGAAGAAATACAGGCCGCTTCAAGCGAGGTCCGCGTGGCCACCAACGACGGCTCGGCAGGCACCCGGGGCCTGGTGACGGACCTGCTTGAACAAGTGATCCGCGAGGAAAGCCCCGTGCACCGCGTTATCGCCATCGGCCCCGTGGTCATGATGAAAGCCGTCTGCGAGCTGACCCGCGCCTCCAGCATCCCGACACGCGTCAGCCTCAACCCCATCATGATCGACGGCACCGGCATGTGCGGCGCCTGCCGCGTGATGGTGGACGGAAAGATGAGGTTCGCCTGTGTGGACGGCCCCGAGTTCGACGGCCATTTGGTGGATTTCCCCGGCCTGGAAAACCGCCTGCGCGGTTACCTGCCGGAGGAGCGAAAATCGCGCGAGCAATTCACCCGCGTAGAAGAGTGCCGCCTGGAAGAGGCGACCCCGCCCAGGAGTTGAGGATGGAACAGCCACCGAAAAAGGGAAACAAGATCCCGCGCCAGAGCGCCCCCGAGCGTGCGCCCGAGGAACGGAAAAGGAGTTTCGACGAAGTCTCCCTCGGCTATTCGCCGGCGATGGCGATGCTCGAAGCTTCGCGCTGCCTGCAATGCAAGAAACCGAAGTGCGTGCTCGGCTGCCCGGTGCACGTGCGCATTCCCGAGTTCATCCGCCAGGTGGCCGAGGGAGACTTCCTCGATGCGGCGCGCACGATCCGCGAGACCAACGCCCTGCCCGCCGTCACCGGCCGCGTGTGCCCGCAGGAAGACCAGTGCGAGAAACACTGCGTGATCGGCATCAAGGGCGAGCCCCTGGCCATTGGCAAGCTGGAGCGCTTCGTCGCCGACTACGAGCGCGAGGCGGGGGCGGAAGACGGCATGCAGCCCGCGCCGCCAACGGGCAAAAAAATCGCCATCATCGGCGCCGGTCCGGCGGGGCTCACCGCCGCCGGCGACCTGGCCGCCCTCGGGCACGAGGTCGTCATCTTCGAAGCGCTGCACCAGGCCGGCGGCGTGCTGTTCTACGGCATTCCCGAATTCCGCCTGCCGCGAAACATCATCGAAATGGAAATCGACCGGCTGAAGAAACGCGGCGTCACCATCCAGCTCGACTACGTCATCGGCAAGATCAAGAGCCTCGACGAGCTTTTGACCGAGGACGGTTTTCACGCGGTGTTCATCGCCACCGGCGCGGGGCTGCCGTATTTCCTCGGCATTCCGGGGGAGAACCTCAACGGCGTGTATTCCGCCAACGAGTTCCTCACCCGCGTCAACCTGATGCACGCCTGGGAGTTCCCCGAGTTCGACACGCCCCTGCACGCGCACCAGGCCATCGCCGTCATCGGTGGCGGCAACACCGCGCTCGACGCCGCCCGCACGGCCCTGCGCCTGCCCTCGGCGCGCCAGGTGTCCATCGTCTACCGGCGCTCCAGCGAAGAGATGCCCGCGCGCCATGAGGAAATCCGCCATGCCCGGGAGGAGGGTGTCCTGTTCCGCTTTCTGGAACGGCCGGTGGCCATTCTGGGCGAAAACGGCTGGGTGAAGGCGGTGCGCTGCCAGAAAATGCAGCTGGGCGAGCCCGATGCCTCGGGAAGGCGGCGGCCTTTACCCATCCCCGGCAGCGAGTTCGATCTCGCCGCCGACGCGGTGGTCATCGCCCTGGGCAGCGGCTCCAACCCGCTGATCGCGCAGGACGCGAAGGACCTGGAGACCGACCCCGAAGGCCACATCGAACTTTCCGATGCCGACATCCAGATGACGTCGAAACCGGGCGTGTTCGCCGGCGGCGACATCGTCACCGGCGCGGCCACCGTCATCTCCGCCATGGGAGCGGGCAAAAAAGCCGCACGGGGAATTCATGACTATGTCATGCGTTCCACCTGATACGGCGCTCACCGGGAGATGAACCTGTGAATACCGCAGCAAGCCGCAAAGCGGTCACCGGCGAGGCGATCCGCGTTCGCGGCCTGGTCCAGGGCGTCGGCTTTCGTCCCGCCGTCTGGCGTCTGGCGAAGTCGCTCGGCATCTCCGGCGAGGTGCATAACGACGGCGCGGGCGTGCTGATTCACGCCTGGGCCCCCGCCGCCCTACTCGACGAGTTCGTCCTCCGCCTGAAGAACGACGCACCCCGGCTCGCCCGCATCGAAACCATCGACCGCGCCCCCCTCAGCGGCCCGGCGCCCTGGCGGGAATTCCGCCTGGCCGCAAGCGTTCCCGGCGAGCCGGATACCGGCCTGCTGCCGGACGCGGTCACCTGCCCTCTGTGCCGGAGCGATTTTGAAGATCCGGGCGACCGCCGCTACCGCTACCCCTTCACCAACTGCACCGATTGCGGCCCGCGCTTCACTCTCATTCAGGAGCTGCCCTACGACCGCGAGCGCACCACCATGCGGGGCTTCACCCAGTGCCCGGCGTGCCAGGCGGAATACGACGACCCCGGCGACCGGCGCTTTCACGCCCAGCCCAACGCCTGCCCGCGTTGCGGCCCCGTACTTAGCCTGCAAGACGCAAGGGGCAACGAAATTCCCGGCGACCCGTTCGCCCGCGCGGCCGAACGGTTGCAGGAGGGAGCGATTCTGGCCATCAAGGGCCTGGGCGGCTATCAGCTCGCCTGCCGCGCGGCGGACGAGGCGGCGGTGGCCCGCCTGCGCAACAGAAAACAGCGCTGGGACAAGCCGTTCGCGGTGATGGCGGGAAACCTCGACGCGGTCCGGGCCTGGTGCGAGGTGTCCGATGATGAGGCCAAACGGCTCACCTCCGCCGAGGGGCCCGTGGTTCTGCTTGCGCGGCGCGCGGGCTGCCCGGCCGCCTCCGGCGTGGCTCCGGGAACCGCCCTCCTCGGCATGATGCTGCCCACCACGCCCCTGCACCACCTGCTTCTTGGCGAGGCCGGAGAAGCACTGGTGATGACCAGCGGCAACTTAAGCGACGAACCCATCGCCCACCGGGACGGCGACGCCGTGGCGCGGCTGGCCGGCCTCGCGGATTATTTTCTGCTGCACAACCGGCCCATCCACATGCGCACCGACGATTCGGTGACGCGGATTTTCGAGGGGCGGGAACTCATCCTGCGCCGTGCGCGCGGCTACGCCCCGGCACCGCTGACCCTGCCCCGGCCCGCGCCCGAGCCGGTGCTGGCGGTGGGCGGGCATTATAAAAACACGTTCTGCCTGGTGCGCGGGGCATCCGCCCACCTGAGCCACCACATCGGCGATCTGGAAAACCCGGAAGCGCTGGATTCCTTCGAGCGGGCCATTGAGCACTACCAGAACCTTCTGGCTATCCATCCCGCCGTCCTCGCGCACGACCTGCATCCCGATTATCTCTCCACCCGCTACGCGCTGGAGAGGAAAGGTGTGCGAACCGTCGGCGTGCAGCACCACCACGCCCATATCGCGGCGGTGCTGGCCGAGCGCGGCCTCACCGACAGGCGAGTCATCGGCGTGGCGTTCGACGGCACCGGCTATGGGACAGACGGCGCGGTGTGGGGCGGCGAGTTCCTGCTTGCGGACCTGGGCGGTTTCACACGCGCGGCGCATCTCGCCTACACCCCCTTGCCGGGGGGCGGTGCGGCCATCCACGAACCCTGGCGCTATGCCGCCGCCTGCCTGCACCGGGCTTACGGCGAGGGGATGGAGAACCTCGACATCGATTTCGTTAAACGGCTCGGCCCCGGGCGCCTGCGGCCCGTCCGGCAATTGATCGAAAAAGACCTGCGATGCCCGCCCACTTCCAGCATGGGGCGGCTGTTCGACGCGGTGGCCTCGCTCACCGGCGTGCGCGACGCCATCACTTATGAGGGCC
>QJZQ01000133.1 GCA_003246675.1 Nitrospirota bacterium | reverse complement strand
CGCTGTTCGAACAACCGTTTCCCGCCAACCGGGACTACGTCCTGACGCGGGAAAACCGGGGCTCCCAGGACGCCCGGGAGCGCTGAGCCCGATGGCCTCGGAGGTGCTGGAGATTTTCTGCAGCGGCTGCGGCGCGAGTGTCGCCCGCTATCGCAAACAGGGCACCGGCGCGCTGCTGCGGCTGTACCTCGACCGGGTGGTCGCGCCCAAAGAGCTTGCCCGGCACGGCCCCACTCTGCCGCCGCTCGACTGCCCGCAATGCGGGAAACGGCTGGGCCTCGCTCAGCCGGGGGAAGGAAACCGGCCGGCCTATCGCCTCATCAAGGGGGCGTTTCGCCGCCAGAAAGCCCGCTGAGCCGCCGCCCTGGCCTCTTTAACCCAGCGGCTCACCAGCGGACAGAAAGATGGAGCGAGCCGAACTGATCGATGCCTTCCTGCCCTGCAAACTCTTTGCTGCGGAACACGTTGGTGTAGGCCAGGCGCACGCTCTCCAGCATGGTGATGACGATGCCCACCTGCAGGTCGCCCACCAGGATGCGCTTGTCCACGCTGTGGCTGTCTTCAAAGGTATTGCCATCGAGGAAAATATTGCGCCCCATCGCCCGGCCTTCCACGCCACCGAAAACATACCAGCCAAAATTTTTCGAAGGCTCGAAGAAGTCGGAACCCGAAAGCCCGGGCTTGATGCCCGGCGGGCCGTAGTCGTTGGGCAGGTCCACCCCCACCCGCAGAATGCCCCCCACGGACCCATAGGTGTAAACGTTGCCCAGGGCCATGCCGAGGCTGGGGGTAAAATCCGCGCTCAGCCCCATGAACGTCACCTGTGAATCCAGCCGCCATTTGCGCTCGTAGTAGAGAACAAAGCCCGGTTCGTTTTTAAGCTGGTTGTCCCAGCCATTAGGCAACTGCACGTCCTTCAGGCGGTGAACAAAGGTCTGCGTGTCTTCGCCCTGGGCGGCCGGCCCCACCACGCCGACATTGATCTCCAGGTTGTCGAAATAGTCGCGATCCTTCTCCCATTTGGAGATCAGGCTCACCCCGCCATAGAGCCATCCCGCGTAAGGCCGGTCGTTCTCCTGCAGCTCCGTCGCGGCGATGTCTTCCGGCGTGAAAATACTCTGCCCGAGAGCGAAGCCGATGCGGTTCGTGTGCGGCACGACAATGTCCGGCAGCCATTCGCCGATTTTCTTTTTGACGGTGTCCTCGAAGCCTGTGGGGTTTTCCTTCGTCAGATAGGAAAAGCGGGTGCCGTGTGTGTAGTGACGGTCGGAACCGCCGCCCCACAAATCGTTCTCCAACTGGATATTCAGAATGCCCCGGTTGTCGAGATCGGGCATCTCGCCATCCGGGTGGTCAGCGAAGGCGGCGGAGGCCGTGCCGAGAGAAACCAGCAGAAGAGCCCCACTCACCCAGCCTTTTCTATTAATAAATTTGAGATTCATTCTGGACTCAGAGAGGAAGGAATGAAATATCGGGAGGCTCCCGGCAAACTCGGCCTCCGGAATGGCCGTCAACGGCTCAGGGCTGGATTTTTTCCCAGCCCTTCAACTTCATGCAACCGAGAAACCCGGTATCCTGGCCCTTAAAGCCCATTTCGCGGCCCTGGATCTTGCTGCTGTGCCTGGTTTTCTCGGTTTCGCACTCGCGGACGTCGCGGTAAAAATCGTCCTTTTTCATATAGGGGTCACGGTGGCTGAACTCTTCATAATCGCGCGTCCCGCCGCAGGCAACGAGCAGACTTCCAAGGAAGAGAAGAAAAACCACCCACCCGCGGGAATGAACGTGTGGGATTGCTTTTTTGACTGTTAAGAGAATTTTCAATATCGCCCCGCAATACCCTTCGCATGACCTTGTACACTATATTAAGTTTTCCCTTCGCGGTCAAATCCTCACCTCATCGGGGAAGTCATCATGCCTTCCCCCCTCCAACAAAAAAAAACGGGAAACCCCTCGGGGTTTCCCGCCTTGTTCATCGCCGCCTTGCTGGCTGCCGCTCTCCGAAGAGAGCGCAACAGCCGGTTCATTCGTTAAATGCCTCCCCTCAATTAGCGGAGCACACCAGGCTGAACTGCGCGGCCACCGCCTGAAGCTCGCCCAGGCAGGCATCCATCAATTCATCAGACACCGGTTCTTTCTTCCTTCGGATGGAACCCTCATAATTTTCGCAGATTTGCAGACTCTCATAAACTTCAGGCCAATCTTGCGCGTTGAACGCCCGCGAAGTTCCATTACCGACCTTCTTAACCTGTGTCACCTTGCCGCGCACTCCCAGCTTTGACCAACTCGTTGAAAACTGCTCGCAGACTTCATCCGCGGGATCTCCCACCAAGCCGAATTCCTCAAGGATCATCTGCTTGGAGAAACAGGGGCAAAGAGTTTTGAGCTCGCAGGGGAAGCTTTTCTCACCCGTTATGCTCGTCCAGTTATCCCGCAGGGTGTCGCACGTATCACTCGGGTTCTCATCACAATCCTGCGCTTCACAGAAGGCGACGCAAAGCCCCTTTGCCTTACCCGTCTCCTCATCGCAAGCCTCTTCAGCGTTCGGAGTTATTCCATCCGGCGTGCCCGCAAAGGCCGCTGCCGACCCGATACACAATGCAAATAACGCTGCCATCGAAACTAAAATCACTTTTTTCATCGTTTACTCCCCCATGATCATTTTGCACTATGGATTAAGATGTGCTTTCCCTGCAAAAACCGTTTACGCGCCTTCAAAAAGATTCTGACAGGGAAAGCCTCAATAAATGCCAAGTCGCGAATCTCAATATTTGTAAGTTTAAAAGCCCAATCGAGAGGTGTCAATTTTTCCATAAATTAAATTTTATGATTGTAAAAAAAGATAACTATTAGCCGCGAAATATCATAAAGTTTTAACCTTAAAAAAAATAACGTCTACCAAATCTTTCCGATTCGCTCTTTCGCGATAAAAATTCGACCACTTTAAAATCCCTTGAAAAACCGCGTCCTGGCGCGCACTTTTCAAAGGCAGTTTTCAAAGCCCCTGAAAATTCGCGCACCTTTTTCACCCGGCTCAATTCATGTACCCCACCTGGGGTAGAAAGCGTTCCTTATATAGGGGCCGCCATCGCCCCTTCCGTTACCGACCTTCTTAAAATGGCGCATCGGGGAATATTCGCACCACGCGCGGGGAGGTTTTACGATGCTGCATTCATAGGGGCGGACGGGCATGAAATTCACGTCACGCAAGGGGAGGTTTTACCCATTCGTGACGAAACCTTCACCTCCCGGTAATGCGGATATAGTATTTTTCAGTAGACAGCGTATTTAAGAAACAGGAGTCATCGAATGCAGAGCGGAAGATTGACATTCCCTTCCAGGAACCGGAGAGAGGGATTTATCCCCATCGGAGAACTGCTGGGGAATAGGGAAATAAATGACAAGGAATCTATCGACAGGGATAAACCGGCCCGAGCCAAACAAGCGCCAAAGGCGCGCCACCCGCGCTGGAGCAAGCAATCACTTATCTACAACCTTGCAGCGCAAAAATAAGGAAAGGACGCCATGGAAACGCACGATCAAGAAGTGAGATCGGTCTACTTTCAGTTCCTGGGACTGGGAATGGTAATGCTTGGCCTGTGCTGGATGTTCGCCTTAATGCAAAACATGGACAATCGGGAGCCTTCCCCCCGGCAGCCCGACGGCAGTCATTGGGTGATGAGCTGAAACGACTCCATCAACCGGCCCGCAAGGGGGTTTTCAATTTGGCGGGGGCTTGAAACCAGCCAGAAATCCTCCTTCACTCCCTTTAGCTTGCCAAGCTCGATCCAGCCTCCCCGGCTCAACCCCTCCTGCCCCGCAAACGCTGGCAAGGGCACAAGCCCCTCTCCCGCAACGCCGAGAGTTTTCTGCACCGCCGTGTCCTGGGTTTCGACCACCAGGCGGATGGGGATCCCCTTGACCCTGAAAAAATGCTCCAGATCATGACGCAGCCTGCTGTGCAGGGTGGGCAGGATGAAAGGCTGGTCCTTGAGCGATGCGGGAAATCCTTTCCTCAGATGGCGGTATTTTTCCGTCCCGAACACCGATATCGCCGAACTGCCGAGGAGCCTGGAGTAGAACTGCGTTTTATCGCCGATGGCAGGCGGGTAATTGGAGATCACCAAATCGATGCGGTGGGAAAGCAGTTCGTCGAAAAGAAAATTCCCGCCGCCTTCCAGCACCGAGACGAGGCAGTCATCGCCCTCACGAACGAACTCCACCGCCCGCTGAATTAATTTCTTGGGGATGCTGTCGAGAACCCCCAGTTGAAGATGCAAGCGCCGGGTGAAGGTCTGGTCCTTCAACACCTCTTTCAACTCATCGCCCAGTTGAAAGATCTGGTCTGCGTACTTGAGCGCGGCTTCCCCGGCCTCGGTCAGAACCAGCCTGCGGTTCTTGCGCTCGAAAAGTTCCCACCCGAGCGCCACCTCCAACTGCTTGAGCTGGATGCTGATGGCAGGCTGCCCGAGGTTCAGCTTTTTAGAAGCCCGGGAAATACTCCCCTCCCTTGCCACCGTACGGAAATAATACAGATGCTGGTAATTCAGATAGTTCACGGGCTCAATAATTTGATTAAATTAAACTATTATATAAATTTTATATAATAGTTTGATTTAATCAAATGATTTGGGTTATGAACTATCTGAATTACCAGCATCTGTATTATTTTCGTACGGTGGC
>QJZQ01000059.1 GCA_003246675.1 Nitrospirota bacterium | reverse complement strand
CTGCCCGAAGTGCAGCTCGTTGCCGTGGCCGTGGACGACGCCGTTATTGTTGTAGGTGTAGGATGCCACCGCGTAGCCGGTGATGATGGTCTGCCGCGCGCGGTCGTCGTAGCTTTTGCCCGGCATACGCGACGGGTTCAGGCTTTGCAGGCTGAGGGGCGAGGTGTCCAGATCGTCGAGCGAAATTTCCTTCTCGCCGGCCACCGCCTGGGGCACTAATGAACAGGGGAACAAAAGCGTTCCCATAAGAATCAAGTAGGCGCAAAAACGCATGGGGTCTCCTTCTCTGATCGCTGGCGGCGGCGAGCCCTGCGCGTACGTCAATCCCTTGGAAGGATAAATCCCGCGCACTTCAGCCGTCGGCCAATTCGTTTTAGTTGAATGGGAAAACTAGATCAGGGAAATGCGTTCGGGAGGCGGTGTGAAATTTTCCAGCAGGGGGGGGTGATAAGCGGTCGTCACCGGCGCGAGGGGCAGGCTCCGCGCCGAGGAGGCACTGGCGGCCGGAATTTCCTCCACGCCGGGGTTGTGCTGCGCCACCGAGGACGCGGGGACGTGCCCGTTGGGGCTGCCGCCGCATTCGGGGCCGATCTTGTGATGCCCGCCCTGGCCGCGCGCGTGCGGGCAGGGGGTCTGCAAATCTCCTAGCTGATGCAGCAGGCAGTGCGAGCGGGAATGATCCAGCGCCTTGGTTTTCATGGCGAAGGGCGAGAGGTGCGAGGCGTGCGGGGCGTGGGCCTGCGCCTTACCGGCGCCGGAAAAAAGCGCCAGCAACGAGAAGGCGCCCAGAAAAAACAGGAGCCTGATCGTCCATCGACTGGTTTGCGACCCGCCGGAAATTTTCACCCTTTGCTCCACTCGTCTTCTACTCGCGCGAAAATAGCCGCTCTTGCCCGCTTATGCCTTAGGATAGGCGGATCATATTCAATACGACAAGGAAATTCAAGTGGTTTTTAATGCGGCGGCGGGAATGGGGCGGGCGGGGCGGTCTTGCGCCTGCTGGCTTTGCACCACCAGGCGGATAAAATCGATGAGCAGCCCCTCGTCGAAGTGCCCGGGCATCTTGTCCTTCATCTCGATGAGCGCTTCAAATGGGGTGAGAGGCTGGCGGTGGTCGCGCTCGGCCACCAGCGCGCTCCACACATCGGCGATGGTTCCCATTCGCGCGAACTGGGAAATTCGGCATCCCGATAGGGCAAACGGATAACCCGTGCCGTCGTATTTTTCGTGATGCTCGGCAACCATGGCGAGAACGCCCTTACCGAAACTCTTTAAGTCGTTGAGAACTTTTTTGCCCGCCGAGGGGTGCTTTCTCACCGCAAGGAACTCCTTCGGCGAGAGTTTTTCCTTCTTCGACAGAATGGCCTCGGGGATGAATTTCTTGCCGATGTCGAGCAACGTGCCGCCCTGGCCCAGGTCGGCGACTTCATCGCGGCTGAGCCCCAGGCCGATGCCGAAGATCATGCTGTAAAGGCCGACGTTCGTACAATGGGAGTAGTGATCGTTTGCCTTGCGCGAAAGCCGGTAGGCGTCGGCGAGCCCAAGCCGCCCCTCGAACAGACAATCCCGCATCACCTGGATCACGTCCTTGATGGTACGCAGGATCTGCGACGAACCGATGTTCTCGAAGTATTCCTTCAGAATCTGCGCGGTGACATGATAGGCCTTTTCCAGCACCTCCTCCGGAGGGACGCCGTTCTGCAAATCCTTTTTCAGGTCGCCGATCAGAAAATCCCTGTAATACTTTATGAGGTCGGTTTCGTGGATATAGAAATCCTGCGTGCTTTCACTCTCCACCAGGGCGCGAATACGGTCTTTGTTGGCGGGCTGATAGTGGGCGAAAATCAGGAATTTCGGCTGCGATAGCCCTTGCTCGGCCTTGCAATAGATATCGAAACCGATGGAGCCGCCCTCGCGCCAGGCCTTATTGAGAAAACCGCCGTTGATTTTGCGATAATATTTGACCAGTGATTCCATGGCCCCGTTTCAGTGATGTGAGGGTTCCATATGCGGTTTCGGGTGGCCTTCAGCCCCACCTCGCTCCCTCTCAGGTTAAGGCGTAACCCATTAAAAGTAAAAGGATTATTCGTCATACCCCATAAAATACCGCAAACGGGTTAGGCCCCCAATGCCCGGGCGCAGGCGCCCTCCCGGCGCAAATTTTGCCGAATTCCCTCAAAAAACCGTAAAAAACCGTGCGTTATTTTTTCCCTTATGCTAATGATTCAGAAGGCAGGAAAAAGCATTTGAACCAACATCCGATCAGCCGGGAGTGCTTGTTATGTTGAAACTTGTCTTGCTTCGGCACGGCCAAAGCCAATGGAATCTGGATAACCGCTTCACGGGGTGGACGGATGTCGACCTCACCGAGGAAGGCCGGAAGGAAGCCCGGACCGCGGGCAAATTGTTGAAGGACGAGGGATATTGCTTCGACCTGGCCTACACCTCGGTTCTCAAGCGCGCCATCCGCACGTTGTGGACCGTGCTCGATGAAATGGACCTGATGTGGATTCCGGTGCATCGCTCCTGGCGCCTCAACGAACGCCACTATGGCGCGCTGCAGGGGCTCAACAAGGCCGAAACCGCCGCCAAGCACGGGGCGGACCAGGTGAAAATCTGGCGGCGCAGCTATTCGGTTCCGCCGCCGCCCCTCGACCCGGATGACCAGCGCCACCCCGCGCACGACCCTCGCTACCAGAACCTGGCGCCGGAGGACCGGCCCGCCACCGAGGCGCTCTCGCACACGGTGGAACGGTTTCTGCCTTACTGGTTCGAAGAGATCGTCCCGAGCCTGCAGGCCGGGAAATCGGTGCTCATCTGCGCCCATGGCAACAGCCTGCGCGCCCTGGTCAAACACCTCGACTCGATCAGCGACGAGAATATCGTCGAGCTCAACATCCCCACCGGCATTCCCCTGGTGTACGAACTCGACGACAACTTGAAGCCGATCCGGCACTATTATCTGGGCGACGCCGAAGCCGCGCGGGAACAGGCGGAAAAGGTAGCGCGTCAGGCGGAAGGAAAGTAAGCGCCGCTCAAGGCCGCAGCATCTCGCGGGCGTGCTTCAGGGTGGCCTCGGTGATTTTTTCACCGCCGGACATGCGGGCGATCTCCTCCACCCGCTCGTCCATTGTCAGTTCGCGGATGGTGGACTGCGTCCTTTTGCCGCTCACGTCTTTCTGCACCCGGTAGTGGGCCTGGGCCATCCCGGCGATCTGCGGCAGATGCGTGATGCTGAACACCTGCCGGCCCGCCGCCACCTTCTTGAGCCGGTGGCCCACCTTCTCCGCGACTTTCCCGCCGATGCCGGTATCCACCTCGTCAAAAATCATGACCGGGACGGTGTCCTGGTCGTTGAGGATGGACTTGAGGGCCAGCATCACCCGCGACAATTCGCCCCCGGAGGCGATTTTCGCCAGCGGTTTCATTTCCTCGCCAGGATTGGGTGAGAACAAAAACTCGATGGCGCCGATGCCCTTCGCCGAGAGGCCGACCGTCTGCCCGCGAAAGCGCACGAAGCCCGCGGCGTCGGGCTCGTAGCGAAAGCTCACACCGAACTGCACGCTCGCCATATCCAGATCGCGCAGCTCCTTCACCACGTTTTTCTCGAACCGCTTCGCGGTGGCTTCCCGCGCTTCGGCAAGCCCGGCGGCCTGCTTTTCAAGAGCGGCCTCCTGTCTCTTCAGGTCGGCTTCCAGGGCCGCCTGGGTCTCCGCGCTGCCAGCCAGGGATTCGAGCTCCTCCCGCAGGGCATCCCGCCGGGCGAGAATGGCGGCGATGTCGCCGCCGTGCTTCCGCTTCAGACCGTTGATTTCAGCCAGCCGGTCTTCGATTTCCTCGAGCCGCACCGGGTCGAACTGGAGCGTGCGGCCGTAGCCTCTCAGCTCGTCTACCAGCGCCTCCACCTCAAAATAAGCCGTTTGGGCACGCGTCAGCTTCTCTTCGAGCGCGGGGTCGATGCCCACCAGCGCTTCCAGGCCGTTGATAGCCCGGCCCAGCCGCTCGATCACCGAGCCCTCGGCCTCATCGAGCAGCCCCTGCGCCTCTTCCACCGTCTGGTGAATTTTTTCCGCGTTCTGCAGCCGTTTTTTTTCCGCCAGGAGAGCTTCATCCTCGCCGGGGGCAAGCTCCGCCCGGTCGATTTCGCCCAGCTGAAACGCGAGCAGCTCCTGCCGGCTTTCCCGGTCCTTTTCCCGGGCCCTCCGGTCCTCCAGGGCTTTGCGTCCCGCCTGATAGGCGGACCAGCCGTCCGCAAGCGCCTGGCGCGCAGCCAGGGTTTTGCCGTACAGGTCGAGCAGGTCGACGTGGGTCTCCGGCCGCAGCAGCGACTGATGGTCGTGCTGGCCATGGATATCCACCAGGCGATCGCCGATTTGCGCCAGAGTGCTCACGGTGATCTGGCTGTCATTGATGAAGCAGCGGCTCTTGCCCGCCGCCGACAGCACGCGTTTGATGATGATTTCGCCGCCCTCCACCTCGATGCCCCGTTCGCGGATCGGGTCAAGAAGGGCGGGATCGTGAATCTCGAAACACGCTTCCACCGTGGCCTGGGCCTCGCCGGTGCGGATAAAGTCCGTATCGGCCCGGCCGCCGAGAATGAGGTTCAGCGCATCGATGATGATCGACTTGCCCGCCCCCGTCTCGCCGGTCAGCACATTGAAGCCCTCGCGGAACTCCACCCGCAGACTTTCAATAATCGCAAAATGGGCGATTTTAAGTTCCTTAAGCATGGGGATCGCCTGGGGTTTCCCGGCCCTCTAATTTTTGTTCCAGTTCACGGGATTTTTGCAGGACGGCCTCCACCTCCGGGCTCGCCGGCTTTTTTGCGGCCACATCCTTCAGGGCGGCGAGGGCCTTGCGGGCGAGTTTCAGCTTGCCCGCGGCAAAGTAAACCTCCGCCAGGTAAAGATAGTTTTCCTCGTAGACGGGGCCGCTTTCGACCGCCCTCTGGATGTGATCGAGGGATTTTTCAAGATCCCCGCCCAGGAAAAAAGGCAGCTCCAGGTAAAGCTTGGCCAGGGCCCGGTTCGGGCCGCCGTGATCGAACCCCGGATCGAGCTTGAGCGCGGTTTCCATGTCCTGCTTGAAGGGTTCGATGACTCCCAGGCTCTTCCACAGCCCCTCGAGCTCCCCCTTCTTGCCGGTGCAGAGACCTTTATAAAAGTAGCCCGGGGCCGACCGGCCGTTGTGGGCGATGGCCTGCTTGGCGCTTTCCAGACAATGGTTATAAAAGGCGCGGGCCTCCGCCTCGCCGGACAGCTTGCCCAGCCTGAAATAGGCCCTGGCGAGCCGCCACGCCCATTCATCCCGGCTGAGCGCCGGCCGGTTCCCTTCCTTTATAAGGGAGACGACTTTCTCGAAATCCCCGGTCGTCAGCGCCGCGTCGTGCAGGCGGTCGATGCCCTCCAGGGTGGCCGCCTCCGTAGCCGGGGACGCCCCAAGGAAAAACAGTGTCAGGAACAAAAAGAGTTGCTTGGCCGCCATGGCTCCCTAGAAATTTCTTTTTCCGGAGGGATGTTGCGCTATAATCATAGCATCGGAGATGCCTTTTGTGCCCCGGCCGGGGGGTCGTTTCCTCCACCCCGGCCCGCCGACCGGTGCAGGCTTGAACACCTTCCGGGTCGACACATCGACAAATCAATCTATCATAAATATGACCATTCTTCGTCAAACGATTTTTACGATTTTCTGTTGCCTGTGGGCAGCGGCAGCGCCTGCGGCGGAAGCCTTTACCGCCGAAGACGAGGTGCGCGCCCTGCTCGAGTCCATCAAGCAAATTCAGTCCGGCGACGCCCTCACCCCCGAGCAGATCAAGAAAAACGAGGAGAATTCCGGCAAAGCGTTAACCCGAATGGCCATGGACGAGGTGAGCCGGAAGGCCCTGGGCAAATACTGGGACAAGACCCCTCCGGAGGACCAGAAGAAATTTTCCAACCTGCTCAGCCAGCTGTTCGTCCACGTGGCGTTTCCCAGTTCGGCGAAGTTTTTTTCCGGCCTCAAGCTGGAATTCAGCAAAGCCGTGATCGAGGAGACCCGGGCGGTGGTGCCAATGGTCGTGACCCATAGCCAGGAAGGGGAAGTGGGGATCGAGTTTCATTTGGCGAAGTTCGGCGACGCCTGGCGCGTGGTCGATGTCTATCTCGATGACGTCAGCATGCGCAACAACCTGCGCAACCAGTTCTACAAGGTATTGTCCCAAAACGACTTTAACGACCTTCTTCAACGCATGGAAAAGAAACTCAGCGAAGCCAGGACCTGATCGCGCCTCGACCCGGCATCGGCTTTTTCTCCATTCAACCGAGCACACAATGAAAAAAATAGGCATGGTCAGTCTGGGGTGCCCGAAAAACTCGGTGGACACCGAATTTCTTCTGGGCGACCTGGCCGGTCAGGGGTACGAGATCACCCCGAACCGGGAGGAAGCCCACGTGCTCATCGTCAACACCTGCGGCTTCATCGAATCGGCCACTCGCGAGTCCATCGACACCATCCTGGAAATGGCCCGGTTGAAGACCGACGGCTCGTGCGAACGGCTCATCGTCACCGGCTGTCTCTCGGAACGCTACACGGAGGAATTGCTCCAGGAAATCCCGGAAATCGATCATCTGCTCGGGGTCAACCAGTACCCGATGATGCGTCAAATCCTCACCGAGGCGGCGGGCCCCAGGCGCAACTACGTGGACCAGCCGCCGCAATATTTCGAGGCCTCCGCCCCGCGCCTGCTCACCACGCCGTTTTATTCGGCCTATCTCAAGATTTCCGAGGGCTGCTCGAACAAATGCGCCTTCTGCATCATCCCCGCCATGCGCGGCCCGCTGAGAAGCAAACCGCTCGACGAGGTGCTCACCGAGGCCCGCGGCCTTGCCGCCCAGGGCGTCCGGGAGTTCAACCTCATCTCGCAGGACACCACCATGTACGGCGTCGACCTGCGCATGAAGGACGGCCTTTCGCGGCTGCTCGGAGAGCTTGCGGAAATCGAAGGGGTGGACTGGATGCGCCTGCTCTACTGCTATCCCACCTTCATCAGCGATGGGCTCATCGACCTCATCGCCAGCCTTGACAAGGTGGTCAAATACATCGACGTGCCGCTTCAGCACATTCACGACGACATGCTGAAAAAAATGAAACGCCAGGAGACCGAGGCCGAAGTGCGCCGCATGATCTCCAGGCTGCGCGAGAAGATTCCCGGCGTCGCACTGCGCACCACCTTCATCACCGGCTTTCCCGGCGAGACCGGCGCCCATTACAAGCACCTCAGGGCGTTCATCCGCGAGATCGAGTTCGACCATGTCGGCGTGTTCCCCTACTCCGACGAGGTGGGCACCACGGCGTACAATTACCCCGACAAGGTCGCCCGCGAAATCGCCGAAACCCGGCGGGACGAGCTCATGCAGATCCAGCAGACCATTTCCATGAAAAAAAACCAGGCCCGGGTGGGCGAGGTGCACCCCGTGCTGGTGGAAGGCCCCGATGCGGAAGAAGGCTACCTGGTCACCGGACGCCTGCCCACGCAGGCGCCTGAAATCGACGGGCAGGTCTTCATCGAAAAAAGCGAGGTCGAGCCCGGAGAGATCATCCCCATGCGCATCACCGCAGCGGCCGGCTACGACCTGGTCGCCACGGTAGAAGTCCCCGCGGAAAACCTCACGGCTTGAGACCGCTCCTCGACAAACACAACGCAAATTTCAGACCTGGAACCCCATCATGAAACTTAAACGCATCGGCATCCTCACCGGCGGCGGCGACTGCTCCGGCATCAACGCCGTCATCCGCGCGGTGACCCGGGCGGCGATCTTTCAACATCAGGCAACCGTCATCGGCCTGGAAGATGGCTACGACGGCCTCATCTACAACCGCCATCAGGATCTCACGCTGGACGCCGTCAAAGACATCCTGCCCTTGGGCGGCACCATTCTCGGCACCACCAATCGCGGCAACCCGTTTGACTACAGGGAGTTCGATGCCCAGGGCAAAATCGTCTCCAGCGACTATTCGCCGCAGGCGATGGAAACATTCAAAAAGTTGCGCCTCGACGCTCTGATCGTGGTGGGCGGCGAAGGCACGCTGATGATCGCCCACCAGTTTTACCGGCTCGGCATTCCGGTGATCTGCATCCCCAAAACCATCGACAACGACCTCGAAGGCACCGACTACACGTTCGGCTTTCAAACCGCCGTGCAGGTGGCCACCGACGCTCTCGACCGCCTGCACACCACAGGCAGGAGCCACCGGCGGGTGATGATCCTGGAAGTGATGGGGCGCAGCGCCGGCTGGATCGCCCTCGAAGCGGGCATCGCCGGCGGGGCGAACATAATCCTCCTTCCCGAGATTCCCTACCGGCTCGACCGGGTGCTGGAGAAGATCCACCGCCGCGAGGAAAAGGGCAACCCTTACAATGTCATCGTTATCGCCGAGGGGGCCCGGGAAATAGGCGGCAGCGAGATTGTCCGTGAAACGGCGGAAACCACCTTGCAGGGTGTCCAGCGGCTCGGCGGCGTCGGCCACGACCTGGCGGCCAAAATCTCCGGCAGCATCGACCGGGAAGTGCGCTGCACCATGCTCGGCCACACCCAGCGCGGCGGCACCCCCAACTCGTTCGACCGGGTGCTCGGCACACGCCTCGGGGCGTTCGCGGTGCAGGCCGCGGCCGAGGGCCGGTTCGGCCACATGGTGGCCCTGAAAACTCCCCACCTCACCCTGGTGCCCCTCGAACAACTGGCCGGCCGGGTGCGCCAGGTTCCCGAGGACTGCGAGCTGTTGCGTACGGCCGAAGCCATCGGCATCGGCCTTGGGCGCTGACAACGGCGTCCCCCTTGCCCGGCCGAAAAAGCCCCCCGGGAAAAAGGGTTTAGTCCTTGTCTCCCTAAAAACAATATGCTAACCTGACCCGTCCGAAGTATTTACCCAGGAAAACTTATCCCACACGCAGGCGGATCGATCCGGGGGTGGCCGCGAGGTTCCCGCTTCGAGTTGATGCTTGCGGACGAAAAACCAAACAAAACAAGGAGTTGTGAAGATGTCCGATATCACCATGAAACAGCTTTTGGAAGCAGGGGTCCATTTCGGCCACCAGACCACCCGGTGGAACCCGAAAATGAAAAAATTCATTTACGGGGCGAGAAATGGCATTCACATCCTCGACCTGCAGAAAACCCTGAAAGCGGTGCGGGAAGCCCAGGCCTATGCCCTTAAAATTGCTCGGGACGGCAAAAAAGTTCTGTTCGTCGCCACCAAGAAACAGGCGCAAGAGCTGATCGCCGAGGAAGCCACTCGTTGCGGCATGTTTTATATCAACCAGCGCTGGCTGGGTGGAACGATGACCAACTTCTCCACCATCCGGAAAAGCATCGACAATCTCGTTGAACTCGAGCGCGTGGACGAGGCCAACCAGTTCGAGGGTCTGCACAAAAAAGAGATCCTCCGAAAAAGAAAAGAAATCGAAAAACTGAACAAGTTTTTCCGTGGAATCAAGACGATGAAAGATCTGCCGCATGCGATTTTCATCGTGGACACCCATAAAGAAAAGATCGCCCTGGCCGAGGCCCGGAAGCTTGGCATCAAAGTTATCGCCATGGTGGACAGCAACTGCAACCCGGAAGGGATCGACTTTCCCATCCCCGCCAACGACGACGCGATCCGCTCAATCCGCCTGTTCACCGAAAAGATCGCCGACATGTGCCTTGAAGGGCAGGAATTAAGAAACGTGGACAAGGAGGATCAGGCCGCATCCAAACCCTCCCCGGCCGCTGCAAAAAAACCGGAGGCCAAGGCCCCCGCCAAGGCCCCCGCCAAGGCCCCCGCCAAGGCCGACGCCAGCAGCCCGGACAAGGCTTAGCAGAAGCCCCGTTATGGCCGGGCCGGGTCTCCCGGCCCGCCTGCACGGTGGCGGCTTGCCGCCTGGAAACCCAATTGCCGAAATTAAACCTGAAACGCAATATATAAAGCGACGAGGAGTGCGATAAGAATGGAAATCACCGCTGGAATGGTAAAGGAGTTACGCGCTAAATCGGGCGCGGGCATCATGGAATGCAAGCAGGCCCTCACGGAGGCGAACGGAGACACCGAAGAAGCGGTGGTCATCCTGCGCAAAAAGGGGCTGGCTCGAGCCGGTAAAAAATCCGACCGGGAAACCGGCGACGGCGCCATCGGCGCTTATATTCACCCCGGGAGTAAAATCGGGGTCATGGTGCAACTGTGTTGCGAAACCGATTTCGTGGCCAACACGCCGGACTTTCAGGAATTGCTGAAGGACATCGGCATGCACATCGCCGCCAGCAAAACCCGCTTCATCCATCGCGATGAAGTCAGCGAGGACGACCTGAGCCGCGAGCGCGAGATCTTCGCCCATCAGGCACGGGAATCCGGCAAGCCCGATAACATCATCGAGAAGATCGTTTCCGGAAAAATGGAGAAGTTCTACGAGGAAAACTGCCTGCTCGACCAGCCGTTCATCAAGAACCCCGATCTCACGGTCCAGGAACTCATCAAGCAGAAAATAGCCGTGCTGGGAGAGAATATCGTGGTCGGCAAGTTCGCGCGGTTCGAGATTTCGAAGTGACGGAATAAAATGACCCAGGATAAACCGATTTACAAGAGAGTGCTTCTCAAGCTGGGCGGCGAAAGCCTGGCCTCTCAGGAGGCCGGTTTCGGCATCGACCAGGAAGCACTGCAAAGCCTGGCTGGCGAAGTTCGCGACGCACACGACCTTGGCGTGCAAATCGCCATCGTCATCGGCGGCGGCAACATCTTCCGGGGAGCCACGGCGAGCAGCCTGGGAATGGAGCGGGTGACCGCCGACTACATGGGCATGCTGGCCACGGTGATCAACGCACTGGCCCTGCAGCACGCCCTGGAAACAGCGGGGATTTCCACCCGCGTCCAAACCGCCATCGAGATCCACCAGGTGGCCGAACCCTACGTCCGCCGCCGCGCCATCCGGCACCTGGAAAAGGGCCGCGTCATCATCTTTGCGGCGGGAACGGGAAACCCCTATTTCACCACCGACACCGCCGCATCGCTAAGAGCAATGGAGATCGGCGCGGAGGTGATTTTCAAGGCCACCAAGGTCGACGGCATTTACTCCTCCGATCCCATGAAGGATCAAACCGCCACCAAATTCAAAGAACTTTCCTATATCGAGGTGTTGAAGCGTGGCCTGAAAGTGATGGATTCCACCTCGGTCTCCCTTTGCATGGACAACAAATTGCCCATGGTTATTTTCAACGTGCGCGAGAAAAACAGCATCAAGCGCGTTCTCATGGGTGAAAAAATTGGAACAACGGTAGGAGCGGGATCATGATCGAAGACGCTTTGAAGGAATCTAAAATAAAAATGGGGTACTCCCTGGATCACCTGCGCGAGGAACTCGCCAAGCTGAGAACCGGGCGGGCCTCCATCGCCATTCTGGAAGGACTCAAGCTGAACTACTACGGCACCCCCACCCCTTTAAGCCAGGTGGCCACCCTGGGCGTGCCCGACAGCCACACCCTCAGCATCCAGCCATGGGACCAATCCATCCTCAAGGATATCGAAAAACTCATCCAGGCTTCCGACCTGGGGCTCACGCCCAACAACGACGGCAAACTGATCCGCCTGGGCATTCCCCCGCTCACCCGCGAGCGGCGCGAGCAACTGGTCAAGGTCGTCAAAAAGCGGGCCGAGGAATGCAAGGTGGCCATGAGGAACCTCCGCCGGGAATTCAACGACAAGGTCAAGGCCGCGGAGAAAAATCACGAGATCTCGGAAGACGACAGCCGCAAGGTTCACGACGAAATGCAGAAGATCACCGACCAGCACATCAAGCTGGTGGACGAACTTTCGTTAGCCAAGGAAAAGGATGTCCTGGAAACCTGATGGTTTCATATATCTATAAAATCCGGGCGCAGTTCATCCGCCCACCGCAAGCCAAATCCTCTAGCGCTCTTGCCGAGGAGGGACTTTCCTGATGGATTCAGCGTTAAAGGCCCAGATCGACCCCAACCGGCTGCCCCGCCACGTCGCCATCATCATGGATGGCAACGGGCGCTGGGCGCGTAAAAATTTCCGCCCCCGGGTGGAAGGCCACCGGGCGGGCGTCAAGACCGTGGACCGCATCGTCACCCTGTGCCGCACCCTGAACATCGAAGCCCTCACCCTGTATTCCTTTTCCGACGAAAACTGGAACCGGCCCTCCACAGAAATTCATGCCCTCATGAAGATCCTCGATCTCTACCTGAAAAAGGAGCTCGAGCGCATGAAGAAAGAGAACATCCGGCTGAACACCATCGGGCGGATCGAAGAACTGCCGGTGGAAATTGAAAAGCTCGTTCGGCATGTGGAGTCCGAAACACGGAACAACACCGGGCTTGTGCTCACCCTCGCCCTGAGTTACGGCGGCCGCCAGGAAATCGTCGATGCGGTCAGGAAAATATCGCGAAAGGTGCAGTCGGGTGTCATCCGCCCGGAAGACATAGACGCCCATCTTTTCGAGAGTCATCTATCCACCCACCCGCTGCCCGATCCCGACCTGTTGATCCGCACCAGCGGAGAGCATCGCATCAGCAATTTCCTCCTGTACCAGATCGCCTACACGGAACTGCACTACACCCCCGTGCTCTGGCCCGATTTCAAGGAGGATGACCTGCTGCTGGCGCTCATCGATTACCAGAAGCGGGAACGCCGGTTCGGGATGACGCAAGAGCAAATCGTCAAAGCCTGAGGGATATCGCCGCCACAGAACGAGCGTGCGGGGCCTCAAAGTTTGCCGCCTGCATTACGGCGGTGCCGGGGTTTCCTTCTTTGCAAAAAAATCCCGGAACCAGGCCTCACCATCACCCCACAACAAGAGGAGATCATCGATTGGCGCGCGTGTTGAGTGGAATCGTTGCCATACCCATCGTCCTGGGAATCGTCCTTTACGGATCGCCCTGGCTGTTTTTCGCCCTGGTGTTTCTGGCGGTGATCATCGGCTGCCGGGAATTTTTCTCGATGACCGCCCGCGCCGGGACGCCGGGGTTTCCTGTTGCGGGCTACGCGCTTGCCGCCGCCCTGCTCCTGTGCTTTTACTTCCCGCCGGTTTATTTTCTGGCGTGGGGCGTGGCGGCGGGAGTTTTCATCCCCCTGGCCTGGTTCCTTGGCGATAAAAACGTTGAAGCCTCGGTTCGCAATATCGCCGCCACCCTCCTCGGGGTGCTTTACGTCGCGGGGCTTTCGGGCTATTTCATCGCGATCCGTGGTTTCGAGGGGGGCAACCATTTCATCGTGCTGTTGTTCATGATCGTGTGGTTTGGCGACACCGCCGCTTATTACGGTGGCCGCTCCCTGGGCCGCCGGCCACTCGCCCCGGCGGTCAGCCCCAACAAGACCCTCGAAGGCGCGGCCTTCGGTCTCGCGGGAAGCCTGCTCGCCGGTTTAGCGGCGCACTATGGATTTCTCCAGACCGTTCCGCTGGCCCACTGTTTGATTGTTGGAGTTGTTTGCGGTATGATCGGGCAATTCGGGGATCTTGTCGAATCGCTTCTCAAGCGCAGCACCGGCGTCAAGGATTCCGGTGCGCTGATTCCCGGACATGGAGGGGTGCTGGACCGCATCGACAGCCTGCTTTTCGCCGGGCCCGTATTTTATATCTATTACCAGATCTTCCTGTAGCCTTCCACTCCGGACGGGTGTTTAAAAGCGTCCGGAACCACTGATGGATGCATTCGACTTGAAAGGTACCGGTAGAATGAAAAGGATCGCTCTTCTGGGGTCGACGGGCTCCATCGGCGTCAGCACGCTCGATGTGGTCGCGCGAAATCCCGGAAAGTTTCAGGTTTCCGCCATGGCCGCCGGCAGCAATGTCGATGTTTTCGCGGAACAGGTGCGGCGGTTCAAGCCCGATATCGTCTCGATTTTTGACACCACGAAAGAAGCCCGGCTGCGCGACCTGCTCGCGGGCCAGGATGTGGAGGTGGTTTCAGGCGAAGCCGGTACCGTGAGAGCCGCCACCTGCCCGGGAACCGATATGGTCGTTTCGGGCATCGTGGGCAGCGCCGGGCTGGTGCCGACACTGGCGGCCGTCCGCGCGGGAATCGATGTCGCCCTGGCCAACAAGGAGACCCTCGTCGTGGCCGGAGAGCTGGTGCTGCGTGAAGCCGGAGACCGCGCCGCCCTCATCCCCATCGACAGCGAGCACAGCGCCATCTTCCAGGCGCTCAACGGCGAGTCGGCCGGGCGCATCAAAAAAATAATTCTCACCGCGTCGGGCGGGCCGTTCCGCACCTTTTCCAGGGAGCGGATGGAAACGGTGACGGTGAAGGAAGCGCTCAATCACCCCAACTGGGCCATGGGCCACAAAATCACCATCGACTCCGCCACCATGATGAACAAGGGCCTCGAATACATCGAGGCCAAGTGGTTGTTCGGGCGCGGCATCGACGTGGAGGTCATCGTCCACCCGCAAAGCATCATCCATTCGATGATCGAGTTCGTCGACACATCCATCATGGCGCAGCTCGGCATGCCGGACATGCGGGTGCCCATCGCCTACGCCCTGTCGTATCCCGACCGGCTGGCGGCCGACCTGCCCTCGCTGAGCCTCAGCGAGGTGGGGCAGCTCACCTTTGAAGAACCGGATTTGGAGCGATTCCCCTGCCTTCGGCTCGCCTTCGACGCCATGGAGATGGGGCAAACGATGCCCGCTGTACTCAACGCCGCCAACGAAGTCGCCGTGCGCGCGTTTCTGGACGAGGAAATCTCATTCAAGGACATTGCCGAAATCATCCGCACCGTCATGCAAAGTCATTCGGGCCGTTCGGTGAAAGAACTCGAGGATGTTCTGCAGGCCGACCGCTGGGCCCGCGAAGAAGCGCGGAAAAAAATCGCGGTGGCCCATTGAAGCGCTGACCCACGAAACAAGGAACCCCCACACATCATGTTTAGAATCGGCAACGGTTACGACGTTCACCGCTTGAAGGAAGGGCGCAGGCTCATCCTCGGCGGTGTCGACATCCCTCACCCCCTGGGCCTCGACGGGCACTCGGATGCCGACGTGCTCCTGCACGCCCTGGCCGATGCCATTCTGGGCGCATGCGGCGCAAGGGACATCGGCGCTCACTTTCCCGACACCGACCCCAGGTGGAAAGACGTCTCAAGCCTCCTGATCCTGAAGGAGGTGGGGAAAATATCCTCCGGGCGCGGCTACTCCATCGCCAACGCCGACACCATCATCGTGGCCGAAAAACCGAAGCTCGCCTCGCATCTGCCGGCGATGAAAATGAACATCGCCGCCGCTCTCGACATTGCCGCCGCGCAAATCAACATCAAGGCCACCACCACGGAAAAACTCGGTTTTGCCGGCCGGGAGGAAGGCATCGCCGCCTACGCGGTGGTTCTGCTGAGCGAAAACAACCACTGAACCCCATGCTCTAAGCCAGGGCGCGGCGTTAATCCTTTTCGTGTTCGCGCACCAGGCGCTCCAGCGCCTCGTCGTCCACTGCGGGCTCACCGTTCTTGAAAGCGATGTGGATCAGGAACTCCCGGTTGCCCTTCTGCCCGGTGATCGGCGAAACAGCCGCCCGCCGCAGGACAAGGCCCATTCCATCAATGAAGGATTTCAGTTGCAGGAGCACCCTGAGATGCTTTTCAGGGTCCTTGATGATGCCCTTGTTCTCGACCTCATCCTTGCCCACTTCGAACTGCGGCTTGACCAGGGCGGCAATATCGCCTCCGGGCTGCAGCAGTTTCATCACCGCGGGCAGGATGAGCTTGAGGGAAATGAAGGAAACATCGATCACCGCGAGGTCCACGGTTTCGCCGAGGTCCTCCACGGTCAGGTGGCGGGCGTTTTTGCGGTCCAGGCAGATCACGCGGGGGTCGCTGCGCAGTTTCCAGTCGAGCTGGCCGTAGCCGACATCCACCGCGAAGACTTTACTCGCGCCGTGGGTCAGCAGGCAATCGGTGAAACCACCGGTGGATGCGCCAACGTCGACGGCGGTTTTTCCGCTCACATCGAGGCCGAATTCCTTCAGCGCATGCAGGAGTTTGAGCCCGCCCCGGCCGACGAAGGGGTGCAGGGCGGCCGCCACCTCGATGGATTGGTCAAGCCCCACCAGGCGGCCAGGCTTGTCGGCCCGCTGGCCGGCCACGCGCACCTGGCCGGCGAGAATCAGCGCGCGCGCCTTTTCCCTCGAATCCACGAGTTTTTTTTTACCAGGGCCTGATCCAGGCGCAGCTTATTGCTCGTCATCGTCATCGGCAAGCGGGAAGAGCTCGGTGACGAGTTCGCCTTTCTTGTCCTTGGTGAGTTTTTCGATTTTCGCCTCGGCTTCAGCGAGCTTCTTTGAACAGATGCGCGACATCTTGATCCCCTCCTCAAATATCTGCAGGGACTTGTCGATATCCAGCTCGCCTTTTTCCAGCTCCTCGACGATTTCTTCCAGGCGGCTCATCGCCTTTTCGAATTTTATTTCAGACATGGTCTGCCTCGTTCAGTAAAATTTCCCTCGGTCAGGGAACGATCTTGTCTACGGTGCATTCAAGCCCGCCCTGGGCCAGGCGCACGGCCACCGTATCGCCCGTCTTCACTTCGCCGCTCGCCTTGACGGCGCGGCCTTCATGCGTGGTGATGCTGTAGCCGCGCTCGAGCACCGCAAGCGGGCTCACCGCGTGCAGGTTTTTCAATAGGCCATCGAACCGGCCGCGGGCGAAACGCAAGCGGGTATTCGCCTGCTGCACCAGCTGGCGCTCCAGGGATGCGCGCCTGTCCTCCAGCTTCAGAAGACTTTTCGCCGGCGAGGCGAAAAACAACTGCCGCACACGGCCTTCCAGCCGCTGACGGTTTCTTAAGACCCATTGATCCAGCCCGCGCGCCAGGCGCAAATTGAGATCGTCGAGGCGCTGCTTGCCCGGCTCGAGAATTTCCAGTGGCGCGCGGAAGAAGCGCCGCTCGATGCACAGCCGAAGCAACCCCTGGTACCCCTCGACGCGTCTTTGCATCGAGGTGACCAGCGCCTGGGTGAGGCCGCGCACTTCGCGCACCGTTTCAGCGAGGACGGGAACCACAAGTTCCGCCGCAGCCGACGGCGTCGGCGCGCGCAGGTCGGCGACAAAATCGGCGATGGTGAAATCGATCTCGTGCCCCACCGCCGACACCACGGGAATTTTTGAGGCATGAATGGCCCGCGCCACCACTTCCTCGTTGAAGGCCC
>QJZQ01000005.1 GCA_003246675.1 Nitrospirota bacterium | reverse complement strand
TGATCAACAGGATGGCGACATCCGCCCGGGGGGCCCGGCGAATCATTTTAATAAAATGTTTGGCCTCGCTCATGTTCCAGGCCACCACAAAAAGTATGGCCGCCAATGTTGCGAGCGGAATATGCACAGCCATGGGGGCCAGTAGGAGCAGGATCACCATCAACGTAAGCGAGTGAACTATCCCCGCGATAGGCCCGGTGCCGCCATTACGGATATTGGTAGCCGTGCGTGCGATTGCCCCCGTAGACGCAAATCCGCCCAATAGGGGTGCCACGATATTTGCCAGCCCCTGGCCAACCAGTTCCTGATTGGAGTTGTGCCTTGTCCCCGCCATGCCATCAGCCACCACGGCCGACAACAGAGATTCTATGGCGCCCAGCATGGCTATCGTGAATGCCGGGCCAATCAATTTAATGACTTTGCCCAACGTGATGGAAGGCAGGGTCCATTCAGGCAACCCCTGGGGAATGCCGCCGAAGGCGGTGCCAATCGTTTTTATTCCGTCAAACTGAAAGATGACCTGAATCAGGGTTGTCGCTATCAATGCGACCAAAGGTCCGGGGATGCGCTTCAGCCCAGGCGCTTTATGGCTGTAAATCACCAGCAGGATAGCGAGCACCGCCAGAAAAGTGGTTCCCAGGTGAAATTGCGGAAATACCTGGAGCAGGTGAAACAGCTTGATGTGGAAGTGCTCTCCAGACACGGTGGGCAATCCAAAAAAATCTTTCCACTGGCCAACCCAGATGATGACTCCGATTCCTGCTGTAAAACCGACGACAACCGGGTCCGGAATAAACTTTATAACATCACCCATTTTGGCCAGGCCAAGCAACAACAGGATCACGCCCGCCATCAGGCTTGCGATCTGCAATCCTTCAATACCGTATTTTGTGGTGATCCCCGACAAGACGACGATAAACGCGCCCGTGGGTCCGGCAATTTGAAGCCGGGTCCCTCCAAATATCGACACAAATAAACCGGCAACAATAGCTGTGTAGAGCCCTTGCTCCGGTTTTGCGCCTGATGCAATGGCAAATGCCATGGCGAGCGGTAAGGCCACAACGCCAACAATCACCCCGGCGGTAATATTGTTCAACCAGTGGTTAGGCCGAAGAAGGCCCGCCTTTTTTGCTTCCCATATTGCCAACATTTTTATATAGCTCGAGTTAATTGGACACACGGCGCGAACAAGACGACCTGGCCAGCGCGGGTGCCTCCTCCTGGGAATAGATAAAATCTCAGGATTCGCCAAACCTTGAAGGGAGACACAACATGCCCGATCAGAAACGCTTGATCGACGTCAAGATCAGCTAATGCAACTTTCCCGGGGCTGAGGAACGACCAGCATTTGTGCAAGGCCGCGGGCGACGCGGGAACGCAAACTCATCCGGTGGACCTTACAAAAACCTTTCCCCTCGGGCTGTACGATAGGCGTGTAACCCCGCCCTGGGAAAGCCTGGAATTGGAACTCGCGCGCGGGCTTCGGCCCGCCGTGCCTGACTGGTTCAATCTTTTTTTCCGCTCCGGGGGCGGAGCTTGTAGCGGGTGCGGGTTGTTTTGGGCCGCGGCAGGCGCACCTCGATGGCCTTGCCATTGATCAGCCGGCCGTCGAGAGCGTTTTTGGCCCGTTCGGCCTCGCTCTTGTTTCTCATCAGCACCAGCGCGAAGCCTTTCGGCTTGCCGGTGCGCTGTTCGCGCGGCAGTTCGGTGTGGATCACTTCGCCGAATTCACTGAAGAGGGCAGTGATCTCGTTTTCGCTCAGGTTCTCGGGGAGGTTGCCTGCGTACAGGTTCATGGGGGGGGGAGGGCCGTTGGGCCAGGGCCCGGGAAAACCCCGGGCGCCGGCCTCTTCGGTTATCTCGCTCTGCGTCTCTGGTTGTGTGATACTCCGCTGGGCACACCGCCGTTGCGGTTCCACGCGCCCTGCACGCCTTCGACCCTGCGCGCGGGCTTGCCGCCCCGCCGCCTGGGCTGCGGCCTGGTTTTCGGTTTCGCGGTATTTGCACCCCGGCCCGCGATGGCTGCGGAATGGTAGGGGTGGCTGTCGAGAACGGTCACGGACCGGTTGGTCACGCGCTCGATATTCTTCAGGTAACCGCATTCGCCCTCGTCGCAAAACGAAAGGGCGACTCCTTCGGCCCCGGCGCGCGCCGTGCGGCCGATACGATGCACGTAGCTTTCGGCCTCGTTGGGCAACTCAAAGTTGATGACGTGGGTGATGCCGTCGATGTCGAGGCCGCGTGCGGCCACATCCGTCGCCACCAGGACTCGCGCCCTGCCGCTGCGGAACTTGTCCAGCGCCTGCACCCTGGCTGCCTGCGATTTGTTGCCGTGCAGGGCCTCGGCTTCCACGCCTATTTTGCGCAGCTTTTGCACGGTGCGGTTGGCGCCGTGTTTGGTGCGGGTGAATACGAGCACGCGGTAGAGGCTCTCGTCCTCCAGCATGGAATGAAGAAGAGCGCTCTTGTTTTCCCGCTCGACGAACAGCACGCGCTGGTCGATTCTCTCGACGGTGCTGGAAGGCGGCGTCACGCTCACTTTGACGGGATTGTTCAGGAAGCTTTCACTGAGCTTCACGATCTCGTTCGGCAGCGTGGCGGAGAACAGCATGGTTTGCCGCTTCGTGGGAATGGCCGCGACGATGCGGCGGATGTCGGGCAAAAAGCCCATGTCCAGCATGCGGTCGGATTCGTCGAGCACCAGCACTTCGACATTGTTCAGGCGGACATGGCCCTGGCCATACAGGTCCAGCAGGCGGCCCGGGGTGGCGACGATCACATCGACGCCGCGCGCCAGTTCGCGCATCTGGTTGTTGTAGCTCGCCCCGCCGTACACCACGGCGTGTTTGATCTTAAGGTATCGCCCATAAACCCGGAAACTCTCGGCAATTTGCAGCGCCAGCTCGCGGGTGGGGGTGAGTATAAGGGCACGTGCGCCAGAGCGCCCTGCGGGTTTGTTGTTTGTCGCCAGGTGCTGCAGGATGGGCAGCGCGAAGGCGGCGGTTTTGCCCGTGCCGGTTTGCGCACATCCCAGCAAATCCCTCCCCGCGAGAAGGTGCGGGATGGTTTGCGACTGGATCGGCGTTGGCGTGGTGTATTTCTCTTCGGCGACGGCACGACACAAGGGGTCGATGAGGTCGAGGGAATCGAAACTCCCGGCCAGGGGCTGGTTTTGTAGATTGGTTGACATGTTTTCCTTCGGTTTAACTGTGTGAAATAGAGAAGCTGCCAGGTGAGGAATGTAAAAGCGTGTAGGAAGACCCGCTATCCTTACGGGAATCAACTTCGTGGATAAAACAGTATACTCCTAAAATTCCCGGAAATGCACTCTAATTATTGGAGTTTTTTTATTTTGGGGATATCGGGCGGGGGCGGCGGCCAGAAACGTGCCGGGGAGGGGGCTCCTCCCCGGCTTCCATTCCCCGGCCGGGTCATGCGGTTTCGATGGTGATTTTTACCGGCGTCGGGTTGGTGATGATATCGAAGACGGGTGAATTTTTCGCAAGTGCTAGCAGCTTTTCCTTATCCGCCTCGGTCTTCACCTTGAAATGAACGCGGATTTCCTTATAGCCTTTGCGTACCTCGGGGTCGATGCCAAGGAATCCTTTGAGGTCGAGATCGCCTTCATAATCCGATTCGATGCCCTGAATCTCCACCCCCTGCGCGGCGCTATGATACGCGAGGGTCGTGGTCATGCACCCCGAAAGGGCGGCGAGAACGTATTCCACCGGGTTTGCGCCTTTGTCCTTGCCGAGCAGCACCGGGGGCTCGTCGGCGGTGAGGTTGAAGGGCTTTTCGCGCACCTGTTCCGCGCCGGCACCGTAAAAGTTCCCCACCTCGATCTTGTTTTCGCCACCGTCGACCCAGGTATTGCTGGCGCGGAACTGGAAATCGGCGATTTCCGGCTGGCTTTTGATCGCCCGGATGGTTTCCGTCATTCGGGTCACGTCCACACCGTTTATGATCTTGCTTTCGGGAGTTGCCGTCTCGGTTGTCATGGTCTTTCTCCTTTTCCAAGGTTGAGATGATAATCGGGTCGATGGACCCATACAAATCAAACTAACTAGTTAGTTAAAATGCGGGGCAAAAAAATCAGCTCTCAATCAGAGTCTCGATCGCCCGGATGGCGCGTTCCACCGGCCATTTCTCCCGGTATTCCTGGCTCACCATGATCGCCCCGCCCACCAGCACGTAATAGCTATCGGCAACCTGGTCGACATCAAGCTTTCCATAGCGCGGGTCCGACGCCTTGAGTTCGGCCACCCCGTCGCGGATCAACTCGCGTAAGTCATCGACAAACCGGCGCGCCTCCCTGAACAGCGGGTGTGCCGGGTCGGCCACTTCCGAAATGATGTTGAAGAAGCCGCAACCCCTGTATTCCGTTGACCAGAGCGCCTTTCCCACCTCCCGGATCACGGCCAGATAGCGGTCCCGCGGGTTGCTTTCCCTCCGCATCGCCTCCTTGAAGGCCGTCAGATCGCGCGTCTTGCGCTCACTCAGATAAGCGCGGCACAGATCCTCCTTGGTGGAAAAATGCGTGTAAAGCGTTGGCCGGGATACGCCTGACTTTTCGATCACCTGGTCAACGGTGGTGGCCTGGTAGCCCTGGTTGTAAAACAGATCGAAGGCCGCCTCGATGATCTTGTCCTTCGTTTTGGATGTGTCTCTCTTTGCCATGACGCCAATATAAATTAAACTAACTAGTTAGTCAATCTAAAATGCAAGCATTTTTTATCTTTTTTTACCCTGCTGAATTCATGCGCTTTTCACCGCTTTGGGGTTATCCTTGGAGGAGGGAGCGGGTTTTTTCATTGGGGGGAACGATGCAGCTTTCGCCTCTGCGCAGAACTCTTTATCTCATCCTCGCCGTTGTGGCGGCGGGGGCGTCGCTTCGGCCGGCCTGGGCCGCGCCGGAGGCTGGGCGGACCGTGTTTTCCGGCGAGATCCGGCGCGGCGAAACTTTCAGCCGGCCGCTTCCCGGCGGCCTTGCCTTTCATCTCGTTCCCGAAAGCCAGAACCTGGGGTGGCAGATCGTCGTTTCCCCCGCTTCCGGACCCGGGGAGAATTTCGCCCGCTACACCCCACCCTTCCATTTCGTTCCCAACCCGCGCTTCATCGAAGGCTGGCATTTTCGCAATGCCGACAACACCGGACCCAACGCGGTGGGAGAGAAAAACGTCAACGCCCCGCAAAAAATCCGGGATTTCATTTTTTCGCCGGAGGTGGGCCACGGCATCGACTGGCCCCTCACCCAGGACGATGTCGAGCGGATCGCCAGGGACGGCAGGGGAGCGCTTGAAATCACCGGCCTGGAACTCGGCAACCTTATCCCCGGCGAGCGGGCCTGGATCGAATCCATGCGCTTCAGGGTAGAAATTCACAGGGGCGTGGAGGCCCGGGCAAAATGAGTACGGCCATAATTTTTTATGTTTCCCTGCCTGCCGCAATAGTGTAGTTTATTAGCGCGGACACACCACCGTATTGAGAGGGTTCATCATGGCTTCGGAAATTCGACGGCGCTTTTCTCTCGACGAGGCCGCCATCGACCCCCAGTTAAAGAACCGCATCCTGTCTGCCGATGGGGAAGAGGAAGTGGGTTCGTGGGACGGTGAATCGGTCCAGGACCTGGCTCAGGAGCTGGAGCGGATCGATGAATTTGCAGACGCCAACTACGCCGGCCTGCCCCACAGCCAGAACATCCCCGAGGATCTGCGCGACCAGGTGGAGAAGGACTACCCCATCTGGGCGGCAGACAAATCCGGGAATTGCCTGGTCGGGGAGCATGCCGGACAGATTGAAAGCGTCGCCGCCATTCGGGCGCATTACGAAGGCAAATACGGTGGAGTGGAAAAGTTCAAGGAGAAGCTGCGCCTGGAACGCGAGCAGATGATCGCCGAATTAAAGAAGCAATAGCGGTCTGTTTCCCTCGCGGGCGGTGTGGCCGGTTGACCTGCGGGTCGATTTTGACATTGATTTGGGCGCGTAACTCAGCGGTAGAGTGCTACCCTCACATGGTAGAAGTCACAGGTTCGAACCCTGTCGCGCCCACCATTTCCTCCCCCGGTTTACGGGGGGCCGCGTTTTACTCTTCCGTGTGATTCCCGAAAAATGTATGGCCAGTACACGCCCGGGCCTCGTCTCAAAAGCTCTGAAAAACCACCCACAAACCCCTACTTCATTGAAATAACAAGTCTTGCCCGCAAATTCCGTTTCCATTCCAGGCGGCGGGATTTTATAATATTCCTGCGGGAGCCAGCCTTCCAAGTGAGGTGAATTGATGGACACCCGGCCGCACGCATTTCTCATCGCCGAAGACGACGAGGACGATTACCTTCTCACCCTCGAGGCCTTAAAGGACGCCGGGGTAGACAACGCCGTCCATTGGGTGAAGGACGGCGAAGCGCTCATGGAATTTTTGGCCCGGGATGAAATTCCCCCCATCGGCCTCATCATCCTCGACCTCAACATGCCGAGGAAGGATGGCCGGGAAGCGCTCCGGGAAATCAAAAACCATCCGCGCCACCGCCGGCTGCCGGTGATCGTACTGACCACCTCCAGGGCCGAGGCCGATGTCGCTCAATCCTACGATCTGGGGGTGAATTCGTTCATCCGCAAACCCAGCCGCTTTCACGAACTGGTGGAAGTGTTTCGCGAACTCAGTCATTACTGGTTTAAAACCGTCACCCTTCCACATTAATTCCCGGAATACCCCATGACGAAAGAAACGTTGAGGATCATGCTGGTTGAAGACGACGCCGACGATGCCTTGCTGATCAGCGAGATGATTCGCGAGAGCTGGCCGCACGCGGTCATCGACCACAAAACCACGGCGCGGGACGCGCTGGCGGGCGTGAAAACACCCTGCGATGTCTTCCTGTTCGATCATCGCCTGGGAGAAACCGAAGGCGTCGACCTATTAAAGTCCTTCCGCGCCAAAAACATCCAAGCGCCCATCATCATCCTCACCGGCCGGGGCGATCAGGAGATCGCCGTCATGGCCATGAAAGCCGGGGCGACGGACTATTTGAGCAAATCCAAACTGAGCGCCGAGACGCTCTCCCATTCCATTCGCCACTCGCTCACCTTGCACGAGGAATCGCGACGCCGCAAGGAAACCGAGGATAAACTCAAGAAATCCAACCAGGAAATAACCCAGGCCAACCGCGAATTGAAGGAGTCGGTCAAAAAACTCAAGGCGGCGCAAAGCCAGATCCTGCGAACCGAAAAACTCGCCGGCATCGGGCGCCTCGCCGCGGGCGTGTGCCACGAAATTCTCAATCCGCTCAATATCATCTCCGGCCACACCCAGGCCCTACTGATGGAAAGAGAGGACGATCCGACGCTGATCGAAGACCTGCGGTCGATCATGGAGGAGATTCAGCGCATCGAGAAAATCATCGGCGGGCTGCTGAAGTTTTCGCGCAAGGGAGATGTGGACCTGCAGGAAATGAATGTCAACAAGGAGCTCGACTCCGTTCTTTCCATTCTCGAGCGCGACATGAACCTGGAAGGCGTCCAGGTGTTAAGGCAGTTCGATCTCAAGCTTCCCGCCATTCCGCTGGACAGCGACCGTATGCGCCAGGTGTTTCTCAACATCATCAATAACGCCAAGTACGCGATGAAATCCACCAAAGGCGGCACCCTGACGGTGACCACCGAAGTCCTTCCCGGCAAAAACGGCAACCCCGCCGCGGACGAACTCCCCGGCGGAACCCTGCGCATCAAATTCGCCGATTCGGGCCCAGGCATCCGCAAGGAGGACCAGCGCAAGATCTTCGACCCGTTCTTCACCACCAAGCCAGAGGACCAGGGCACCGGCCTCGGGCTTTCGGTGTGCCACACCATCATCGAAAAACATGGCGGCACCCTGGAAGTCGAAAGCGAGGAGAACAAGGGAGCCACCTTCGTCATCGATCTGCCGTATTTCCCCAAAAGGGAACCCGTGGCCGGTTGAGGCTCACTCCCGGGCAGGGGAGGAGCCTCCCCTTTGCGAATGAATTTTCAGCGTAAAAAGTCGAGAAGCGTAGGCTGGAGAATCCGTGCGGTGGTGCCGAGAGTCGCCTGCAAGGCCTGCTCCAGGCGGGCAAGATCCGACGCGCTTTGTACCAGATCGGAGTCTTCTATTTTGGCCAACTGCGCCGTTTGGTCGACGATATCCTGCTCGTGGGTGAATTCGATATTTTCGGCGAGACGCAGATTCGCGCCAATAATGGCGCGCGACTGGTTGACCGAGCCCAGGGCGCCATCGAGGTTGTCGAGCGACGCGATGATGCCGGGGGTGTCGTTTCTCTCCAGCGCCAGTTTCAGCTTGATGAGCGCGGTGATGACGTTTCTGCCTCCCCCCAGCCCCAGGTTCTCTGCCGTGTTCCCCAGACCCACGTCGGTGACGATGGCCGCGCTGGCCGGATCATTGGAATCGATGGTGAGGGCGTTGCCGGCGCTGTTGATGCCCGCCGTCACGTTCACCCCCGCACCGTTGATGAGGGCGAGCACATCCCCCATGGTGACCGCGCCGGACAGGTCGATCGTGGCCGAAGCCGCCCCGTTGGTCACCTGAATGTCTCCCAGCGTCAACCCCTGCCCGCCCTCAAGGCTTGCGATCAAGGTCTGGGTCGTCACTACCGGGTTGAGATCCGCCCCCTGCAAATCTCCATCCCTCTGCCCGAGCAGCCCCAGGTCCGCGGCGGTGCTGCCGCCCGCGACCTCGCTTACACTGAGCGGGCCAAGAATAAGGGGGCTGGAATCGACAAGGGCAATGCCGTTGCCGGCGCTGTTGATGCTCGCGGTCACGTTCAGCCCCGCGCCGTTGATCGCGGCGACGACATCGCCCACCGTCATGCCGGGCGCCACGGCAACGCTTGCCGATGCGCCTGAGCGATCGGTGATCTGGAACGACCCGGCGCTCACCCCCGCGCCGCCGTTCAGGTCGTCGAGCAGGGTGGCCGCATCGAGGGCGGGGTTGAGGTCCACCCCGAGGACGTCTGAACCGGGCAGGCCGATGGCGAGCCGGGTATCGCTGTCGATTTCGATGCGAAAGTTTTCCGTGTTGCCGTGGTACACGGCGGCACTCGGCCCCTCTTCGAACGGCCTCTCCCGCACCGCGGTTCCCGAAAAGATGAAATGATTCTTCACCCGCGTGTTCGCCGCTTCCAGGGCCTGCTGGACCAGTTGCTCGACCTCGATGGCGGCGAAGCCGCGCGTCTCGGCGGTGGCGGTTCCGTTCAGCGCACCCAGGGCCAGCTCCCGGGCCCGGGTCAGGCTCTGCCCCAGGGTGTCGAGCGCTGAGTCGGCGCTTTGCATGAACAGGCCGTTGTTGTTGATGTTGCGGATGAACTGGCTGGCCTGGCTCAGGCTCGTGCGAATCACCAGGCTGTCGCGCATTCCCGAAGGGTCGTCGCTTGGGCGCTGGATGCGCTTGCCCGAAGAAATCTCCACCTGGGCACGAAACAGTTGTTCCGTGATCTTGAAGATGCGGCTGATCGCCGTGCGCTGCATGATTTGCGATGTGACTCGGATCATTCGTTTCTCCTGACGCCGTCTTCCCGGATCACAGTTGAGCGATCAGCGTGTCGAACATTTCCTCCACCACGCCGATCATCCTCGCCGATGCGTTGAACGCCTGCTGAAATTTGATCATCTGAATCATCTCCTCGTCGATGGAGACACCAGAAATGCTGTCGCGGCGGTTGTTGAGTTGCAGGAGCACCCCCTCCTGCTGGTTGAACCCGGCCTGGGCCGAGAAGGATTTCACCCCCACCTGGCTGACCATAGTGCTATAGAACTCGTCGAGGGTGGAGGTGCCGGTGGGGCTCAGGGTGTCGCTGTCGAACAGGAAGGCGTTCTGCAGATCCGCCAGAGCGATGGCGTTGTCACCGTCTCCCGCCTGGGTGAGGCCGGCGGCAATCTTCTTAATATCGGATAATACCGCGCCGTCCACCGCCATGGCGCGCGCCGCGCCAAACGCGGTGGAAATTTCCACCTCGTCGCCCGGGTCGGGCGTACCGGTGATCGTCACCGCCAGCCCACCGGCCAGGTTGAAGGGCGTGCCGGAGGTGAAGGCGAAGTTGCCCAGAGCGGCGCCGGTGGTTTCGTTCACCAGGTCGAACGCACCCGGCCCGGTGAACGTCAGCCGGAAACGGTCGATGGAAGCGTCCGCGGGGCTCGCCACCTGCACCGCGACGGAGGCGCTGCCGGTGTTCTGGGTAGCGGTGAAAACCTTGGCCGTGAGCGGCGCGAAAAAATCGACTCCCGTGCCGCCGTCCAAACCAAAACCCTGCTGGTGCACGCGGTTGAACTCCCGCGTCAGTCCGGCGGCCAGAAGATCCAGGCGATCGATCACCGAGGACAGCTCGGTATCGCGCATATCGAGATAGCCCCGCACCTCCCCGCCCTGGATCGTGGCGGTGATATTCTTCAACCCGGCCGCTCCCCGGTCGACAAACACATCCCTGAACGACTGATTGTCTCCATTGAGGGCGGTGCTCAGCTCATACGCGGTAGAGCGCAAAACCAGCGGCGTTCCGTCGCCGAGGGTGATGCTGACCTGGCCGTTCATCTCATCGAGCGGAGTGATATCGATCTTCTCCGAGAGTTGCTTGATGAGGAGGTCGCGCCGGTCGCGCTGTTCGTTGGCCACCAGGACCCCTGTCTCGCTGCCGTGGATCTCCTCGTTGAGCTTGGCGATCTCGGTGGCCAGGGCGTTGATTTCGCTCACCTCATCCACCAGGGCAAAATCGATGCTTCTTTGAATATGGAAGAGTTCGTTTCCCAGATGGTTGAAGACCGACGAAAGCGACTGCGCCTGGGCCAGCAGGTCCGCGCGTTCGGCGAGGCCGCCGGGGTTGCTCGAAAGATCCTGCAGGCTGGCGAAAAAGGCGCTGAACTCGCCGTTCAGGCTGCGGCCCAGGTTTTCGTTGAACAGGATGTCCAACTGCGCAAAAATATCCTGCCGCACCCTGAATTCGCCGGTGCGGTTGCCTTCGCCCACAATCTGCTCGAATAAAAACTGATCGTGCACCCGCTCGATGCCCGCCACCAGCACCCCCGTGCCCAGTTGGCCGACGGCCGTGGTCCGCGGGATGTTGGGCGTGAGCTGCACCTGCTGGCGGGAATAGCCCGCCGTCTCGACGTTGGCGACGTTATTACCGGTGACCTCCATGGCAAGCTGCTGCGCCAAAAGCCCCAGCTTGGCGGTGTTCAAGATGCTGAAGATGTTTGAGGTCATTCGCTTTACCTGGCCACGGGGGCTCAGACATCGGTGGAGAGCAGCCGACCCTGATTTTTAGCCTCACCCAGCCTGCCATCGGCGTGGTAGGGGGAACCGGCTTTTTCCACGGTGGCGTGCAAAAAGGCCAGCGATTTCTTGAACGATAACGCCGAGCGATCCATCAACGCACGGGCCTGGCCATTCAAGTGGTTTATGGTGCGTATTTGTTCCAGCAGCGTTTCCCGGTTCCTCGCGAGATCGCGGTTGATCGGATGGTCCTGTATGCGCAGCAGGGCTCTTAAAGTCAGCCCGCGCGCGCGGACATCCAGCCGGTGCTCAATGCGCTCCATCAGCGCTTTTCTGGCTTCTTCCAGGGCTTGCACCCGAGCGGCCAGTTTTTCCTTTTTCTGGCTTGCCGCCTCGATGTCCGGCAACGAGTAGCGGGTGAGGGCATCCCATTCCTGCCTGAGCAGGGAGATGAATTCGTCGCAGAGCGCGATCTTCTTTTCCAGAATGCGGTTGAGTTCCCACAGCAGCGGCTTCATCGCTTCTCCCTCGGGACGGCGGCGGCGAGCGCTTCCTGGTTCCGCCGAATCGTTTCATCCATCCTTTTAAGGTCCTTGTACAGTACATCGGCAAGGCCGATACCCTTCTTGAGGCTCACCTGGCCGGCCAGTTCCTGGTCGAACATCGACTCGTACATCTCCAGCGAAAAGCTATTGAAAAGACCAGACTTGGGGACGGTGGAGCGCATCGACTTCTGCATGTACTGGATAAAAATAGATTCAAACTGGCGGGCCAGCTCCTTGAGGTCGGCATCGGTTTTCGGGGTGCTTTGGCTTGACCCGTGTTCCATCCGCCCCGTATGGGCCGCCGTGAGGTTGGATAGCGCCTCTTCCTTGAATGCGGAGAGCGAATGAAGTTCCATGACCCTGTTCCTCGATGTGGCGGGTGAAGCCCTTCCGGGGCAACGTTTGCCAAAGCGGCGATTCTTTACCCGCCAGGCGGAAAAACCCCCTGCAAGAGCAGGTGTGTTCCAGCGCGATGCAACGTCAGATGATTTCCAGTTCCGCGTGCAGGGCGCCGGCGGCCTTCATCGCCTGCAGGATGGAGATCAAATCCCTCGGCGTCACGCCGATGGCGTTCAAGCCGTTGACCACCTCCCCAAGCGACACGCTTTTGGGGACGATGAGGAGTTTGTCCTCGCCCTCTTCGACATGAATCCGGGTGCGCGGCACAATGGCGGTTTCCCCCTTGCGGCTGAGGGGCGCCGGTTGAGACACTTCGGGCTCTTCACGGATTTGAATGAACAGGCCGCCATGCGCCACCGCCACGGCGGAAACCTGGACACTTTCCCCCATCACCACCGTTCCCGTGCGCTCGTCGAGAATCACCCGGGCAACGGAATCCGGCTCCACTTCCAGGCCTTCGATGCGGCTGACAAATACCGAGGTGCTCTCGCGGTATTTTTTCGGCACCGTCACCTTGATCGTTCGGCCGTCCATGATACTGGCGGAATTGGATTCCAGTTTTTCGTTGATGGCGTCGGCGATGCGGCCCGCCGTGGTGAAATCCGTTTTCTTCAGGGCGAGAAAAATCTCTTCCTTGGTATTGAAGCTGTGCGGCAACTCCCGCTCGACCAGCGCCCCACCGGCGATGCGGCCGACGGTCAGGTGGTTTTTCTGCACTCCCCGCGCCTGCCCGCTCACCGAAAATCCGCCGATGGAGAGCGGCCCCTGCGCCACGGAGTAGGTGTTCCCATCGGGCCCCTTGAGCGGAGTCATCAACAGCGTTCCGCCTTGCAGACTCTTGGAGTCTCCCAGGGAAGACACGTTGATGTCGATGCGGTCGCCCTGGCGCGCGAAGGGGGGCAGATTGGCTGTGACGATGACCGTGGCGATGTTCTTGAATTTGAGCTGGTCGACTTCTCTCTCCGGAACGGTGACCCCCATCTTGCGCAGGAGGTTGACGATGGTTTGAATCGAGAAGAACACGTTGGTCGCGCTGTCACCGGTACCCGCCAGGCCGATCACCAGTCCGAAACCCATCAACTGGTTGTTGCGAACGCCACGGATGTTCGCCAGGTCCTTGATGCGCGCCGCGCCGGCGGTCTCGGCGAAAAGAAGGAATATCAGGCAGGCCGCGGCGGCTTTAAATATAAATGAAGTATTTTTTTTCATGGTCCGTTTTATCAGAAAGGCCAGACCCATCCCAGGATGCGCGTCAGCCAGCCTACCCGCTGCTCGTCAGCGACGATGCCGTCTCCGGTATAGGTGATGTTGGCGTTGGCAATGAACCGGGAGGCCACCGTGTTGTCGAAGTTGACATCAATCGGCCGCACCACGCCTTTCAAGTTCATGATCTGATGCTCGTTGTTCACGGTGACCATACGGCTGCCGGCAATGACCATGTTGCCGTTGGGGTACACCTCGGTCACCATCACGCTCAGCGTTCCCGCCAACCGGCCCTGCCGGCTGGTGGTGCCGCTGCCCTGGTTGGAGCGGCTGGTCGACGCATTGACCCCCGGGTTGAAGGGATCGGCGCTGCCAAGAAAATTATTCATGCCGAAATGCGTGTCGAGGCCGAAGAACGTGTTGGTTTGAAAGTCGATCTCGGTGTCCTTCGAGGTGTCTGTGCTGGCCGAGTGCGTGGACGTCGCGTCTTCCTGGATCAATACGGTGATAATATCGCCGACCTCACGCGCCTTGATGTCCGAGAAAAATATGTTGTTGAAACTGTCGCCCGGCCAGATGGAGCCTTCGGCGGCCTTGGGCTGGGGCTTTTTGTAGATGCTGTCCGAAACCTCGGCGGTGGTGTCCAGCGCGCGCGGCGGTTTCGCACAAGCGGCCAGAGCCAGCGCCGCAAGGCAGGCAAGAAGCCCCGCAGCCCTCTTGCAATTTTTCAAAATTTCAGTCGTCCTGGTCAAAACACCACCTCCACGGTATTTTCATCCACCACACGGCCGTAAACCGTTTTTTTGGTCTGCAAATTGGTCACCGGCAACAGGCTGTCCCGATAACCGTCCTCCCCGGCCCGTCCGGACGCCGTGATACGCAGCGAGCCTCTTTTCACCAGAAGAGTGACGCGGTCTCCCTTGGATATGAGCGGCGGCTTTTTCAGCGAGGTCAGGGGAATTTCCCGGCCCGCTTTCAGGGCCCGCCGGGTTTCGTAACCCAGCACATCCTCCAGGCGGGTGGCGGAGCGGGTGTCGGAACGGGTGGCCGATACGCGCTCCAGGGTCACGTCATCAGCTTCGATCACCTCGCCGCGGCCGACAGGACGCAGGGTTTTCACCACCTCATAGGTCAGCGTAACCAGCGCCGTGAGGCGAATACGTTTTTCCACCACCTCGCTGACCTTGACGTACAGTGCGAGAGGAACCCTTCCCGCCTGCACGTCTTTTGCGGGCGCCTGGAACTGCAAGTCCAGCGGGCCGAGGGGCAGCTCCATTCCTTCTCCGCTGTAAAGGATGGACACATCCGCCGATTCCTCGTCCCAGGGCAACCGGCTCATTATAAATTCCCGCGCTTCCCGGATGATTCTCTCCGGCGGCAGGGTCTGGGTGGCCGCCCTCGCCCATCCCGCTCCCACCCCCCAAAACAGGACGGAGAGGAGGCAGGTGATAGCGATTTGTTCAATTCTTCTCGTGCGCATCGCTCTCATTAGCGTTTCATGTTGTTGGCGATTTGCAGCAGCTCATCGGAAGTCTGCACCGTACGGGAGTTGACCTCGTAGGCACGCTGCGCCGCAATAAGGTTCACCATTTCTTCCACCACGCTGACATTGGACAACTCGAGAAAGCCCTGCTGCACGGTGCCCCGGTCGTCCTGACCGGGGTTGCCGATGGTGGGCGTTCCCGAAGCATCGGTTTCCCTGAACAGGTTGAACCCAAGGGCCTGAAGGCCCGCATCGTTCTGAAACGTTGCCGTCTGAATGGTGCCCACCACCGTGGGCGCGGTCGCGCCCGCCTGGGTCACCGATACAGTCCCTTCCGGATCGATGGCGATGTTCAGTGAATCCGGGGGAATCGTGATGTTGGGTTCCATACGCAGGCCATCTGCAGTGACGATCTGGCCGCTGTTGTCCAGCTTGAAGGACCCCGCCCGGGAATACGCGATGGTGCCGTCGGACTGGGAAATCTGGAAAAATCCCCTTCCCTGAATGGCTATATCCAGGGGGTTCTGTGTCTGGGTGAAATCCCCCTGGAGAAATATTTTCTGGATCGCCGCGGGCTTCGATCCGAGGCCCAGCTGGATGCCGGTGGGCACCTGGTTGCCCGCATCCGACAGCGTGCCTGCCACGCGCAGATTCTGATAAAGAAGATCCTGAAACTCGGGCCGGCTGCGTTTGAACCCCACGGTATTGACGTTGGCCAGGTTGTTGGCGATCACGTTGACGTTGAGTTCCTGGGTATTCATCCCCGTTGCGGCGGTGAACAAAGATCGAATCATGGTTCAGGTTCCTTGCTGAGTGTTAGGAGAGCGGCCTGCCCTCAGGCCAGCCGGCCGATGCTGTTGACCGCCAGGTCATCGGCCTGATCGATGGATTGAATCACCTTCTGGTAGGCCTCGAAGGCCCGCAGCGTGGCGATCATGCTCGTCATTTCCTCCACGGAATTGACATTCGACAACTCAAGAAAACCCTGCTTGAGTGTCGCTTCGGCAGCCTGTTCTTCACCGCCTCCCGCAAGGCGATACAAACCGTTTCCTTCCTTCGATAAATTTTCCGGTGCGCCCGGCTTTACCAGCTTCAGTTTTCCTATCGGGGTGTTGTTCAGCCCCTGGCTCACCGTGATGGAACCTTTGGCGTCGATGGTGATTTGCCCGCCCAGCGCATCGATCTGAACCGGCTTGTTTTTATCATTCAAAACCCGGTTCCCTTCCTGCGTGGCGAGGTAACCCTTCCCGTCGAGAATAAAATTACCGTTCCTCGTGTAACGGTTGCCCCTTGGCGTTTCAACGACAAAATAGCCCTCGCCTTCCACCGCCAGGTCCAATGTGCTGCCCGTATGCTTGAGTGTGCCCTGGGAGGAGTCGGTATAAAATCCGCTCACCCCGACATAAGACGCACCGCCTTGCGGGTGCTCGGGAAACAGGCGGGGAGGCTGAACCTGCATATCCAAAACAGAGCGGAACCCGCCCTGTTTTTCCTTGTAGAGCAGGGCATCTCGCTTGTAAGCCGTGTTTCCAAGGTTTGCCAGGTTATTGGCAATCAGGTCCAACTTTTTTTCCTGCTTGAACGCTCCCGATGCCGCGATGTATATGCCTTCCTGCATGTGCTCTCCCCGGCTGTGAATCCAATGTGTCTGTCTTAAGTTATTAGCAAGTTCAGTACCATTATCGCGGGCTTGTTATTTACCGCCTTTGCAGTTCTTATCCATTTGTTTTTAATAGCTCTATATTTGATAACCGTGTTGCACGTTTTTTGTCGGGTTCACGGAAGCTTCCCTTCCCGGCATTTTTTTCCCCCTTCTTCGGGATGTTTTTGCAGAGCCGGGTTTCCTTTCGTTTCATTTGCTCATCATAATGGTATAATTTTTCAGGACTTCCATTTCTGGCTAACAAGGCCCATCCCCTAACATTTATCGAGGAACATGATGGAGCAGATTTCAATCGATCAATTGCATGAGCGCGTTCAAACCCTTGGAGACAATGAAGTTATTCTGGACGTTCGGTCCCCGGGTGAATTTTCCGAGGGCCACATCCCCGGCGCGCGCAACACACCCCATGAGGAAGTGGATTTTATAGCTGATGAGCTCAGGGATTACGACACCGTTTACGTCCATTGCAAGATGGGAGGACGGGCAAAAATCGCTTCTCAGACCCTTGAGAGCCTGGGGCTGACCAATATCGTCTGTGTCGGAAATGGGGGAATGCAGCGTTGGCGGGATATGGGGTGGCCTGTTGAGTGATGGTTTGAATCGACTGCGTTAAAGCCGTTCGCGTCCCGCCGGGGTGGGGTTCCTGCCTTGCCTTGAAAGAAACTAACGCGCTCCCGCCTATCTGCGGGCACAAAAAAAACCCGGGGGAAGTTGCATCCCCCGGGTTCCTTTTGATCTTTTTAAACAGTCGGATCAGTACTGCAGCTCATGCCACTGCGTGACGCCTTTCTGACCGTTTCTTTCCTTGTTCTGACCGTTCCAGACCGCGAAGGCGAT
>QJZQ01000102.1 GCA_003246675.1 Nitrospirota bacterium | reverse complement strand
ATGACGCTGAAATTGCAGCGGCTGATCACCAACCCCCTGCTCGCGCTGGCCGACACCACCCAATGGATCTCCCAAAACCCGGACTACTCGATCCGCGTAGGCCACAATCATCAAGACGAAATCGGCACTCTGTTTAAAGGCTTCAACACCATGCTGTCCGCGATCGAAGAACGGGACCACGCGCTGGACAAGAACCGCCGTGAACTCGAAACCCTCCTCGACAAGTGCCAGACCTCCGAGCAGAAATTGAAAAACACCTTGCTGCTCAACCGAAATATCATCGACAACGCCTTCGACGGCATCGTCAACATGAATGACCTTGGCCGGGTCACCGCCTGGAACCACCGCGCCGAAACGATCTTCGGCTGGAAGGCCGAAGAGATGATCGGCGAAAAACTGAGCGATACCATCATCCCTCCGCACCTTCGCCGGCAGCACACCGAGGGCCTGAACCGCTTCCTTAAAACAGGACGCGGCACCGTTCTCAACCAGCGGATGGAGCTCGCGGCGCTGCACAAGGACGGGCGCGAGCTGCCGGTCGAAATATCCATCTCCGCCACACCCTCGCAGGACGGCTACGTCTTTACCGGCATCATTCGCGACATCAGCGAGCGCAAGCACGCCGAGGAAAGCGCCCGGCGCCGCCAGGAAGAGCTGGACCGTTACCGGGCCGAGCTGGAACAACTGGTGGTCCAGCAAACAATGGATCTGCAGGAAGCCCTCTCCCGGCTCAAGGAATCCAACGAGCTCAAGAACAAGTTTCTCGGCATCGCCTCGCACGACCTGAGAAACCCGGTCTACCTCGTCCAATCGTACAGCGAGATTCTCAAGGAGGAATCCTTCGGGCCGGTGAACGACAAGCAAAAATCCATGCTGCAGAAAATCTTCAACAGCAGCAGGTACATGATGTCGCTCCTGGAAAACCTTCTGGACATCTCGAAAATTGAAAGCGGCAAAATCTACATCGACAGGAAAAGGCAGGACTTCAACGCCCTGGTTTTAAGCCAGGTGGAGTTGACCCAGCTCCTGGCGAACAAGAAGGACATTCGCCTGGAAACCCGGCTGGAGAAAATCCCCGACCTGTTATTCGATACCAGCGCCATGACGCAGGTGATGAATAATTTTATTGGCAACGCCATCAAATTCTCGCCCCCCGGCACGCGCATTCTGGTGGCCACCCAAAATGGCGGCGAAGCCGTCCGGTTCTCGGTGACCGACGAAGGGCCGGGCCTTTCCGAGGAAGACAAGAAATTGACCTTCGGAGAATTTCAGACCCTGTCGGCCAAACCCACCGGCGACGAAAAGTCCACCGGGCTCGGCCTCGCCATCGTCAAGAAGATCGTGCGCCTGCACGGCGGCGAGGTGGGGGTTGAAAGCGAGACAGGCCAGGGGGCGACGTTTTATTGCACCCTGCCGGTGGAATCGGATATGGCGCGGAAGACCTCGCCTGCGGAATCCGGGGCCTAGGGGCTTCCCGTCTGTAACAGGCGCAGGCAGGGCGGCAGGCTGGCGTGCGCGCCGAAGAGGATCAGAAGATCCCCCACCCTGAAGCGAAAATCCCTCGACGGGTGCGGGTGCATTTCCTTGCCGCGCATCACCGCGATGAGCTGCGCCCCGGTCACCTCGGCAAGGTTAAGGTCGCCCATGGTTTTATCCGCCACCCAGGAATCCTCCAGAACCACGAACGATTCGGTCAGGCTGACAGTGAGGTAGGTGGAAAACTTCTTCAGGCTCTCGACGTTCAAGGAAAGGCCGCGAAACATGCTGTAGCCTTCGAGGCGAATCAACTCCACCTGTTGCTCGATGATGTTGTTGGGAATGCGAAATTCGCGCAATACCCTTGAAAAGATTTCGACCGAGGTCTCGAACTCCTCCGGTATCACCTGATCGGCCCCGGCGGCACGAAGCTCATCCACCTGGCTCGCCAGCCGTGTTCGCACCAGAATATAAATCTCCGGGTTGAGCCTTCGCGCCAGGCGCACGCCCTGCACCATGGCAAAATAGTCGGAAATGGAGAACACAATCATACGCGCCTGCTTCACTCCGGCCCGGGAGAGTGTGTCCCGGTGGGTCGAATCGCCATACAAAGCCTCCATGCTCTGCGAAAGCGCCTGCTTGATCCTTTCGCCATCCATGTCCACCACCACGAAAGGCGTCTGTGTTTCCAGAAGCACGCGCGAAAGATTTCTGCCCACCAGCCCGTAACCGGCGATGATGACATGACCGGAGAGGGGTTTTCTATCCTCCCGAGCGGGCTCCGGCTTCTCCTCCCCGGCAGACTTGCCGAAAAGCGCATGCAGCCAAAGCGAAAAACCGGAGGAGCCCTGAATGAGGAGCGGTGCGGCCAGCATGCTGAGAATGGACACGATGAGGAACGACTGGTACTGCCCCTCGGAAAGCAGGCTCTGCTCGACGGCCAGGCTGGCCAGAAGCAGGGAGAACTCTCCCACCTGGGCGAGCCGCAGGCCGACAATGAATGAAATACGCGGCGGATTTTTCATCAGCCATGAAGCGATAAACGCCACCAGCGCCTTGAGGGCGATCAGCGCGGCCGTCCACCCCAGGTACAGCGGAGCCCACTGAAAAAATTCATCCACCTGGAGGAGCATGCCCACCGAGATGAAAAAGATGCTGCCGAAATAATCCTTGAGGGGAAGGATATCGAGAATGATCTGGTGATTGAATTCCGACTCCGAAATAATCAACCCCGCGATGAACGCTCCCATGGCCAGCGAAAGGCCCGCCACCTCCGAAACCCAGCCGGTGCCGAGAATGATGAGGATGACGAAAAGCGTCATATGCTCCTTGCTGCCGTTTTTCGCGATCATGCGCAAGGCGCGCGGCACCAGCAGGCGCGACGCGGAGAAGATCAGCGCCACCGCCGCCAGCGACTTTCCCAGGGCGACCAGGAAATCCAGCGCCGACAGGCTGGCGGTATCCGCGAGCAGCGGCACCACGAGCATCATCGGCACCACGCATAGATCCTGAAACAACAAGGTGCCGATGCAGGATTTTCCATGCGAGGTATCGAGCTCTGCCCGGTCGGTGATCATTTTAAGGACGATGGTTGTGCTGCTGAGCGCGACGAGAAGGCCGATGAGCAGGCTCTGGTGAACCGGCAGCCCCGCGCCAAGGAGGACCAGAAAGCCAAGGAGGATCGAGCCCCCCACTTGCAGGCTTCCCATTCCCGCCACCAGGGCCAGACTTTTCACCATGCGGGCCAGGGAAAACTCGAGCCCCACCACGAACAAAAGCAGAATCACGCCGATCTCGGCCAGCCGCCGGACCGACTCGGGGTCGCCGATCCAGCCCAGGCTGTTCGGCCCGATGATGACCCCCGCGATCAAAAACCCCATGAGCGAGGGCAGCTTCACCTTGTGAAAAAGGATGTTGATCGGCAGCGAGACAACCAGAAGCAGAGTCAGGTCTTTTATAAGATGGTCCATGGTTACCGTTTCGCAAACGCGCTCATAAGACGGGGAAAATTAACTCAGGCGGACACCTTCATCCCACCGCCGCCTGGGCCATTATAACCATATAAACCCCAGGCGCCGAAAAACCAATTCAAATCCCGAACTTATGAGCCTCTCTCCCGACCCCCCTTGACAAATACCCGCGAGGAGCCAACATTATTTGCCATGAGTCCTGCCCAAAATGAGACTCAGGGTGCATTCATCAGCCTGGACCAACAAGGGAGGGCAAATAAAGTGAACCAGCTCGATACAAAAACAAGTGTGGGTATGCAATGGATGGATTTTGGTTCCGACATGACGGCGATGTTCATCGTGGCCGCCGTGGCCGCGGTTGGCCTCGGTATCTTTTTCATGACGCGGCGAAACATCGAGTGACGCCGAACCGAAAATCATCACCAGGATCAGAACCCGTTTCAAGGGCCACCCGAAAGGGTGGCCCTTCGCGGGAGCCTGCGGCGCGGCGATTATGCGCCCGGTTCCCCCTCCAGCAACCCAGGCGAGACGGCATGTTAAATAAAGCGCTCTGCAGTTTGCTCCTACTCATTTTCTTTCGCCTCGCGTCTCCGGACCCCGGACAGGCCACCGAACAAAACAGCGCAGCCGGCAAAGGCATCCCTGCAAGCGTCGCGGCCGACTATATCCACGCCGTTATTCAAGCCGACCGGGCCATCTACTCTGAAGTCATCGTAGAACGCCTGGGCTTCGCCATCTCGCTGAGAGCCTCCGAGCGCTGGCTGGCCGAAAAAACCCTGCCGCTGCCGGCCCAGTTTCTTCTCCTTTCCTCCCAGGTATCGGCAAAGAAAAACATCGATATGTCCTACCGGCTGACGAGCCTTTGGCCCCTCAACCCGAACAACGGACCCAAAAACGATCAAGAACGCTACGGGCTGGAAAAGGTGCTTAAAAATCCCGGCCAGCCCTACCGGATCACCCAGTCCACCGGCAACGTCCTCTACCACAAATCCATCTATCCGGACAAAGCGGTGACCAAGGCCTGCGTAACATGCCACAACCATCACCCTGAAACGGTCAAAAACAACTTTCAGCTCGGGGATGTGATGGGAGGCATCATCATCAAGGTTCCCGTCAACAAAGACCTCAAGGACCCAAAGACCGGCGAATTCCTGGTACCCGCCGAAGTCGTAGCCGACTATGTTCATTCCGTCATCGAATCGGATCGGACCGTCTACTCCGAATACATCGTCAACCGCCTGCAGAATGAAAATATCGTTTACGCTTCCGAACATTGGTGGGAGGACAACGCGCTGATGCTGCCGGCGCAATTCCT
>QJZQ01000060.1 GCA_003246675.1 Nitrospirota bacterium | reverse complement strand
GGCCGCCGCCCGCTGGATTTCGGAACGGATCAGGGAGAGCTCAGGGAAAACAATTTACGTGCGCCCGGTGGTGGTTTGTCCCGGCTGGTGGGTGGAGAGCCTGCCCGAAGCCAGTAAGGCGGGTGTCTGGGTTATTAATCACGAAATTCTTGCCGGGTCTATTGAGCGAGAACGCACGCGGTTGGGCGGCGGGGATATCAAGCTCGTCTCCGACGCCCTGGCCACCTATGTGCGCAGCCAAATGCCGCGCAGCAGCGGCCCTGCCTGAAGCCCGTGGGTTTACCCGTTTGCCAAGGGCCTCCACCGCCTTGGGGCGGCTTGTGGCCCTTGAGTTAATGGTGGGAGTGGCCGTCGTGGGAGTGGCCGTGCTGGATCTCTTCCTCGGTCGCGGGGCGAATGCCCAGAACTTCCACCGAAAAATTGAGTGCCTGGCCCGCCAGCGGGTGATTGCCGTCGATGTTGACGTCGTCCCCGTCTTCTCCGATGATGGTGAAGACATGGTGGTTGTCCCCCAGGTTCGCCTCGAACTGCAGGCCGGGGGTAATTTCCATATCTTCGGGGAACTGCGTCCTCGGCAGTTTCAGCCGAAGTTCGGGGATGACCTGTCCGTAACCTTCCTCGGGGGACAGAGATACTTCCTTTTTATCTCCAACGAGCAGGCCTTCCAGGGCATTTTCCAGCCCGGGGACGATCTGCTTGTGCCCGTGCAGGTAGGATAGCGGATCGCTGGAACTGGCGCTGTCGAGTTCTTTCCCTTCGGCGTTGGTCAACCGGTAGCCCAGGGAAACGACGGTATTTTTTGTGATCATAGGATAAGACCCTCCTGCGTCGCGGGGGCCGGCGTCTGGCCGGGGGAACCCGGTTTCGCGGTCAAATGGGGTTTCTCCCGCCCCCGGAGCCCTGCCCGGAATATGTGCCGGAGGAAGAAACAGGAAAGGGCCATGGGGGGGGAAGCCCCACCCCCAATAGCCCTTGTAAAAATGGTCGGGACGAGAGGATTTGAACCTCCGACCACCTGACCCCCAGTCAGGTACGCTAACCAGGCTGCGCTACGTCCCGTTTTTTATTGCGGATTTCTTTCAATGAGGAGTGTTCCATGGTGGCTTGTTCCTCGGGGTGCGCCGGTTGCTCTTTCGAACGTGTCGATCTGGCGATTATTCAAAAATAGTGGATATGGAAAAGGAAGTCAATAAAATAGCTTTCTTTCCCTGGCCTGGCGGCGCAATTTCCCTTGAACAGGTGATTTGCTGTGATAGAATTTTTTAACCGTAATTATTCCAATCGGTTTGGCGGTTTACTCCCGATCGGGGAAGGGCCTCCCGGCCCCAGGCCGCCAACCGGGGACTCAACTCAACCACGCTGGAGGAGCATGAACGTAGTCAAGGTGCGCGGGGCCATCGCCTTCAACCCCGAAAAATTGAAAAAAATCAGCCTTTTCGATACCGACAAATTCTTTTGTGATATATATTGTTTCGAGCCGGGCCAGTCGCAGAAAGTTCATTCCCACGAGGGCTCCGACAAGGTTTATTACGTCCTGGAGGGGCGCGGTAAAGTGACCGTGGGCTCGGAAGTGCGCGAACTTACCGCCGATGAAATCACCCTGGCCCCCAGCGGGGAAGACCACGGGGTGGAAAACGACAGCGGCGAAAGACTGGTGATGCTGGTGTTCATGGCCCCCAAACCCTGACGCCCCGAGCGCCGGTTCCTTTTAAACGACGACGAAGACCATTATGATCTATCTTGTTTTTCCGACATCCTGGCACCCTTCGCAACCTTACCTCAGCCTGCCCAGCCTCAAGGCGTTCCTGGCCCAGAACGGCATTCACGATGTGGTCCAGCGCGACCTGGCCATCGAACTGCTCGATCATCTGTGCACCTGGGAGAGGACCAAGCCGCTCTACGAGCGCATTTTGAGCGAACTGGCCGACCTGGGCTCCAGGCCCCGGCTGTCGCCCTTCGAGAGGGAAAAATACGCCAAACTGCTGGAAGCGGAGGAAATCATCCCGGCGCTGAAAGACCGCATCGACGCCGCCAAGCACTCCCAGCGCAGCGAGGAGTTCTACGATCTCGATTGCTACATGGAAAACCTGAAGATCATGGACGTGTGGCTCGATAATATTCTGGCGCCCTATTTTCCGTCGCAGCTCACCGTGATCGGCAGCCAGATGCGCTATTCCCCCTATTCCACGAAAGACATCCTCGAATCGTTCAAGAACCCCGGCGAGAACTTTTTCTACGACCTGTACCAGGAGCACTACCTGCCGGGAATTTTAAAGGAAGACATCGACATTTTCGGCATCTCCATCACCTCGGTGGAGCAGATCATCTCCGGGCTCACCCTGGCGTACCTGGTGAAACAGGCGCGCAAGGACATTCATATCACCATCGGCGGCAGCGTCTTCACCAAGCTGGTGGACCGGATGGAACGCGAAGGCTCGCCATTGTTCCAGTTCGTCGACAGCTTCGTCGTTCACGAGGGGGAAACTCCGCTGCTTCGCCTGGTGCAGGAGTTGCGCGGCGGGGGGGACCTCACGCGCGTGCCCAACCTGGTCTATGAAGACAAGGGCAAGGTGCGCGTCAACCGGCCCTTCGCCAAGGAGGAGCTCAACGCCCTGCCCACGCCGGATTTCGACGGCCTGCCGCTGGACCTGTACCTGTCGCCCGAGCGCGTGCTGCCGGTGATGGGGTCGCGCGGGTGCTATTGGGAAAAATGCGCGTTTTGTTCCATCCCCTTCGATCACATGAGTTTCCACGTGCGCTACGCCGAAAACGTGGTGAACGACTTCAAGAACCTCAAGGAAAAATACAACTGCAATTACTTCTTCTTCACCGACGAGGCCCTGCCGATCAATTTCCTGCGGACCTTCGCCGCCAAGATGGTCGAAGAAAAAGTGGATGTGCAATGGACCGGCGAGTTGAAATTCGAGAAGAGCCTGCTCAAGGACGACCGCATGGAGCTGCTCTACCGCTCCGGTTGCCGCAAGCTGATTTTTGGCATGGAATCGTACAACCAGCGCGTGCTCGACTCGATGAAAAAGGGTGTTGACCTGGAAGTGATCGACAAAACCACCGAGGAATGCCTGCGCATTGGCATTGCCATGCACTTTTACCTGATCTGCGGATTTCCCACCGAAACCCGGGCCGAAGTGATGGACTCGGTGAACTTCGTCATGAATAACCCCGAGTTGCTCGAATCGCCCGGGTTTTCCTGCATCGCTTCACAGTTCGACCTGGAGAAGGGCGCGCCCATCGAGCGCAACCCGGAAGAGTGGAGCATCACGCGGCTCTATTCGCCGCCGGAGCACGACCTGAGCCTGGGCTATTCCTTCGAGTGCAGCGTGGGGATGACGCCTGACCAGGCGACGCAATTGTACCAGGAAATCGTGCAGATGCTGGGCGAGAAGATCAACACCTTCCCGGACAATTACTCCCTCTCCGACGGGCTGCTTTACCTCGGCCACCACCAGAAGAAGGACATCGCCCAGCGGCTCACCGCCCTCACGCCCGCCTGATATCACGTTCTATTGATAGCCCGAGCCTTCGCGCCTGGGTTTTTCGACGACCTGATCGCTGGTGGATTCCACTCCCGTGCCGGGTCCCGAAGCGCAGCCTTGCACGCCCAAACCCACGCCCGCCAGAAACAGCAGCATCAAAAAACTCAATGTCCATTTTCTCATTGCGTCCACCCGTTAGCTAAGCACACCCCTTGATATGCCGGAGGAGCCTGAACGGCCCGCATCGGCAACCCCTCATTGCCCGTCGATCTCCCCCGCGACAATGTGGTTGGCGGAGAGCCCGTGCAGCGGCGCCGCATCCCAGGCGAGGTCGTTGCGGTAGATCCAGCTGCCGAAACCCGGTCCGAAATCGACAATGATCTCATCTTCGCTTTCGAGGTCGAGGTCCGCCGCGACGATATGCGTCGCCGGGAAGGGGTGCAGCGGTGCCGCGTCCCAGGCCGTGTCGTTGCGATAAACCCAGATGCCGAAGGGGTTGAAGTCGACGATGACTTCGTCCTTCCCGTCATTGTCCATGTCTGCCGCGACGATGTGGGTGGCGGAGAGCCCGTGTAGCGGCGCCGCATCCCAGGCCGTATCGTTGCGGTAGATCCAACTGCCGATCCCTGGGCCGAAGTCGACGATGATTTCGTCTTGCCCGCTATTGTCCATGTCCGCCGCGACAATGTGCGTGGCGGGGAACGTGTGCAGGGGGGCTGCGTCCCAGCCGGTATTCTTGCGCCAAACCCAGATTCCGAAGGGGTTGAAATCGACGATCAGTTCATCCTCGCCGCCGTCTATGTCCGCCGCGACGATGTGGGTGGCGGAAAGCGTGTGCAGCGGCGCTGCGTCCCAGGCCGTGTTGTTGCGATAAATCCAGATGCCGAAACCCGGGCCGAAATCGACGACCAGCTCATCCCGGTCGTCGTTGTCGAGGTCCGCCGCGACGATGTGGGTGGCAGGGAGCATGTGCAGGGGGGCCGGGTCCCAGGCGGTGTTATTTCTCCATATCCAGATGCCCAGGCCGCCGCCGAAGTCGACAATCACTTCGTCTTTGCCGCTGTTATCCAGATCCGCCGTAACGATGTGAGCGGCGGAAAGCGTGTGCAGGGGGGCCGGGTCCCAGGCGGTGCCGTTCATGAACTTCCAGATACCCGGTGCGCCGAAATCGACGATGAGGTCGTCGCGCGGGCTCGGAATTGTCGCGAGCGCCGCGTCCACCTGGATGCGCGGTTTGGGGATGCCGTTGCGCCCATCGACAATCGACACCCCTGTGGTCTCGAGTGCATTCAGCATGTCGTCGATGCTCACGCCGTTGTTTTTCGAGCGCAGCACCGAGAAAGCCCCGACGACATGCGGCGTGGCCATCGATGTTCCCGACTTCAGGCCGAATCCGCCAGCGGGAACCGATGAGTTGATGCTTTCACCTGGCGCAAGGAGGTCGAGAAACGATGCGCTATTGGAGAAGTTGGATACTATATCGCTCTTATCGGTCGAGCCGACGCTGACCACCGTGGAAATGCAGGCGGGCGCGCTGATGGAGTTTGTGGAACTGTCGTTGCCGGAGGCGGCGATGGTGGCGATGCCCACCGAACGCAGCAGATCCA
>QJZQ01000033.1 GCA_003246675.1 Nitrospirota bacterium | reverse complement strand
GATGTCCCCTCTCCTCTCCACCCCCCTTCCGGCTGCCATTTCCACCCGCGCTGCCCCGAGGTGATGGACCGCTGCCGCAGCGAAATTCCCGGCGCCACCCGGCTGGCTGAGGACCATATCGTCTATTGCCACCTGCACCCGGAATCGCCGGGAAATTAGCCCCCGGGCTCTATTTAAACGGCCGAAATGTCTTGAATACCCTTGCCAAATGAATAATAATAGGATATTTCCTACCATAAACGGGATGGCAGGTCAGTGACAAAGCAATGGTGAAGAAAACAATACATACCAATGCCCGTATGGCCACACCCGTGCGCACCACTTCCAGAAAACAGAATCAAAACAACACAGCCAAGGTCGAGACCGGGATTCTCGTTCAGGACCTGGGACAACTTCAAAGAACCTGCCAGGAGCTGGAAAGTGCACTCGCCCAGCGCACCGAAGAACTCAGGATATTAAAAGATTCATTGAATAAATCCGGCGGTTCGGACAAAGCCGACCTGATAAAATCCAACGATCTCCTCGATGCCATTCGCCTGGCGCAATCCCAGTTCATACTTGAGGAAGATTCAAAGGATTTATTTGCCAACCTGAATCGCCGCATCCTTGCGCTGACCGACAGCGAGTTCGGCTTTATCGGCGAGGTGCTCCTTACCCCCGAAGGCAAGCCCGACCTCCAAACCTACGCCATCACCAACCTCGCGTTGAATGAACAGGCAAAAAGGTTGTCCGATATACAAAGCGACGCAGGGATGGAGTTTCCTGATATGGAGCCCCTGTTTATCCGGGTCATCACAGAGGGAGAACCCGTGGTGGCCAATGACCCCGCAACCGAACTTGAAAACGGCGGGACCCCCATGGGCCATTCCCCGCTAAAATCCTTTCTCGGGTTGCCTCTGTATCACGCCAATCGGTTGATCGGCATGGTGGGTCTGGCGAACCGGCCTGGCGGATACGATCCGTCCATTATCGATTTCCTGCAACCGTTTCTGGCCACCTGTTCCACCCTCATCACCAGCCACCGGAACAACCAGTCCCGCATTAAGGCGGAAGATAGCCTCGCCCGTTACCACGAACGGCTGGTGCACTCCGGAAAATTGTCATCGCTTGGGAAATTGAACGCCAATATCGTGCACGAGATCAACAACCCCATTTACGGCATCCGGAATGTGCTGGAAAAAATCCAGGAATCCGTACCCATGGGCGAGAAATATCGCGGTTTCGTGGCTCTCGCGGTGAAGGAGTGCAACCGCGTCAAAGAGCTGATCGAGAAGTTGCAGAATTTCCAAAAACCCTCACCAGGGAAATGGGAGCCGGTGCATCTCCAGAATACCCTGGAAGAAGTGCTGCACCTGGTCCACCCCAGGCTGAGCGAGAAAAAGATCCGCGTCGTCAGGAATTATGCTCCCGGCCTGCCTGCCGTCCATGCGGTGGCCGACCAGCTCAAACAGGTGGTCCTCAACCTGCTGCAAAACGCCGAGGACGCCATTGCGTCGGGCGGCGGGGAAATCGTCATTGCGACAGAGAAAGATGAAACTCACGTCCGCTTCCGGATACGGGATACCGGCAGCGGGATTCATCCAGACGCGCTTTCGAAGTTATTCGATCCCTTCTTCACCACCAAGGCATCGACCCGGGGAACGGGGCTGGGCCTTTCGATCAGCAGCAATATCATTCACGCCCATGGCGGTGACATTACCGTGACCAGCGGGCCAGGGCAAGGGTCTGAATTCCATGTGACCCTGCCTTCAAAGGAGCATGAGCATGGCTAGGAAATCCGTGTTATTGATCGACGATGAAAACATCATCCTCGAAACCATCAGCGATGATTTGCGCAACGAAGGCTACGACGTCATCACCGCGCCAAACGCTGAAAAAGGCTACAACAAATTCCGCGAAAAGCCCTGCGATCTGGTGATCACCGACCTCATCATGGAAGGCATGAACGGAATCCAGCTCTCGAAAAAGCTTAAGAAAACGCATCCCGAAACGCCCGTGATGGTTCTCACCGGCTATCCATCCACCGATTCGGTCATCGAAGCGCTGCGCACCGGAGTCAATGACTACTTGCTCAAGCCCTGCGACCGGAAGGAGCTGTCCGAAAAGGTTCGCAGCTGCCTGCAGGGTAAAATCAAGCGCCGCCGCAAAACCCTGCCCGCAAAAACCTTGCGCATGATCAGAGATTCGGGCCTGACGCCCCGGGAGATCGAAGTCTGCCATTTGCTCAGGGAGGGCCATGAGAACGGCGAGATTTCATCCCAGCTTTCTATTTGCGTGAACACCACCAAGAACCATATCAAAAGTATCTATAAAAAATTGAATGCCAAATCACGCGCCGAACTGGTGGCGCGGCTCAACAAATAATTTCCCCCCAAGTTTCCACACAAGGTCCATCCTCCGTTGCCCCGTAGCGGAGGATGGCCCCGCACTAGCCCGCCAGAACTATCCGGCAAGCCGAATATTTTTCAGGATCGATTGATTTAGCCCCTTGAAGTCATTTACTTTTCCCCAAAACGGGCTATTTTATAAATTGCGTTTATGGGCGAGGAATCCATGTGACGGCAGGACTCGTTTTCCCATGCCCATAATATCTGGCTTTAGACGGGTCTGGGGGCGGAGTCAAACTTCGAGAGTGGGGGAAGCAGAGAGCCGCTCTCAGGCCTTTTAAGCCCACTGCATCGGCCGCGAATAAAATCCGGGAGCCGCAAGGCAGCTTTACAATTTCCACCCCCCTATTTGACAGGCCATAAACAACGGGCGTTTGGCGCGGCGCTCCCTCTTCCCCCACTCAATTTTTCACAGGACTCGAATACTTGAACAATGCAGGCAGGGCTCAAGCGGGAATTCTTATCATCGAGCACAGCGAAAAAGTGCGCGACAACCTGAAACGAATCCTCACCGGAGAGGGATATCGCGTTCATGTGGCGGATAGCGCCGATCAGGCCCTCAAGGTTATTCTCGAGGCCAATGGGCATGGGGGAAAGACGGACTGCATTTTCATAGATCTCCATCTGCCCGACTCCACCGCCATGGAAACCGTCAATTTCATACGGGGGCATTTCCCCCATATTCCCCTCGTGGGGCTTTGGGACTCCCCCGACTTCGGGATCTCAGGCGTGCTCTCGGAAATCGGAGTCCGAAAATTCCTTCTCAAATCGGTGGGAAACGACCTCCTGATAAAGACCCTGGACAGCCTTTTGCCAGGGCAAAGCCCCTCCGGCACCTGACGTCTCCACCCAGCCCCCCACCTCCGCGCTCGGTGCCATAGCCACATCCTTACCCCCTTCCTGCCGTTTTTTGCCGTAAATCGCCCCGGCCACGGACCGGCCCTGCTACACATAACAAACGGAATTATTTGCAGTTAGTGGGAATTAATGGTAAATTATTTATAGTTACCTCTACAGTTAATTAGCCTAAAAAGAGAGAAACCCTGTGGATATTGCCTCTTTCATCGGAATCGTTTCGGGAATTTCCTATATTATCGCCGCCATTCTGATGGGGGGAGGCATGGAAAGCTTCATCAACCTCCCCGGCATCATGATCGTCTTCGGCGGAACTCTCGCGGCCACTCTCACGACATTTCAGATGAAGGATGTCGTTTCCGCATTCAAAGCCGCGGCTTTCGTCTTTTCCAAGGAAAAGAAGGACCCCAACGACATGGTATCCACCATGGTGGAGCTGTGCACCCTGAGCCGCCGCCAGGGCATCGTGTCTCTCAGTAAACTCGAAGCGGAGTCGGACTTCCTTAAAAAGGCCTGCAACCTCATCGCCGACGGGACGAAAGAAGACCTGATGCGCGACACGCTGAACATCGAGATCGAATCGATGAAGCAGAGGCACTTCATCGTCCAGGATATTTTCAAGAAGATGGCCATCTACGCGCCCTCTTTCGGCATGATGGGAACCCTGATCGGCTTGATCCAGATGCTGAACAAACTGTCCAACCCCGAGTCGGTGGGTCCGTCGATGGCGGTGGCGCTGCTCACGACATTTTACGGCATGTTGCTTTCCACGCTCATCTTCAGCCCCATCGCGGGTAAGCTGAAAGCGCGGACACTCGTCGAAGTGATCAACCTGGAGATTATTTTCGAAGGCGCCATCTCCATTCTTAACGACAACAACCCGATCCTGGTTTACGAAAAACTCTCGTCGTACATTCCGGCCACCTTGCGGCGGCCGATGAAACAGAGAATCATCGTCGACAAGGCCAAAGGCATCGAAACCGCGGAGCAACCCGCAGCATGAACCGGAAGCTCTTTTCACCGACCGCGAGGGTGGCCCCATGACCAAACCCGAGTTCGAACAAGCGAGCCCGTCGCCCGCCCCGTCCACCGCAGGGTCCCTCGGCCTGCAACCTGGCCGGCCGGCCAAGCCGGTGGTGCGCCCGGAAAAACGCACGGACCCCTCTCTGGAAATCATCGAGAAGGTGAACCGGGAACTCAACGAATTCAAATCCCTCTCGCAAAACTATCGTGCGCAATACGCGGAAATTCTCAAAGAGAATCAGACGACGGTGAAGTCCCGCGAGCGGCTGCTTCCCCTTCCCTCCCGGAAAAAGGCAAGAGCCGCCCTGCCGGATCAGGCGCTTAAAGTTCTGCAGGAAGAGGTCAAGGGGCTTCGCCATGAAAAAGATGGATTGCAGGCGGAGGTGGTTTCAAAAACCCAGAATTTCCGTCACACGCTGGAAGAAGAAGTCCGGAAAATCGAGGGAGACTGGCAGGACAAGGTCCGGAAAGCGCGCGCCCAAAGAAAACAGATTCGCGGCTTCGCCAATAAAGTAATGAGCGAAACCGATTCCCCGATTTGGATAATCGCCTATTCGGACATGGCCACGCTGCTGCTCACCTTCTTTATCCTGTACTACTCCATCGCCTCCATGAACGTGGCCAAGTTCAAGGCGGCCATTCTGGGTGATGCGGACGCCCCCATCGGGCTTATTGAACTGGTGGACAGCGTGAAGATTAAAAAGCGCATCGTCGAACTCACCGGCATGCAGACCAATGACATACTGGCCGACCTGAGGTCCTCTTCGCAGGATTTTGCGGGAGCCCTGGAAGTCGTGGCGAGCAACGGCAAGGTCATCTTCCGGGTCCCGGCGAAGGTTTTATTTGAGTCGGGCTCCGCCAATATTCAGAAAGCGGGCCGGCCTGTTCTGGATGAGATCATCCAGATTTTGAAAAAATTCCCGCAGTACCAAATCAACATCCAGGGGCACACAGACGATATCCCGATTTCCACCGAACGCTTCCCAAGCAACTGGGAACTCTCTGCGACACGGGCAACCTCGGTCCTGCGGCATTTTGTCGACAGGGAAATTGCCCCGGAAAACCTGACGGCAACCGGGTTCGCGGATACTTTTCCATTATTTTCCAATGAAACTGAGGCAGGTAGATCCAAAAATAGGAGGGTTGAATTTGTTCTCGAAAAAAAGTAAATCAGACGAAGATTCGAAGCTGTTCAGGGCTCCGGAAGAGTCACGCCAGGCATTTCGCGTAGCCCCGTCGCCCCAGAAACCGCTGAAGGTGGAGGCCGACGATACCGAGGCCACTGTCCTCAACATCAGTTCCGGCGGTATGGCTTTCAGAAGCAGCAAATTCGTCGCGGGCAAGATATACAAGGTGAAATTCAATCTGCCCAACGACGAGCAGCCCATCACCGCGAAAATGGAGATTCTCGCCGTGGGCGAAGACAACAGATGCCGCTGCCGCTTCTATAACCTGACGCCGGAGCAGGAAAATCAGATCCACCGCTATGTCCTGAACCGGCAAAAGGAAGACCTCGACGATTAGGGCCCGAAGGAGATCGCGGCTGCACCGCCATGGGCGGCCGGAGTGTTCGCCCCTGCGATCATTCTACGCCACCGCCTCTCCTTAAGAAGCCCGCCGACCCGCTCACAAGGTATACGCCTGCATGATTTCCGATGATCACCCGTCCGCATGGAACCCCAAAGAATTACAGCTGCTGAATCACGTGGAGGTGTTTCTCCACAAACCCGCCATCATGAAAAAGGCCGAGGACCGTCTTAACGGGTTCAAGGACGCCATGGCGCGGGAACTCAGGGACACCCCGGCCTCCTGGCCCATGGATACCGATATCGAGCGGGGGCAAATTGCCCGGGGCGAGAACAACAAGGGTTTCCCGTTCCTCTCTCTCGATATCCCGCAAAAATTCTCCAAAGTTGAAATGTTCACATTAAGGACCCTGTTTTGGTGGGGGCACTATCTCGGCTATTTTTTGATCCTGAAGGGAGACAAGCAGGAGCAATGGCTGACAAATCTGCTGGCCGCCCGGTCCACCCCCCTTTTCGAAGGCGTGGTCATGAGCACCTGGGCCACCCCCTGGGAATGGGATGAGGAACAATTCATGCCCGTCTCCTCCGCCCCTAAAGAGGAAATCACCCGCCTGGTGAACGACCATGCTTATATAAAGATCGGCCGAGTTCATTCCCTTTCCGACCCGCACTTCGCCAATCTGGACTGGACCGCCGCGGGCATGGATGCATGGCGGGTTCTGTCTGGCATCACCCGCCCCTAGTTCCTCTTTCCGTCACCCCCCCTATCCTCTTCAAGCCGGATAGCGCCCGCTTTTATAGCACCGCCGCCTCATAATTTTATTGGCATCCGGCTCTCAATAGTTTACCCTATAAGTAAATGAATAAATGAATATTCACCCCCTCTTTGCGGAGTCAGGTATGCGCTTCTTAAGAACCCTTAGTTTAGTTGCCCTCACCGCCATGATCGCCTTGAGCCTCAATGTGAGTGCCGCACAGGCCAAGCCAAAAAAGGGCAAGTGGAAAAATGATCATCATCACCAGGAATATGACGATCACCACGGATATGACGATCACCACGGCCACAGCAGAGATTGTGACAACCTGCCCCCTGGCCTGGCCAAACAAGGCAAAGTTCCCCCCGGCTGGCAGAAGAAATGCCGAAGCCACAGGCACGACGGCCACCGGGTCCATTATTCTCATGACCGGGACAATCAGGACTACGGCTATCACCATGACCGGGTGGAGCAACGCTCTTCTCCCTGCCGCAGGGATGATAAAACTTCGATCATCGTCGGCACCACCGCCGCAGGCGCGACCATGGGGGGCCTGATCGGTTCGGCCACCGGCGACACCACGTCCGGAGCGGTCCTGGGCGGAGTGGTCGGCGGTATTCTCGGAGCCGATGCAGCGAAAAATACGAAAACGGGTCACCGGGGAGATTGCTGACCTTCTCGCAGGCAAATCCGATCCGTCAGTTTTAAGCAATACACCGGGCCGCTTGCGCGGTCCGGTGTTTTCGTTTGGTTAAGGATGTCGCAGCCGGAGCAACCGAGATTAGTTCCGACTTCATGCAAGGTCAGGTAATCGGCAAAGTTATAGACGCGGATGGATTCAGCGAAAGCGAAACTGTCAACTGCCGGGTGAGATAAGCTGCCGGTGGCCCCCCGCCGGCCACAAGCCCCCTCTCAGATAACCGGAGGCTCGCGGTAATCGCAGCAAAAAAGGCAGGCAGCCCTTCAGGGCTCCTGCCTTGTTTTTTGTTTATCCGGAAATCAGTGCGCGCCTTCCCTGGAAATATTATCTAGGGGACCCCTCAATGAGCGTCATGGCTTTTGAGACGCAAAAATATCCCCAGCGGAAACGTGTTCCCGGGAGAACCCGCTTTGCCTCTGATACTGACTTAACCGACCAGCGTCAGGTTGTGAAGCCAGATGGACACATCCACCGCAATCATGAACAGTTCTTTCATCGTCTTTCCCTCCTAAAAATGAGGCCTCCAGGCCGAAGACACAGCCCCATCGTTCGGGGCTTTCTATTGCTTCCAGATTGAAAGCAACACCCATAAATTTGCACGTATGGTGCCGTTTTTCAGGCTATTTAGGGGGTAAGACCGCAAGCCTTTATATTAAAAGCGGCTGGCTGCTCTAAAATATTAGAGGGCATGCCCAAATCTCCCTGGAGCGGGTGGAATCACCTCAGCGGGATGTATCCTTTTGTTAAAACATTTGCACTTTTTTATGGCTTGCCACCATCCGCAGGAACCAATAAACAAGTCCTTTCGGTATCACAAACCGGTAAGCCCCTGGATAAAACCTCGCGCGCCCAGGCGCAGGTTCCGCAGGGAATATCCTCCTTCCTGCACGAGCAGGGTGGGCAGGCGCAGAGTGGCCAGCAGCTCCCCTACCCGGCGGACGCCAGCGGGCGTCACTTCGAATGATCCCGTCGGGTCGCCCTGCATGAAGTCGAAGCCCACCGATACCACGAGAAAATCCGGCTTGTAACGGGAAATAATTCCCACAGCCTCGGCCAGGGCCTTGAGGTACTTTTCGTTTCCCGTTCCCGGCTTTAGGGGAAAATTTCGATTGAACCCCAACCCCTCCCCTTCGCCCTTTTCATCCAGGTAGCCGGAAAAGTAAGGATACGCCGTGAGCGGATGACCATGGATGGAGATAAAATAAACATCCTTCCTGTCATAGAAAATATTCTGCGAACCGTTGCCATGGTGAAAGTCTATATCGAGAAACGCCACCCTGCCTTGCATGGATAGATGGTGGGCGGCAATGGCGGCGTTGTTTAAATAGCAGAACCCGCCAAACACCCGGCGCTCGGCATGATGGCCCGGCGGACGGCACAAAACATAGACCAGGGGGGATCCCTTAAGAAGAAGATCCGCGCCGGTGAGGGAACCGTTCACGGCATTGCGAGCCGCCAGGTACGAGGCCGCAGTGAGAGGGGTGAACGTGTCGATGCAGTAATATCCCGCCTGCATGTCCCAGCTTTTCGGGATGCGTTCCGGTTTGCGGATTGGAAAGACATTGGGATAGAGCAACTCCCTGGGGGCCAGCTTCTTCGGCGCCTGGGCAAGGAAATTCAGCAGACCCGCATCATGAACGGCCCTGATCGGTCCGCTGGAGTAGGAGCGAACCGGGTGCTCGAGAACAGGCAGCCCTTCGATACCCTTGAGCAGGGAAGCGATGCGGGCGGGCCGTTCGACATAGCCTTTTTCCTTCAGGTGGTGGATCTGGTTCATATCTCCCACGTTGACCAGATCCAGGAGCTTGCGGACAATTCCCCCCTGGGGCGGTGGTGGGGGCGGAGCGTAGCACGGCGGCCGGAACTGCACCGGGTCGTCCTTAACAGAATCGATGATTTTCCGCACCAGAGAATCTTCCGGTCCCAGCCCGCCCTTGATAGAAAGAATCTGCTCCATCATCCATTTGAGCTCCACCCTCTTGAGGGGGGATTTGCGGTTCAGGCCATCGTAAATCAGATAGGTCACATGGCCATCGTTGGCCGGGGTGGGAAGGCGGTCGTAAAGCGTGTTGATAACCGGCCGGGCGTCGTAGCGTTCATAGAACGCCAGCCTTTTTTTGTTGGTCTGCCAGCGAAACGGCTCCCTCAGCCGCTCCTTGTCGTCGGGGGGAACGTCCATGAATATCCCCCGGCCGCCCAGCTGGACGACATGGTCCCGGGTCGCCTCGTAGAGCGCGGCGCCTATTCCCCGGGTGCGGCGCGTAGGGTCGCTGATCAGATAATCCAGGTAGGCGAACTTGCGTTCACGAAAGTAGAAAAACAGCGAAAACCCCCAGATCCTGCCCTTCGGACCCTCGGCCAGCAGGAGGACGACCTCGTAACTCCGGCGCGGATTTTTTTGTATCAAGTTGGAAATTATTTCTCCATATTTCGGAGAATGTGGAAAGGATTCTTGATATAATTTCGCAACGAAGGCAAGACGCTGCTTGTCCCTTGCAGTGGCAGCGGAATAAAGCCGGGTGATGTATATCATCTAAAAAGTCTACCAGAAAATTCCGATCAAAAATATCAGCGGGCCCAGAGCGGCCATAATACTCTCATGCAAACCTGTTTTAAATACTCATTCATAACCCACGACCCTGGCTAACACAACAATGGAAAATCCCTTGAGCGAATCCGCAGCTAAAACCTCTTCCAAAACCGGTACGCAGAAAAAATCGAAACCCTTTCCCGTCCGCACCCTCGGCCCACTGTCCGACCTGGAGCGCCACCTGCCCAACGAATGGTGGCGGGATATATTCAACTCCATCTACCTGAAAACAGATGGCGACGTGGTCGAAAACGACCTCAACACCGCGCGCGACATCGACCTTGTGATCAAGGCCACCGGCATCCAGCCCGGCCAGGAGATCCTCGATGTGTGTTGCGGCCAGGGCAGGCACTCCCTGGAGCTTGCGGCGCGCGGCTACTCCAAGGTCTCCGGCATAGACCGGTCCCGCTACCTGATTCGTCTGGCGCGCAAGCGCGCCCGCAAGCGCGCCCTTAAAGTTTCCTTTTCCGAAGGCGACGCGCGCAAATTCCGCATTACCGAAAGCTCCAAGGACTGCGTGATCATCATGGGAAACTCCTTCGGCTATTTCGAGCGCGAGGAAGACGACCTGCAAGTCCTGGAGTCCGTCAAGCGGGCCTTAATCAGCGAAGGCCAACTGGTGCTCGACATCGTCGATGGCGTATGGATGGCCAAAAATTTCGAGCCGCGCTCCTGGGAGTGGATCGACCAGACCCATTTCGTCAACCGCGAGCGTACACTTTCTTCTGACAAGCGGCGCATCATCTCGCGCGAGGTTATCACCAACGCCGAAATCGGCGTGCTGGCCGACCAGTTCTACGCTGAGCGCCTGTATTCCTTTGAAGAAATCACCGACCTGCTTAAGGGGCTCGGGTTCACCGATATCCAATCGCACGGCAACGTCATCTCCGAGTCCACCCGCAATCAGGACCTCGGCATGATGGCCAACCGATTGTTCATCACCGCGCGCGGGCCCGTCAAAAAGAAGCTGGCACCGGCTCCACCGAAAAAGACGCTGGAGGTCACGGTGCTTTTAGGCGATCCGCGCATGCCCGACACGGTTAAAAAGGGCGGCAAGTTCAATGAAGAGGATTTTGAGACCATCAACATCCTCAAACGCGATCTCGAAACTCTGAAGGATTATAAATTCCAGTTTCTGGATGATCACAACACCATGCAGCGTCAACTGATGGCGAAACCGCCTGCCCTGGTGTTCAATCTCTGCGACGAGGGCCTGAACAATCGGGCGGAAATGGAGCTGCACGTCCCCGCGTTTCTCGAAGCCATGGATATTCCCTACACGGGAGCCGGCCCGGGCAGCCTCTGGCTCTGCTACAATAAGGCCAACGTTCGGGCCATCGCCGCGAGCCTCGAGGTGGATGTGCCGATGGAAACCTTCTTCGACCCCACCGACCAGGCCGCGAACCTGCCGTCTTACTTTCCGGCGCTGATTAAGCCCAACACCGGCGACAGCTCCATCGGAATCACTCAAAACGCGGTGGTCCACAACGCCGAAGAGCTTATCGGCTACCTCGACCACCTGCGTGAAATTCTTCCCGGCGTTCCCCTGCTCATCCAGGAATACCTGGAAGGCGCCGAGTACAGCGTGGGGCTCGTCGGCAATGCCGACAAGTTCGAGGTTCTGCCGGTGCTGGAGGTGGATTACAGCCACCTGCCCGCCGAGCTGCCGAAGATCCTGTCCTACGAATCGAAATGGCTGCCGGAATCCCCGTACTGGTCCTCGATTCGTTACAAGGAGGCCTCCCTCGAGGAAGAGCGGCAGAGAAAGCTGATCCACTTCTCCAGCCGGCTATTCGAGCGCCTGGATTGCCGGGATTACGCTCGTTTCGACTTTCGGGCGGACCGCGACGGCACCATCAAGCTGCTTGAGGTGAACCCCAACCCCGGCTGGTGCTGGGACGGCAAGCTCAACCTCATGGCAGGCTTTGCGGGGCTCAGTTATTCCGATCTGCTGGGCATGATCCTGAACGCCGCCCGCGAACGACTGGGGCTCTCCTGACTTCCCGCGAATCCACGGCCATGCGCCCTACCCCCTACCTGCACCTGGAGACCCGCTTCAAGCGGGTCCACGTCCTGCGCAGCATCACCCATCTCCTGCGCTGGGACCAGGAGGTGATGATGCCCACGGGCAGCGCCTCCATCCGCGCCGACCAGCTCGCACTGCTCGATATGGAGTGCAGTTCGATTCTGCATTCAAAAAGACTTGCCCACCTGCTCGACCGGGCCGAGACCGCCGAGGCCAATCTTTCCGACTGGCAGCGCGCCAACCTCCGGGAAATGCGGCGCATCTGGCAAAGGTCCAACGCCATCCCGAAGCGGCTGCTCAACTCGCTCCACCGCGCCACCACCCGGGCGGAGGTCTGCTGGCGGCGGGCCTACCAGGAAGATAATTTCAACCTGCTCGTGCCGCTCCAGGAGCGTGTCCTTGATGTGGTGCGGGAAAAGGCCCGCCTGCTCGGTGAACGGCTGAATTGCGCTCCCTACGACGCCCTGATCGACGAATACGACCCCGGCCGCGAAACCCGCGAGATCGACTCCCTGTTCATGGCTCTGGGAAGGGGCCTGCCGCCCATCATCGATCTGGCCGTGGAGGCGCAGGCGAGCCGACCCTTCACTCTTCATGAGAGTAAAATATCGATCGCCCGGCAAAGGGACCTCGGGAAAAAACTGATGAAATGCATGGGATTTCCCTTCGTGAAGGGCCGGCTCGACGAAAGCCTCCACCCCTTCACCGAGGGCACGTCCGAGGATCTGCGCATCACATCGAAGTTTTCCGAACTCGATTTCATGACGGGCCTCATGGGTGTTTTGCATGAGACCGGCCACGCCATGTACGATTTCGGCCTGCCCGCGGAATGGTTTTTTCAACCCGTCGGCAGGGACCGGGGCATGACCCTGCACGAAGGCATGGCCTTGTTTATTGAAATGATGATAGGGCGCAGTCGCGAATTCATGGAGTTTGCCGCGCCCTGGGCCCGCCGCATCCTCGGTGTTTCAGGCCCGGCCTGGGAGGCGGAAAACATGTATCGCCAGGCCACGCGCGTCCGCAAGAGCCTCATCCGCATGGATGCCGACGAGGTCACCTACTCCATCCACATCCTCATCCGCTATGAACTTGAAAAAGACATCTTCAGCGGCCATCTGCGCGTGAGGGACCTGCCCGAGGCCTGGAACGAGAAATACCGCCAGCACCTCGGCCGCGCTCCAGAAACCGCCAGCGAAGGATGCCTGCAGGATTCACACTGGCCCATGGCCTATTTTGGATACTTCCCGACCTACGCCCTGGGGGCCATCACCGCTTCCCAGATCCTCTCTGTAATCACCCGCGAATTGCCGGATGTCTTTGACTCCATCAGGAACGGAGACTTTTCAGGGCTTTTCGACAGCTTGGGCCGGCGGGTTTACGCTCTCGGCTCCCGCTTCACCAACCGCGAACTCATCGAACAATCCACCGGGGAAAACCTGAACCCTGACGTGTTCCTTGCGTACTTGAGGAACAAGTACCTCCCTTCCTGACCGGCTTCTTCCGCCCCCTTCCTTCACGGCCAATCTTCACTCAACCGTGACACACCCTTGACCGTACTGCGACGGGCCCCTCTTACACTGGAGAAATAATTATCCGCACACACTAATTTTTGCGGGAGTTGAAATTATTCTTATGGGCGCTCCGAACAACATCAAGAAACAACTGGTGGAAGGACTCTGGGAGGAAATCGAAAAGGCGGTTTACCGGTCGCCGGATGTCCGGCAGACGCTGGCCCTGCTGACGGAGATCGACCCCAAGGGCGATGTTTCGGAATACAACCTTCACCTCGACATCGAAAAACTGAATCGCCTGATTCAGAAGGAAAAACGCGAACAGGCGAATGGCCCGAACTCGAGCCCTTATCTCCCGATGGAGGACTCGACGGCCGAAGATCAGGGACAATTGACTCTCTTCCGCACAAAAACCGAAGAGGGAAACCATCATTGCCAGACAGCCCAACTGAGGAACCTCTCCTATGCCTGACAGCAAACAAAGCATCAAGAATGATGAACTCAAGAATCAATTGGTTTCGCTGATTCAGGCCAACCTCAAGTTGATCGAGTCCTCGCTCAAGTTGACCGAAGAAAACAAGCGCCTGCAGAAAAAAATACTGGACGTGAACGCGCTCTACCTGCGAGCGGTGGAAGATAAGAAAAAGGTTCTCTCCAAAATGTCGCCGAGCATGAACTGAAACCGCCCGTCTTGAAACCGGCCGCACGCGATTAAATTCATGCCTTTTTCCGCAACGGTCAAAGCAACTGAATAACCGCCATCCCGCTCCCCCCTCTTTACAAGCCCCGCGCCAGCCCTTAACCTGAATATATTCCTATGAGTATATTCAAGACGCGGGCAGGAAGAGGTGGATTATTCTTCTCCCTGGGGCTGCTGGGATTCTTGACTCTGCCGGCGTTACCCCCGGAACCTCTCGATACCCTGAAAACCCGGTTGGGTTTTCAATCCCCCGGCCTGCTGATGGCCAAAATCCGTACGAGCTTGCGTGAAGGACGTTACCAGGAAACCCTGCCTCATCTGAGCAGGGCGCTGTCGAAGCACCCCAAGGACGCTTCCGCCCTGCATTACGGCCTCGGGGTCACTTATGGCGCGCTGGGCCGCCATGGCGAGAAAATCGAGGAACTCCGGCAAGCTCTGCGGCTGGACGAAACCCAAAGCGCCGCCCGCTTCAAACTGGCTTTGGCCATCGCCGCCCTGGGGCAGCATCAGGAAGCCATCCACCACTATCGCAAGACGATCCAATTCCAGGAAGATCATCCCGCCGCCGCCTATTTCCTTGGGCTGTCCTACTACCTGATGCACCGTTACCAGGAGGCGATCCTGCCGCTGAAAAAACACAGCCGCCGGCACCCGGACGCACCGGAGGCCTATTATGCTCTGGGTCTCACTTACCTGAAACTGGAACGCTACAAGGAGGGTATAAAATATATGGAGGAAGCGCTGAAACGGGACCCCGCCTACCTGGCCCGCCTACAGCACGGCGCGCAAAATGAAAGCGGGATTAACAGCGACCGGAAAGACGGCATCACCCCTCAGCCACGGGGCAAAGGCACCACCGGTCACGCGATGGTTCAGGAAACCCGGTTCGAACAGAAATAAAACAATACCGTGATGGCGGCAACTCCCGCCACGCCTATCAGCAAAAGGCAAACCAGCGACATCGGCAAACCTCCAAGTTTTTGGAAACCGACACACTATAAGGGAAACGCCTGGCAAAGGGAAGCCAATCTTTGGCCAGAAAACGGGAACAGGAAAAAAAAACAATTATTTATTTCAAATCCCACCGCCCGCCCGTGTATCATTTATAGGAGCCCCTGTGCTACTACAGGGCGCCGGCCAAGCTGTCCGGCACTGTTTTCGAGAGTGTGTCATGCATCTTCTCTACCCCATCGCCAAGAGATTCATCGCGGGGGAGGATCTTCAAACCGCCGCGAAAGCGATTCGCAAATTGATCCGCGCGGGCTTTTTCGTATCGGTCGACATTCTCGGGGAAAATGTGCACGACAGGGCCCAGGCCGAAGCCGCCCGCGATGCGTACCTGGAACTTCTTCGGAGGGCGGATGATCTCTCGCCTTCCCTCGATATTTCGGTGAAACTCTCCCTGCTGGGCCTCGACATCGACCCGGAGCTGTGCAAAACCCACCTCGAGGAACTTCTTCGCCAGGCGGTTCCCCACACCGTCCGGCTTGACATGGAGGGTTCGCCACACACCCAGGCGACGATTGACCGGGTCACGGAGACCCACGCGCATTTCAGCAACCTGGGCCAGGCCCTGCAAGCGTATCTGTTCCGCTCGGAGAAAGATCTGGAATCACTGATGGCGCAAAATATTTCCGTCCGCCTCTGCAAGGGAGCCTACAAGGAACCGTCCTCCATCGCCTTTCAATCGATGGATGACATCCGCGCCAATTTCCTCCGGCTGGCCCGCCTCCTGTTGAAGCAGGGGCATCAGCCCGCCATCGCCACACACGACGAGCACCTCCTCAAGGAGCTTCTCGCCTTCATCGAGCAAGAAAAAATCCCGGCTGAGAATTTCTACTTTGAGATGCTTTACGGCGTTGCGCGGGATCTCCAGAAGCAACTTCGGGACAGGGGCTACCGCGTGCGGGTGTATGTTCCTTACGGCCAGGCCTGGCTCCCGTACACGCTGAGGCGGCTGGCGGAGAAAAAGGAAAACGTCCTGTTTGTCGCAAAAAATATTTTTAAGGAGGCCCTGGGCCTCAGAAAACTCGGCTGACACAAAGGCCGCGAGCGAGCCCACGAAACGTTGAACATCACCCTGCTCACAACTTCATTTCCCAGAAATTCAGGCGATGCCGCCGGCCGCTTCATTTATGAATACGCCGAGCATCTCGCCCGCCGGGGCTCCGCCATCCAGGTGCTCGCACCGCACGGCCCGGGCATCCCGGATGCGCCTCTATCGACGCATTTCAAGGTCACCCATTTTCGCTATTTCATTGCCACCCGGCTGGAGAGCCTGGCTTACGGCGGCGGCATCCCCTCCCGATTGAAAGAAAACCCGCTGCGCGTTTTCCTGCTGCCTTTTTTTATGCTTTCATTTTTTGTCTCGGCCCTTCGTCTGGCGCGGAGATCGGACGCGCTGCACGCGTTCTGGACTCCGGCCGCGCTGGTCGCCCTGGCCACCCGGCCCTTCCTTAAAGTTCCGGTGGTTATCACTCTTTGGGGGTCCGACCTGCTGTTCACCCGGATTCCGTTGTTCTCCGGATTCCTGCGCGCCTGCCTGAGGAAGGCGGACGCCATCGTCTGCGAAAGTACGCATTTCAAAGAGGCGCTCACCGCCTTCGGCCTCCCGGAGGATAAAATTACCGTCATCGCCAACGGCATCGACCTGAAGCGATTCAAGCCCCGCGACCGCGCCACAGCCCGCCGGGAACTCGGCCTGAAGGAGGATGGGTTTATCTATCTGAGCGTCGGCTCCTGTTCACCGGCGAAGGGGCACCGGCACCTGATCGAAGCGATGCCGCGCATTCTTGAGCAGGTGCCCGGGGCGCGTTTTATCGTGGTGGGCGATGGCGAGTTGCGGCCCTCGCTTGAGGCGGCCGCCCGCACGCTGAACGTCGCCGGACACATCACCTTTGCCGGCGGGCAGGACCCCGGCGATATCCCACGCTGGATGAATGCCGCCGACGCCTTGATCCACCCCAGCCTGCGCGAGGGCACCCCTAACGCGGTTCTCGAAGCCATGGCCTCCGGGCTGCCGGTGATTACTACCCCGGTGGGAGGGCTCGCCGACATGATCGTGGACCGCGAAAATGGTGTGCTGGTTTCAGCAGGTTCCGCCGCGGAGTTGGCCGATGGCGCCCTCCTTGTCGCCACGAACGAGAGTCTCCGCCGCTTGCTGGGACAAAACGCGCGGCAATGGGTGGTCAATGGGTTTGACGGCTGGGACGAACAGGCGCGACAGGTCGCCGAGCTGTACGCGGCGGTGCTCGGCGGAAATTCCAGGAACACCCGAGCGGCAAAATCCGCGGCGGTTGAGGACCGGCCATGAGCAAACCGGTAAGAATCCTCACCACTTATTACATGCATAAACCCGGCGGCTTCTGCAAGCGTTTGCAGATGATGATAGAAGCCTGCCTGGACA
>QJZQ01000126.1 GCA_003246675.1 Nitrospirota bacterium | reverse complement strand
GGGGAGGTCTGTACGGGAGCAGGGTTCTCCACCCCGCTCCAAGGGGAGCTCTGGTTCGGGAATATCCGGCCCGGCAGGCTGGTTTTGAGACCTGGGGCAAATATAAAACTTGTATGACAGATCGTGGATTTCCACGGTCCACCCCACAATTCACCATCCCCTGATTTTTTTCGGGTGAAATTCCAGAGCTCGGCTATTTTGGCCCGCAGGGCTGAACCGGTCGCCGTTTTTTTTGCCCAAGTTCAATGTTAACCGCCTTCTCCACCTGAGCGTGGAGGACGTTAAGGGAGGTGCCTATGCCTTTTTCCACCAAACACCTCAAGGCGAATAAAGTCAAATACGTGACTCGTCTCGACCAGGTTCCTCAACTATCCGGCAAAGAGCGGGTGGATCTTGAGAGGGTCAATGAAAAATTCGTTTTCCGTTCGAACGAGTATTATCAGTCTCTGATCGACTGGGAGGACCCCAACGACCCCATCCGCCGGATTATCATTCCCGAAGTCCAGGAGCTGGACGACTGGGGACAACTGGACGCCTCCAATGAAGAGCGCTACACCCCGGTCAAGGGCCTGGAGCACAAATACTCTTCCACCGCCCTGCTTCTGGTCAACGAAGTCTGCGCCGCCTATTGCCGGTTCTGCTTCCGCAAGCGGCTGTTCATGGACGAGAACGATGAGGTGACCAAGGACATCAGCGAGGGCCTCCGCTATATTCGGGAGCACCGGGAAATCAGCAACGTGCTGCTCACCGGGGGCGACCCGCTGATCATGTCCACCAGCAAGCTTGCCCCGATCATCGAAAAGCTCAGGCAGGTCGATCATGTGCAAATCATCCGCATCGGGACGAAAATCCCCGCGTTCAACCCCTTCCGCATCATCGATGACCCTTCTCTGCTGGAGATGATCCAAAAGTACAGCACCGATGAGAAGAAGATCTACATCATGGCGCACTTCAACCACCCGCGCGAGCTCACCGGGGAAGCCATCAAGGGGCTGAACCTCCTGATGCGGGCCGGCGCCATCGTGGTCAACCAAACCCCGCTGATCCGGGGAGTGAACGACGACCCCGACATCCTGTCGAAACTCTTCAACAAATTGTCCTATATCGGCGTACCGCCTTATTATGTCTTTCTGTGCCGCCCCACTCTGGGCAACGAACCCTACGCGCTCCCGGTGGAAAAGGGGTACCAGATATTTGAAAACGCTCGCAAGAAATGTTCCGGCCTGGCCAAGCGGGCCCGGTTGGTCATGTCTCATGAAACGGGAAAGGTGGAGGTTCTCGCCGTCACTCGTGATAAGGTATACTTCAAGTACTTGCGCGCGGCGCATCCGGATAATGGAATTCGCTTCCTGGAGTTCCCGAGAAATCCGGACGCTTTCTGGCTGGACGATTATGCCGACCCGGCCCTTCCGGGGGGAGAAGAACACCCGTACAACAACCCGGCCGGCGAGGGAAACGGAATCTTCTGGGCAAACGGCAACTGAGCCGCGGAGGCTGGGCCCGGACACTCCCGCCTTCTAATGCCGACGCGCGCCTCCACTCTCGACACCGGTACACCGGATGGACCTGGCCCTAGCCCCTGTCATCTTTCTCGCGTTTTTCCTTGTCGGTGAAAAGGTGTGCGGTTTTCTCGGCCTTTCGTTCTCGGGGCGGGGCGAGAGGGTGTTGTTCTCCACCTCGGCCGGCCACGTCTGCTTTTCCCTCGCCTCCACCGTTCTCGTTTTTTCACACCTGGCGCAGCCCGCCAGTTTCGTGGTGCTTCTGGGCGGCGCCCTTCTCTTTCGTCCGCGCCGGCTGGCCGAAATCGCCATACACGTCGCCGGATGGGTTCGGGCCCTGGCGGCGGCCCGCTGGCCGGGCCCGCGCGCCCTGCCATTCGCCCTCCTCGGTCTGCTTGTCTGCCTGGCGTTTCTTAAGGCCGCCACTCCACCGGTGGGTACCGATGCCCTGGTTTACCACCTGGCAGTGCCCAAGGCCTATCTTGAAAGTCAAGGCCTCGTCCATCTGCCGAACAATATCTACTCGCTCTACCCGCAGCAGGTGGAGATGCTGTTCCTGGCCGGCCTGGCGCTTGGCGGCGGGGAACTGGCGCAGTGCCTGGGCCTCGGCCTGGCGCTGCTCTTGCTTTTCGGCCTCTATCTGTTTTCCCGGCAATGGGTTGGCCCGCGCCTGGCGCTGCTCGCCCCGCTGATCTACTTTTCTACGCCGACTTTTTTCAAGATCTCTACCTCGGCGTATATCGACCTGCAGACCGCCGCCTTCGTCTTTCTCGCTTTTTACGCATGGACGCTGTGGCGCGAGCGCAAGCAGGATGGCTGGTTTTTGCTCATGGCGGTGTTTTCCGGAGCCGCCTTCGCCACCAAGTTGACGGGGGTGATCGCCCTGCCCCTGGCTTTCCTCGGCCTGCTGATTGAAGCCCGGGAGCGCAACGATCTGGCCTGGACGGCGAGGAAGGTCTTGCTCCTCGGCGTCTTGTCCCTGGCGTTGATCCTGCCCTGGTGGGGGCGCAATTATTATTTCACCGGCAATCCTTTCGCGCCGTTCTTCATACAGTTTTTCGGCGGGGAGCAGGCGATCAACTGGGATGCGGGGCGGGCCTTCGCGCTGATGCAATATTTCAAGATGTTCGGCATGGGGCACGGCATAACGGACTTCCTGCTTCTGCCCTGGAACCTGACGTTCCACGGCGCTGAAAATTCCCTGCGCTTCGACGGGCAGACCGGCATCGTCTATCTTCTCCTGCTACCGGGCCTGTTCTTTCTGCGGCGAAACGCTCTTCCGATGGCCGCATTATTCTGCGTCCTGCTCGTGTTCTGGTTTCAGCAAACTCAGCAAATCCGCATGCTGGCGCCCGCCTTTGTTTTTCTTGCGCTGCTTTTAACGGCGGGTTTCGCAAAGGCGGCCGAGGCACTTCCCGCGCGCGGCCGCCTCCTTGCTCTGGGGCTCGTGGGTCTGGGGCTGGTGTTTAACAGCGGCCTTATCATGAAGAGCTGGCTTCACGCCGCCCCCATGGCTTACCTGACGGGCAAGGAAACGCGGGAGGAATTTCTCACCCGCCATATTTCGTCGTACCCGCTGTTTCAATCCATGAACGAGTCGCTCGCCAAGGAGGCGGTGGTCCTGTTCGTTTACATGAGAAACCTGGGTTATCTTGCCGAGCGGCGATTTTTCAGCGACTCGTTTCAGGAAGCCCACACGCTGCAAACCCTGATCGCCAAAGACGCCTCGCCCGCCGGCCTCATGCGCCAGTTCAAGGCGCTCGGCATCACGGACCTGATGGTGAAGGACGATTTTGTTTTGGGGGAAAGGTCTGCCCTCACGCCGTCCGGACGCGCGGCCCTCCAAACCTTCCTGGACCGGCACGCGCACCTCGTCCTGGCAAAAAACGGCTATTCCCTGTTTCACTTTGTGATAGACTGAGCGCCCCGAGCATCAAGATCGAGGTAATTCATCAACCAATGAAGGAGAGGCATGCCCATGGGGCGGTTGACCGGTAAAAACGTACTCATTATCATCCCGAAAGATTATTACAACGAGGATGAACTCAACATCCCGCTCAAGAAACTGCGGGAGGAAGACGCCCACGTGCTCATTGCTTCCGCAAAGCTCAAGGTGGCCGTCGGTGAAAACGGCGGACACGTGACGCCCGATGTTCTTATCGTGGACGCTATCGAAGGCATCACCGGCGACAGCTACGTGAGCGGCACTCGCGGCAGCCGGCAGGTCAAGGCCATTTTTCACGGGGTTATCGTGGCGGGAGGGCGCGGCGCCCGCTCCTATTTGTGGAAGGACAAGCTCGTCAGCATTCTGCTCAACGATCGCTTTCGCAGCGGCTTCGTGGTGGGGGCCATCGGCATGGGAACAGGCTGCCTGGCCTCTTCGGGCCTCGCGGAAAGCCAGGAGATCGCCGCCCCGAACGACAAGCGGCTGCTAAAAAACATCGAGGATGGCAAAGGGGTGCTGAGCGACGAGGGCATGACGTCCTACAACCGCATTCTCTCCGCGCGGGACAGCGCCTCCGCCGAGAAATTCACCGAAGCCTTTATCGAGGAAGTGGCGAAAACCCCCTTCAAGTAGGTTTTCACCTCCCCCTTCCCCACCGGCCTTCAGGCCGCTAAAGGGCCTCGCGCTCTCTTGCGGCCTGGATGATCTTGATCCTGAGCTTCATCGCCGCGTTCAAGTCCTTCACGATATCCGCCTTGGCGTCGGGGAAGTAGAGTTTGCTGTTGAACTCGTTGAGCGTTCTCTCTTCCAAAACCTTGGCGAACGCCTCGTCGACGAAGGGCCGGCTCATTTTCGCGATGCCCTCGAACAGGATGACGATCTTTTCATACTTCTCCCAATTGTCCAGGATCAGCCTTCGGATGGTGTCGCCCGCGGGCTCGCCTTCTTCCGACGTCCTCCCCGCGGGGGTTGAGGTTCCCATGATGCTGTAGACGTCTATTTTGAATTCCGGTTCCATGTTTTTTCCTGGTTCTTTCCTGCGGACTCCCGAGCCCTGGGGCGGGATGGGGTTAACGGGTTTCGATGCGGACGGACTTGATCACCACCGGTTCAAGCGGGTTGTCCCGGTCGTCTCTTGGCGTGGCCACGATTTTATCGGCCACGTCCATGCCCTGGGTCACCTTGCCGAATACGGTATAGTTTCCGTCCAGAAAGGGCGAATCCTTGACGACGATGAAAAACTGCGAACCGGCGCTGTCCGGATGGCGCGAGCGGGCCATCGACACGATGCCGCGCGCATGCGATACATCGTTGAATTCGGCCTTGATGCTGTAA
>QJZQ01000052.1 GCA_003246675.1 Nitrospirota bacterium | reverse complement strand
CAGCTCCGGGCAGATCGCAAACAGCACCGGAACACTTGAAAATCCGTACACCGACACGGGCCGGGAGTTTGACCCCGAATCCGGCCTGTTGCTACCGAGCCAGATACTATAATGCAATTATTGGCAGGTTTCTGAACGAAGACCCTATCGGGTTTGCGGGTGGGGATGGGAAGGGGTCGGCATCCACTCAGGTTCCGCAGAACGTCCTGTAGGGGATGTCCGTTGCCGGCGCGGGTTCGGTGTAGTCTTCGTTTCCGGCGGCTTCGTCGAAGGGATGGTTGAGTACGGCCAGCAATTTCGAGAAGGGCTTCATGTCTTCCCGGTCGACGGCGGCGGCCAGGGCTTCTTCGACCTTGGGGTTCCGTGGGATATAGATCGGGTTGACCCGGTCCATTGCCTGCGCGCAAGCTTCCGCTGGAGTTCCCTCCCGTTCCAGGCGCTTCCGCCAGCGCCGGGTCCAGACATCGAAGGCGCCCGGCTGTTCGAGGAGGCTTCGGACCGCGTCGTCATCACCGCGCAATACCTGGGAGAGGCGGCGGAAGAAGAGGGTGAAATCCGCCTGCCCGTCTTTCATCACCCATAGCAGATCGTGGGCGAGGTCCAGATCGCCAAGATCTTCGGTCGATAAACCGAGCTTGGAGCGCATTCCGGCCAGCCAGTGTTTTTCGTAAAGGGGGTGAATGCGCTGGATCGCGTCGGTCAGCAGTTCGATAGCCCGGTCCTTGTCCGCATCGACAAGCGGGACCAGCGTTTCCGCCAAACGGGTCAGGTTCCAGGACAGGATCACCGGCTGGTTGCCATAGGCGTAGCGTCCCTGGGCGTCGATGGAGCTGAACACGGTTTCTGGATTATAGGTGTCCATAAAGGCGCATGGGCCGTAATCGATCGTCTCGCCGGAGATCGTCATATTGTCGGTGTTCATCACCCCGTGGATGAAGCCGATATTCATCCAGCCCGCCACGAGGGCGGCCTGTGCCTCGGAGACGGCCTCGAAGAAAGCCAGATAGGGGTTTTCCGCGGCCGCGGTGCCGGGATAGTGCCGCGCAATGGCATAATCTGCGAGTTCGCGAACCTTGTCTGCGCCACCGCGCGCGGCGAAAAACTGGAAGGTGCCGACGCGGATGTGGCTGGCTGCAATGCGGGTGAGAACGGCACCGGGCAGGGGTCTTTCCCGGTAAACGTGTTCCCCGGTGGTAACGGCCGCCAGGGCCCGGGTCGTCGGGATGCCGAGCGCGTGCATGCTCTCGCCGATCAGGTATTCGCGCAATACCGGGCCCAGCGTCGCCTTGCCATCTCCGCCGCGGGAGAACGGGGTGGGGCCCGATCCTTTCAGCTGGATATCCCGGCGCTGTTGCCGGGTGTCGATCACCTCGCCGAGGAGAAGCGCGCGTCCATCCCCCAGTTGCGGTGCGTAGCCGCCAAACTGGTGCCCGGCATACGCTTGCGCCAGGGGTTCCGCACCCACGGGTGTTGCGTTGCCGGAGAAAACCGCGAGACCCGCTTCCGAATCGAGCGCGGCCGGGTCCAGGCCCAGCTCTTCGGCCAGAGCATGGTTGAATTGCAAAAGTTTCGGCGCAGGCGCGCGGGCTGCCTTGCAGGGCACGAAAAAGCCCTTAAACGTGCGGGCGAAGCTGTTGTCGAAGTTGAATGGCGGGAGCATGGGCCGAGAGCGTCCTTCGTTTGAATGATTTTTATCTGCCTTATTCTCCCAGCTTTACCCGCAATTTAAAAATAAATTTGAAACGGGCAGGTCTGCAACCGGTCTGTCCTGTTAATTATTAAAGTTGAGGGTCCATCGGCCTTTCAGGCTGGGGGCAATTCAGCGCGTCTCATCCATTGGCGTCAGATGCGCCGGGGAACTGGGTGGGCGAAACGTCAGGGGACGACTTCGGTCACTTTGACTTGGACCATCAGGCCTTCGTCGCCGCCGCCTTTCAGGATGGTGCCGGAGGTGGGGGTGGCGTCGCGGTAGTTGCGGCCGCAGGCGACGCGGATATGGTCCTGTGCTACGGCGCAGCCGTTGGTGGGGTCCAGCCCGCGCCAGCCGATGAAGGGCAGGTACACTTCCACCCAGGCGTGGGAGGCTTCGGATTGAAGCTTGTTCTCGTAGTTGCCGCCGGTATAAATGTAGCCGACGCGGTAACGCGCGGGCACGCCGAGCAGCCGGGACAGGCAGATGAACAGGTTGGCGAAATCCTGGCAGACGCCTTTGCGCGAGGCGAACACGTCGAACGGAGTGGTTTCCACCGATGTCTCGCCTTGTTTGTATTCGAAGTCTTCGTAGATGCGCTTGTTCATATCCTGCAACGTATCGAGCAGGTTGTAGTCGTTGCGTTCGACGAAGCTCATGGCGAAGTCGGTCAGTTCGCGCAGCTGGGTTTCGGGCAGTTCCGGCGGCAGCAGGTAGGACAACATCATCTGCCGCTGCCAGGGCATCCATACCAGCGGGATGGAGGTGTTGCGCAGCGGCGAGCTGAAATCATCCGGCGGGCAGGCGTAAACCTTGATGCGGGCCTGGCTTCGGACCCGCAGGATTTTGTAGGGCTGGTTGATGGTGTACTGAATCGACTGGTTGCCGAAGACGTCTTCAAATTGCAGCCGTTCTCCGGGGACGGAAATTTCGAGGGTGGCCTGGAGCACTTCCTGAACGTTGTCCTCCACCGCGTGCAGGCGGAAGGTGTGGGTGCTGTGCTCGACGGGTTTGCTGTATTCGTATTCGGTTTCGTGGTGCAGGTCGTACAAGCGATAGGCCAGGGGGGTGCCGTCCTGGGCGTGCGTGATGGACTTGACGTTGATAACGGTTTGCGTGGTCTGCGGCTGCGCGACCTGCTGCGAGGCGAAGGACGCTTTCTCCTGGGTTTCGGGGATGACGGGGGCAAGCGGCGATTGCGCGGTGATCACGGCCTCGTCTTCATGGCTGTTCCACAGGATGGCGCCGCGCCGGGCGACGATCAGCTGCCCCGGCATCAGCGGTTGCCAGTTGCCCTGGTTGAATGCGGCGGAAGTGACCATGAGCGCGGTGCGGTACTGGTCCCGCGAATCGGAAAAATCCAGCTGGACAGAATCTGACTCGAGGTACGCGGGCCGGTTGGCGGGGGAAAACCGCGCGTAGGCAAGGTTCATGTTCGTCGGGTTTTTGCTGCGATAGACGACGAGTGACCTGCCATCCGAGAGGAGGATGTCCGCGCTTCCCACCGTGTCGAGTTGTTCCATCCATTTCAGCAGGGTGGGCCCGTCCACCTCGTTGATCTGCTTCCAACGGTTGGATTGAAACCGGTCCAGCAGGTAGCAGAAGGCCAGTTCGGAATCGGTATTGCCCAGGGGTTCGAGGAAATGGGAATCCTTGTCGTAAAGCCGGGAGAGGCCTTCCTTGTCCAGGCTGCCGTTGTGGAGAAGCAGCCAGTCCCGCCCGGCGAAGCTGCGGCGAAACGGCTGGGCGTCGTGCTGGGTGTGCCGTTGGGCCGTGCCTTTCACCTTGCACAGGAACATGGTGGAGCGGAAATGGCTCCAGTCCGTCATGGCCTGGGTCAGCGTCTGCGCTCCGCCGCCGGCGTGGTCTTTGATGACCACCGCGGCGTAGTCGTCGTTCGGATACCATGCGAACCCGCAGCCGTGCGATGGCGCGGGTTGATCCGCCGCGAGCTCCTTGAGCTTGATCACCGGGGTGCAGAGGTTATCGAAGTTGAGCGCGATAAGGTGATTCAAAGAAAAACCTCCGGACGGGCCGTCCGTCATTGTTTAGGTTATTATTTACTGAATCTACGGTACAATTCTGAAAAAGGAAAGCAAAACTTGATAGGGTGTTTCATCCCCCGCAAGTCATTAATAATCCGCATATTACTGGTTACTTTCTCATGGCCATCCAGGTTGCCCTGCATCATGTCACCCGTTACCGGTACGAGCGCCCCATCCAGCTGGGGGCGCAGACCATCCGCCTGCGTCCGGCGCCGCATTGCCGCAGTCCGATTTTATCCTACTCGCTGAAAATCCAGCCGGCGAAGCACTTTCTGAACTGGCAGCAGGACCCGTTCGGAAATTATCTCGCGCGGGCGGTGTTCCCTGAAAAAGTGAAAGAGTTTGTCGTCGAGGTCGATCTCGTTACCGAGGTGCACGTGTTCAACCCGTTCGATTTTTTTCTCGAGGAGTACGCCTTTGAGTTCCCTTTCCGCTACGAGCCCTGGCTGGCGGAAGAGCTGGCGCCTTACCTGGTCAAGGAGGAGAGCGGCCCACTTCTTGAAAGTTTTGTAAAGTCGGTCGATCGCAAAAAGCAGAACACGGTGGATTTTCTCGTTGGCGCCAACAGCCAGGTGTACAACGCTCTCAAATACCTCATCCGCATGGAGCCGGGGGTGCAGACCTGCGAAGAGACGCTTTCGCTTAAAAGCGGCTCCTGCCGGGACATGGCCTGGCTGCTTTGCCAGGTGCTCAGGCATTTCGGCCTGGCGACGCGGTTCACTTCCGGTTACCTCATTCAGTTGACGTCCGACATCAAGTCGCTGGACGGCCCTTCCGGCCCGGAGCAGGATTTTACCGACCTGCATGCCTGGACGGAGGTCTACCTGCCGGGCGCGGGATGGGTGGGGATGGACCCGACGTCCGGCCTGCTGGCGGGGGAGGGGCACATTCCGCTGTGCTGCACACCGAAGCCCTCCAGCGCCGCGCCGGTCACCGGAACCCTCGAGGCCTGCGAATCGACGCTGGAGCACACCATGTCGATCACCCGTATTCGGGAGGATCGGCGTGTCACGCGGCCTTACTCGGACGGCGAGTGGGAGGCCATCGGCAAGCTGGGCGAGCAGGTGGATGCGGACCTTAAGGAGAACGATGTCCGCCTCACCATGGGCGG
>QJZQ01000191.1 GCA_003246675.1 Nitrospirota bacterium | reverse complement strand
ATTCCCGTGGTGTTGGCCCAGCCCGTCTGAGATATGCTGGCGCTATGACCAACGAGGATATCGCCCTCTGCCGTCGTCACCAACGTGCCGCTGCCCTGCTGGTAAATCACAGCCAGATTGACAGCAGCCTGGGTTTTGCTGCTTCCCTGGTTGATGGTCGCCGCATGGAGGAGATTGGCTGCCCCCGTGCCGACCTGCACAATGCTCGCCGAATTATTGGAACCGCCCTGCTGGCTGATCCCGGCCATCCCGCTGTAATCCCCCGCCTGCTGAATGGACGCCTTGTTTCCATCGACGTCCTTCTGGTGGATGGACGCATCGTTGTAGCCGCCCTCCTGGAGAATGTCTGCCTCGTTGGAATTGTCGATATAGGTGAAATTGCTCTGCTCGATTTTGGCGTGGTTGTAGCCGCCGGTTTTCTGCTCGATCGTCGCTGTGTTCAGGTCGCCCTTCTGATCGATGACAGCGCTGTTGTAACCTGTACCGCCCTGCAGAATGGTGGCCTCGTTCTCAAACGCATCACTCTTTTTGCTTCCCTGCTGGATTTCAGCGTTATTATCGGACGAAGTCTGTATGAGTTCCGCATCGTTGAGATCTCCCTTTTGCAAGATCTCCTGAATGTTGTTCGTCCCTTCGTCCTGAACGGTTTCGGTGTTCACGGCCAGAGCGCTTCCCGCACCCGCCAGAACGAACATTGCCACAAACACTGTCACGGCTGTTTTCATATTTTGCATCCCCATTGCTGGTTTATTATCTGGTTTCATAATGGCCTGTTTCCACTCCTCCCGCTCAAGGGATCACGGAGCTGTTGCCATATTGAGTCATAGAAGCGCTGGCTCCACCCGACTGCTCGATGGTGAAGGAGTTGTTGTCGTTGTACTGCGTCAGGTGAAACTCGTTGTTGTCGCCATTCTGCGTGATGCTGCCGTCGTTGCCGTCGCCGAGCTGGTCGATGGTGGCGATGTTGCTATTCCCCGTCTGGACAATGAAGGCATCGTTGAACGACCCAACCTGGTTGATGGCGGCGGAGTTCAAATTTCCCGTCTGCACGATGCTTGCCAGCAGGTCGACGCCGACAAAGCCATCCGGCCCCTTCTGCACAATGGTGGCATCGTTGTAGTCGCCCAACTGATTCACCGTCGCATCGCAGTATTCGCAAGACACATCGGGCTTGAAATACTTTCGGCTGCTATTGCCCTTTTCTCCCTGCGTGACGCGCGCCTGGTTGCCCGTCCCCTGCTGAATACCTGAGATGCGGCTGACCCAACCCACCTGAACCACCGAAAATGAATTGCCGCCCAGGGATTGGTCGATCTCCGCCCAGTTGCCGAAGCCTACCTGAACGATGTGGGCTTCCTGATGCGTACCGGGGTCGCCATTCTGACCAATGCGGGCATGGTTTTTAGCCACGTATTTAGCCTCCTGGGCGATGCTCGCTATGTGTCCACCGTTGGACGATTGCTGAATCTCCGCCTGGTTGCCATCATCGAAACCGATCCCGGACGGAGACACCTGGGTGATCATCGCCAGGTTGCCATCCGCATCCTGCCGGATGATGGCGGTATTGCCCGAGCCCTCCTGGTCAATAGCGGCATCGTTGTTATCGGAAAAAGGCGCAACCGTCGCCTGCAGAATGGCCGCACGGTTGAAATTACCGTCCTGATCGATGTGAAGAGAATTGGCCGCTTCGGCGCTGGTTCCCGCCAGCCAAAGCGCGGACAAAAGAATGGATAGTACCGTCTGCTTGCTCATGAATTTTTTTCCTTCAGTCGGGTTGACGATGTATCTGCCTGCGCGTTAAACGCGCTAAATTATCTGCGCCGGACCCCGCAGGGCGGCGAAGCCAGGGTGCCGCGCCGGAAATGCTCTCGGCCCGGCGGCTTAATTTGAGAATGAAGCAAGAAAAGGGGGAGGGATGACGCGCGGCCCATGCAACAGACTCGACGAGCCGCGTACCGCAAAAAACCAGAACATTCATCGCCGCCCGAGCCGCCCTCCCGGCCCTTTCAGGCCGGTGCGCGGCAACAGGCGATGCATTAAAAACTTGAACTGTCATGGCCCCCCATCCGTTCAATTTTTTTAATCTGCGCTTTTTTGTTCTTGCCCGCAGAATGCTCTCAATGCTGGGAATCAGGCGTTCAACCGGGCTCACATCGAAATATTTACACTGAATGCCCATATATAACAATTACATTTACACCTGAGACGACACTATACCAATCTAAACCCCTTTGCAAGAAAAATTTTTCCCGTTTTGACGTTCTTTCCCCCGATAAAACAATGGATTTAGCATAGATAAACATTAGATGTGATTTTATTTAAATATCGTAACCAAATATAAATAAAGAGGTTTTTTCATATCGCCCCTGTGAATATCTTTATCCGATGAAATCAGAAGACTAGATTTTCTTTTTTTGACCTGCAACAGACTGAAAAATCGTGCCTTATGAATAAAACCGGCTCGTTGCGCCGATTTTTTTAATGGTTCTTTCGCGCCAACACCCGGCCGCTTGCCCCGAGGCCTTGAACTCGGGTGGAATTTGCAATAACATGTCTCATGAACTAAGGCGGCGATTCGCTGCCCACCCACCAAAGGAAGCACCCAGCGATGAAGGGCTCTCTCAACAGGCTGAATTGGGTCATCAAAACCTCGGCGCTCGGGTTTTTTTTGCTCTTGACGCTCGCTGCTCCGCCCGCCGGCGCCGCAATACCCGGCCCATCCGCGCTTAATGCATCGGCTCCCGGCGAGATCATCCACACCGTGCAGAAAAACGAGAGCCTCTGGCAAATTGCCCGCTACTTCGGGGCCGACTACAACGAACTCATCCGCCGCAACCGCATCGACAACCCGGACCTGATCTTTCCCGGCGAAAAACTCCTCATCCATATCCAGGCGGATCATTCCATTCATGTTTTTTCCGGCGGCCCGCTGCGCGAGGAAGAGCCCCCGGCGGAAATGCAGCCGGTGGTAGCGCACATCACCTACCCCGACAAGAACGAGGTCTTTTCTCCGGAAAACCCCATCGCGGAATACCGGGTCGAGAAGACCCTGGCGCCGCTTAGGCGGCAGGCCCCGCAAGGCCAGACCCTAGGCGTGTTCCGCACGTTTCTGGAGTTCGTCGAATGGCTGGCGGTGGAGTTGGGCGCTCCACGGCAGACCCAGGCGACGCGCACCGCCTCGCTGGACCCCGGTTCCACGTTGTCCTACGAGGTTTCCCGCACGCCCGCCACGCTCATGCGCCCGGGCAAGGGCCAGCGCGTTTTCGAAGTAGAAGTGTTTTACCAGCCCCCCCTCGCCGACCGGGCCCCGCCCCCTCCCAAATCCAGGTGATTCCCTAAAAGCACCCGGCAGAGGACGCGCCCGCTTTTCGCGGGTGGCTTGCCCCTGCCCTCATCCACATCTCAAACAGGGAATGACCCATGAATATCATTCAGGAAATCAACAAGGCGCTGGCCTGTGAGTTCGCGCGCTTTATTTCGGAAAACCCTCGTATCGAACGAAAACTCAAGCAACTGGTGACCGAGTGGACCCGTGGCCCGGCGGCCGGAGAACCTCTCTCCTGCCGCGAAATGGACCAGCGGGTTGCCCGGCTGACGCTGCGGTTTGAAAGCGAATCCTCCCTTCTCATCGAAGGCCCGGAGGGTTTCACGGCATCGCACGATTGCCGCAGCCTGGGCTTTCGCGATGAGCACACCAAGGGCTGGGGGTTCCTCACCGAGGCGCTCAAATCGCCCCGGCCCACTTTCAATTTCGGCACCGCCTACCTCTACCCGGACGGGCAACGCGAAAGCCGCATCAAGTGCCGGGAATATGATGCGCGCTGGAAATTGTGCGACGAGGTGAACCGCAAACTCCTCCGCGCTCTCGAAAGGGAATTCGGCTGGACGTTTCCCGGCAACTACAAGTTGTACGAAAAGGCGCCCTCCGGCCCGGAGGGAGAGCGCCGGTTCAAGTTCCAGGTCAAGCGGCCCGTCGCCGACGACATTCCCTCGCCACGGATGGACCGGTGGGTGGAAAAAACCCGGACCGAGTTTTCCGACCTCGAGGAAGCCGAGATGGTCTCGGCGATCCACAAGCTCTACGGCGACTACCTGATGCGCCCCGACGACACCGGCCTCGCTCCGGAAAAGCTGGCCATCGCCTTCAAGGTCGGCCGGGAGCGGTTTGGATGGTCGGACCATAAGATAAGCGCTCTCCTGGAAGCTTAGAGAAGGGGGCCGCTTTTCACCGGCCCCTGCCTGCATGCCAAGTTCAACCGGCCCCCGCGGCGCCTGCCGCGGGGGTCTTTTTCGTCCGGCAAGCGCCGTCCCCCCTCTGATCGTTCTCGAACCGGAGCAATAAAACAGCCGCAGGCCACAAAAAACCGCCGTCTGTGGCCCCTCTCGCCATCCGCTACAGGATTTTCGACATTTCGAACTCTACGGGTGTTCGTTACTCATTTTTGAAAGGAGGCAGCATGAAAACGCAATATCTGGCCATCGCCCTGTTCCTAGCCATCGGCCCTGGGCTGGCCCATGCCACAAACGTGGAAGAGGGAAAAATTGCAAAACTGGAAGCGCTCGTCAGCAAGGACCGGGAAAATGCCCGCGCACTCAACGACCTCGGCACACTCTACCTCGACGCCAACCGGCTGGACGACGCGGAGAGCCGTTTTCGCGAGGCGCTGGCGGTGCCGCCCGCGTACACCATCGGCCCTTTCCTCTTTGGCGATATCTACAGCGATGCGGAACGCTACCAGGCCGCCATCGACGATTACCGCAGGATCATCGACCAGAACGCCGAATACGCGCGTGCGCGCAATTACCTTGGCCGCGTGTTCCTCGCGAAAAACCAGACCGCCTCGGCCCGGCGGGAATTCGAGGAAGCGCTGAGAATCAACCCCGAATACACCGAGGCCCAGGAGAACCTCCGCCACGCTCTGGCCAGCCCCCAGCCCTCCGCCGCCGCCAGTGAAGAAGCTAGCCGGATGATGCGAAAAAAGGCGATGCACACAGCCGACCTGTCGTGCAAGACGGCGAATTTTTCAAGCCCGGCCCGGTGCGGGCTCCGGGAGCACTCTCCTCTCCCTTCCGGTGAACCCGCCCGGGCTTTCCTGAATGGCGAACCGGAAGCGCCGCGTTTCCGCGTCCGGCAGGCCTCCCGGGAAGCGACTCCTGTTCAGGCCGCCCCGTCCCACTCCGCATCGGTGGAGTTCCCGGCCTCGCCGCTCGAACCCGCCGAGGACACCGAACCGGCCGCGAGCGCGAGCAAGGGCACGGCGGTTGAAACCATGGACGCGCCGCAGCAAACGCAACCCGCTGAAGAAGCGCCCGCGGTCAAGGTGCTGAAGGTGGGGGCCGCTCAACCACCGGCCGGGGAAAGCTCCGGCCTCCCGTCAGCCCCCGCCTCCCCGGAGGAAACAGCGCCCGGCACGGCCTCAGCCATTGAAGAAGCCCATTGGGACGAAAATACTCAGGAGCCGACTCCCATGTCGGAATGGCTCTTTCAATACCCGAAATGAGGCGGACCCCCGGGACGCCGCGAGGAGAAACCATGGACGCTGGGACAAAACTCATTCTTATCTTCATCCTGCCCATGATCACGATGGTCACCTGGCTGTGGGCCTGCGAAAGGGAAGAGCCGCCCGCGATCAAAAGCGAATGGCATCTCGAGGGCACGGTGGGCGGCCTGCACGCCATGCGCCTCACCCTGCGCCGCGAAGGCGCGGCGCTGAGCGGAGAGGCGATCAACACCCGGGGCGAGGCACGCTCCATCGATGGCCGGCTCGAGGCGGACCAGACGTTTTTATTTCACGAACGAAACGGTGGCGAGATCACCGGTGACTTCGAGGGGCGGGTGCTCGCAAACGGCGACCTGCGGGGCATCTGGTCCCAGCCGCAGGGAGACCGGTGGTTTCCATTTTACTTGCGGGCGGTGCCGCCGGAGGCTTTACCCCGGCCGGCCGCACCGGTGAGTCAAATGGCCGCTCACCGGCAAACCGCACCGGCAAACCCCTGACACCAACAAGCCGGTGGGGCGGTCCATCGGAAGGTTTCCCGGTAATGTATAGACCGGACCGCCCCCCACGTTTCCTTCCCCCCGGCCAGAGCCCACCTCCTGCTCTGGTGGCGAGAGGGACCGCCCCACCGGTGCGACGCGAAAAATTATGATGCGATTTATTATTGCAATTATCCTGGGAGGAGTGATTCTTTCCCTCGGCGGCCTGCTTTCGGCTTACTATTATTTCCAGGAGGAAATCCCGCGCCTGCCCGACAGCCTCGCCCACGCCACCTGGCAGCCGCCCACCGAAATTTATTCGCACGATGGCCATCGCCTGGCAACCATCGGCGAAAGAACCTTCGTGCCGCTCGCCGACATCTCGCCGCATTTCCTGAGCGCGGTTCTCGCCGCCGAGGACGCCCGCTTCCACCAGCACCGGGGAATCGACCCGATCTCCTTCCTGAGAGCGCTCGCCGCAAACCTGCGGCACCGCCGCCTCGCACAAGGGGGCAGCACCCTGACGCAGCAGCTGGCGAAAAACCTCTTCCTGTCGTTCGAGAAAAAATGGACCCGCAAACTCAAGGAACTGCTCCTGGCCCTGCAGATCGAAGCCAGCTTTTCCAAGGAAGACATTCTCGAGGCCTATTGCAACCAGGTTTACTTTGGCGGGGGTCATCACGGCGTGGAAGCCGCGGCGCGGGCCTATTTCGGCAAAAGCGCGAAACATCTCACCCTGCTGGAATCCGCCGTGCTGGCGGGCGTCCCCAAATCGCCCAATCGCTTCAACCCCGCCGCCAACGCAAACCGGGCGCTCAAGCGAGGCCGGTTCATTCTCGACCGGATGCTTGCGGAAGGATTCATCACACGGCAAAGGCGAGACCAGGCTCGGCAGGCCGGCCTCACGGTTCTGAAGCGCCAGCCCACCGCCGACCCCAACGAGTATTTCACGGCCTTCATCCTGAGCGAACTCGAAAACCGGTTCGGCCGGGAAATCCTCAATTTCGGCGGTCTGCGCGTGTTCACCACCCTCGATACCGGCCTGCAACAAGCCGCCCACCATGCCGCGCAAAAACACGCCGGGTTTCTCAAAAACCACATGCCCGCGCGGGAAGGCACCGGCCCGCTCGAAGCGGCGGTGGTCGCCATCGACAACCGCACCGGCGCGGTGCGGGTGATGCTCGGAGGGCTGGACTCATCGCGCAGCCAGTTCAACCGGGCCCTGTCGAGAAACCGCATGCCCGGCTCCTCGTTCAAGCCCATCGTTTACATGAGCGCGTTCGAGAACCTGGGCTACCACCCCGGAACGGTGGTGGTGGACGAGCCGGTGGCCCTGGAAATCCCCGGCGTTCCCACCTGGAGACCGCAAAACTTCGACGGCCGCTACCACGGCCCCGTCGTGTTGAAGAAGGCCCTCGCCAAATCCCTCAACATCGTCTCGGTCAAACTGATGCACCGGCTGTCGCCGGCACGGGTCATCGCCACGGCGCGCAAGTTCGGCATCACCGCGCCGCTTTCCCGCCATTATTCCCTTGCCCTGGGAACCTCCGGCCTGTCGCCGCTGGACCTGGCTTCGGCCTACAGCGTCATTGCCAACCTGGGCATTTACCGCGAGCCCTATTTCATCACCCGCATCGAAGACCCCGCAGGCCGCTCCCTGTTCAAGCACTGGGTCGACAACCAGCGGCGGTTCAGTGAAGAAAGCCTCTACCCCCTGCTCGACATGATGCAGGGAGTCATCGAAAACGGTTCGGGACGGGTGGTTCGCCGCATGGGCTTCATCCACCCCGCCGGCGGAAAAACCGGGACCACCAACGAATTCCGCGATGCCTGGTTCACCGGTTTCACCCGAAGCCTGTCCACCTCCGTCTGGGTCGGCTACGACGCCAACGCACCCCTCCTCGGCCCCGGCGGCAAGGGCGTGACCGGTTCCCACGCCGCAGCGCCCATATGGGCCTCGTTCATGAGCGAGGCCCACGCAGGCAGGGCCCCGCAGGAATTCCCCCCTCCCCCTGGGGTTCGCTTCGAATACGTGGACGCCCACAGTGGCGCCGGGGTTATCAAGGGCGGCGCGAACGCCCTTCGCCTCGCCCTCGGCCGCCGCGCGGCCCTGCCCCGGCCACCCGCGATGTTGCTGAACGCCAGTGCCCTGCGGGCGCCCCTCGGACCCGCCTCCCTCGGCCTGCGCCAACCCGGCAGCGTGCCATCTTCCTCCACCCCGAAAGAATCCGGAGTGTTAGCCGCCCCAGCCGCCGAACCCTCCACGCCGAACTTCATCCTCACGTTCGATTGACCCCGTTGCCGCACCTGTCTTCCCCGGGCCCGGCAGGGTTTAAATGGTTTTGGTTCCCCATTGGCCCCCGTTTCGTAATAAAATGGTGGGAGTACCTCTCTCGCCCACGGTGCGCAACCGGCTAAAAACCCAGGAGGAACACGTTGGCCAAAGAAGCAATCACCCTCGAAGAGTTCATGAAAGGTCTGCGGCGGCGGAACCCCGGCGAAACCGAGTTTCATCAGGCCGTCAAGGAAGTGATGACCCACCTCGTTCCCTACGCCAACGAGCACCCCAAGTACCTCCGCGTAAAAATCCTCGAGCGGCTGACCGAGCCAGACCGCATCATCATCTTTCGCGTCTGCTGGAAGGACGACAAGGGCCAGGTACGCACCAACCGCGGCTACCGCATCCAGTACAACAACTGCATCGGTCCCTACAAGGGGGGCCTGCGCTTTCACCCCAGCGTCAACCTCAGCATCCTCAAATTTCTCGGGTTTGAACAGATCTTCAAGAACAGCCTGACCTCGCTGCCCATGGGCGCGGCGAAAGGCGGGGCGGATTTCAACCCCAAAGGAAAATCCGAGGACGAGGTCATGCGGTTCTGCCAATCGTTCATGACCGAGCTTGCCAAGCACATCGGCGAAAACATCGACGTGCCCGCCGGTGACATCGGCGTCGGCACGAGAGAGATCAGCTACATGTTCGGCCAGTACAAGCGGCTGACGAACGAGTTCACCGGCGCCTTGACGGGAAAGGGCCTCGAATTCGGAGGCAGCGAGATCCGCAAGGAGGCCACCGGTTTCGGCTGCGCCTATTTCATGGAGGAAATGCTGAAATACCGCGGGGAAAGCCTGCGGGGGAAAACCTGCGTCCTCTCCGGGTCTGGAAACGTCGCCCAGTACACGGCGCTCAAGCTCATTCAGATGGGCGCGAAAGTGATCACCATGTCCGACTCGTCGGGCTTCGTGCACGACCCGGACGGCATCAACGAGGAAAAGCTGAACTACATCATGGACCTCAAGAACATCAAGCGAGGCCGCATTTCCCAGTACGCGAAAAAATACAAAGTCGACTTTCACCAGGGCGGAAAACCCTGGAACATCCCCTGCCAGTTGGCCTTCCCCTGCGCCACGCAGAACGAGATCAACGTGATCGACGCCAAGGAGCTGATCCAGAACGGCTGCTCCGGCATCGCCGAAGGCGCCAACATGCCCACCACCATCGACGCCCTCGAAGTGCTGCAGAACGCGAAGATATTATTCGCGCCCGGAAAAGCCTCCAACGCCGGCGGCGTTGCCGTCTCTGGTCTGGAGATGACGCAAAACAGCATCCGCATGGCCTGGTCGCACCAGGAACTGGAAGAACGCCTGCGCGGCATCATCGCGAGGATTCACGAGAAATGCGTAATTTATGGCAAGGGCGATGGTCACGTGGACTACGTCAAGGGAGCCAACATCGCCGGTTTCGTGAAAGTGGCCGACGCCATGCTCGCCTACGGGGTCGTTTAGATCTCCCCCTTGCCGAAATAGCCGCGCGCCTGGCCGGCTGCCCCCCCTGAAAACCCGTAAAAAGGACGCTGGTCAGCACGATAAATTGCCCCCGCCGCGAAGAATTATCAGCGTATAATTAAATCAAACAGCCATTCCAACACCTCTAATTATGACAAGTGGTCGGTCCGCGGATCCCCCTCCCCAGGCGGTGGAATACCGGCCGGGCAGCCAAAGGGACCCGCGCGCAGGAGCCGCCGGTCCGGGAGAGAGGCCGACGGCGGCGCAAAATAGGCACACGGAAAAAAATCCGCCCGGCGAAAAAAATGCTAGAATCCATCAGTCACCCGAACAGCCCATTTCCGTTGAAATCATAGCCTTTTAAAAGGTTTTCCAGGACAGCCCCCAGCATGCGAATCCTGAAGGTTTCTATTTTGCCGTTTTACACGCGCCTGCCCGCCGCGCAAGCCCACACGCGCCGGTGGCTCGCGGCAGCGCTTCTTCTGGCCCTGCTCGCCGCCTGCAACTCCCCCGTCGCCGCCGACAAGCCCAAAGAGAATGAAAAGGGGAAGGACAAACCCGTGCCCGTGGCGGTGGTGAAAGTCCAGAAGCTGGCCGCGCGCGAAAAGATCGAGCTGCCAGGCACCATTCTGCCCTGGGCCGTCACCACCCTCGCCGCCGAGATCGACGGCCGCATCGAAAAATACATCCACAACGAGGGGGAGTACATCGAGAAGGGGGAAGCCATCGTGGAGATGGACACCCGCCCCCTGCGCCTGGAGCTGGAGCTGGCCGAAGCCGAAAGGGGGCGCGTGGCCAACCGGCTCCGGGAACTGGAGACCGGCACGAGGCTGGAAGTGGTCGAGGCCGCACGGGCGGCTCTCCAGCAGGCCGCCGTCCGCCTGGAGCTGGCCGAGACGGAATTGAGGCGCACCAAGAAACTGCACGACGAAGGCGTGCTCAGCGTCAACGACTACGACAACGCCCGCGCCCAGGCCGAACAGGCGCGGCAGTTGCTCAACGAAAAACAGGCCCAGCTTGACGAGCAGGTCGCCGGACCGCGTATCGAGCAGATCGAGCAGGAAAAGGCGGGCCTTGCCGCCGCCAGCGCGCGCATCGGCATCATCCGCGACCAGATCCAGCGCGGAACCACCCGCGCCCCCTTCGCCGGCTTCCTCGTCAAGAAGCAGACCGAGATCGGCCAGTGGGTTGAAAAGGGCGACCCCCTGTTCAACCTGATCGCCTCCCACCCGGTGAAGGCCGAGGTGAACCTGCCGCAGGCCCAGTTTGACCTGGTGCGGACGGGGATGAGCGCGCGGGTAACACTGGAGCCCTCCTCCCCCGGCAAGACGGCGCGGGCGTACGAAGGAAAAGTCATCGAAAAAATCCACTCGGGAGACCCCGCCTCGCGCACCTTTCCCGTGCGGGTGAGAATCGAAAACCCCAAGTTCGAGATCGCCGTAGGCATGCTGGCCAAGGTCGAGTTCACGAGCCAGTCAAAAACCGTCACCCAGCTTTACGTGCCGAAGGACGCGCTCGTCCGCTCCCCCTTCGCCACCGTCGTCTGGCGCGTCATCGAAAACGAGGACAAATCGCACTCGGCCAGCAAGGTCACCGTCGAACCCGGCGGCTTCATCGACAGCCTGATCGCCATCACCCCCGTAGACGGCGAGGTGCGTGAAAACGACTGGGTGGTGGTGCATGGCAACGAACGGCTGCGCCCCGGCGCCAGCGTCGCCATCGAGCAACCTTCCAGCAATTAGGCGGCACGACATGCAGTGGATCGAAGGTTCCCTGAAATACGGCGTCACCGTCGCGGTGGGCGTGGTCCTTGTCCTGCTGTTCGGCGTGCTGTCGCTGTTCAGAATCCCCGTGCAGCTGGTGCCGGACGTCAGCCAGCCCGAACTGACCATCACCACCGAGTGGCCGGGAGCCAGCCCCGAGGAAGTCGAACGCGACATCGTCGACGAGCAGGAAAAACACCTGAAGTCCATCGTCGGCCTGGTGGAAATGAAAAGCCTTTCCCAGACCGGGCAGGCCGATGTGTTCCTGACCTTTCAGACCGGGGCCAACCTGCAGGAAATTCTCGTCCGTACCTCCAACGCTCTCAAGCAGGTCCCCTCCTACCCCGAAGATGTCGATGAGCCGATCATCAAAACCGTGAACGTGTCCGACCGGCCCATCGCCTGGTTCGTGCTGCAGCCCCTGCCGGGCATGGAAGACAAGGTCGACGTCTACCGCTACCACGATTTCGCGGAAGACAAGATCCAGTCGCGCTTCGAGCGCATTCCCGGCGTGTCCGACAGCGAAACCATCGGCGGCAGCCCGCTCGAGGTGCAGGTCAAATTCAACCCCGACGCCCTGGCGGAGCGCGGCCTCAGCATCTTCGCGCTCCGCGAGGCCCTGCGCAGGCAGAACCACAACATCAGCGGCGGCGACTTCGATGAAGGCAAGCGGCGTTACATCATCCGCACCCAGGGCGAGTTCGGTTCGGTGGAAGACATCGAAAACACCATCCTCGCCCAGGCGGGCGGCCGCGCCATCTACACGAAGGATGTCGCCCAGGTCACCGTGAGCTACGACGAACTGCGCTCGTACGTGCGCCACAACGGCCTGCCGGGCATCGCCGTCAACGCCCGCCGCGAGCTGGGCTCCAACGCCCTCACCGTCATGAAGGAACTCAAGCGGGTGCAGGCCGACCTGAACGAGAACCTGCTGCAACCGCTCGGCCTTCACCTCGTGCAGACGGCGGACAAAACAGAATATATAGTCCGCTCCATCGACATGGTGCAGGTCAACCTGCTCCTCGGCGCGGTTTTCGCCACGGCGATACTGCTTCTTTTCCTCCGGAGCTTCTTCAGCACCCTGGTGATCGCCATCGCCATTCCCATCAGCGTGGTGGGTTCGTTCCTCGTTATCACCCTGATGGGGCGGACGATCAACGTGATCATGCTCGCGGGCATGGCCTTCGCCGTCGGCATGGTGGTGGACGCCTCCATCATCGTCCTCGAAAACATCTACCGCCACCGGCAGATGGGCAAGAACTCCTATCAGGCAGCGCTCGACGGAACCCTCGAAGTGTGGGGCGCCATTCTCGCCACCACCCTCACCACACTGGTGGTTTTCATCCCCATCCTGTTCATCGAGGAGGAGGCGGGCCAGCTCTTCCGCGATATCGCCGTGGCCATCAGCGCGGCGGTGACGCTTTCCATGGTCGTCAGCATCCTGGTCATCCCGCCGCTCAGCAACAATCTGTTACGTTATGAAACGGCGCACCCGCGGGCGCGGGCTTCGTGGTTCGGGGAATGGGCGCGGAACCTGTTCGGCCTGTACACCCTGGCCGCGAAATTTCGCTCGGCCCTCATCATAGGCCTTAAGCTGCTGTTCCGTTCACGGCCGCTGCAGTGGTTCACCGTGTTCCTGCTGACCGCCGTGCCCCTGGCCGCCGCGGCCCTGATGCTGCCCAAGGCGGAATACCTGCCCGAGGGAGACCAGAACGTCATCATCGGCATGATGATCCCGCCCCAGGGCTACAACATCGAGGAGATGCACCGCATCGGCAACCAGATGGAAGCCATCTACCGCCCCTACTGGGAAGCGATGCCCGGCAGCGAGGAGGAAAAGAAACTGAAAGGCCCCGCCGTGCGCAACTTCCTGTTCATCGGGCGGGGGGGCCGCCTGTTCACTGTCGTCAAGGCGAAAGACCCGAAGCGCGCGCGGGATCTCATCCCCATCCTGAAAGAAGAACTCGGCCGCGTCCCCGGCATGATCGCCGTCATCCGCCAGCTGTCCCTGCTCACCGGCGCGTTTCGCGGCTCCCGCGGCATCGAGATCAACATCCAGGGCCCCGACCTGGCGAAACTTTCCCTCATCGCCCAGGACGCGTTTTTCAAGCTGAAAAAATTGATGCCCGAAGCGCAGATACGCCCTATTCCCGGGCTGGAACTTGGCCAGCCGCAGATCCAGATCCTGCCGCGTTGGCAGGAGGCGGCGGAAATGGACGTGAACGTCTCCGAACTCGGTTACTCGGTTTCCGCCCTGATCGACGGCGTGTTTGCCGACGAAGTGTACCTTGATCCGGACCGGCTGGAAGTTCCCTACCTGCCACGGGATGGCATCGACCTGGTTTTGAGAAGCCGGGAGAAGGATGTCCAGAAAACGCAGGACTTGGGGAAAATGATGGTGTTCAGCAAAAACGGCGGCGCCGTTCCCCTGACCAGCGTGGCCCAGATCAAGGAAACTGTGAGTTCCGAGCAGATCCAGCACTACGAGCGCAGCCGCTCCATCACCCTGGAGGTGGTGCCGCCGGAGGAAATGCCGCTCGAGGAAGGCATCGACGTCGTCCGCCGGGAGATCATCCAGCCGCTCAAGGACGACGGCACGCTGACCGGGGGCTACTCGATCCTGCTCACCGGCAACGCCGACAAGCTGGAAAGAACCCGCGAGGCCATGTCGAGCAACTTCCTGCTGGCGGTGCTCATCACCTATCTCCTGCTCACCGTGCTTTTCCAGCACTGGGGGTACCCGCTCATCATATTGCTCAGCGTACCCATGGCGGCCGTGGGCGGGGTGTTCGGCCTGTGGGCTCTCAACCGGTTCGTCCTGCAGCCGCTCGACGTCCTCACCATGCTGGGATTCATCATCCTGGTCGGCGTGGTGGTGAACAACGCCATCCTGATCATCCACCAGAGCCTGAGGAACATGCGGGAGGAAAACATGCCGCCCGAAGAGGCGATTCTTGAAAGCGTCTCGACGCGCATCAGGCCCATCTTCATGAGCACGCTCACCAGCATTTTCGGGTTGATGCCCCTGGTGGCGATTCCCGGGGCGGGGAGCGAGATTTATCGCGGGATCGGTGTGGTGATTCTTTCGGGGCTGTTTCTGAGCACCCTGTTCACGCTGGTGCTCATCCCCTGCCTGATGAACCTGAGCAGTTCGAAAAGTGCGAGGACACCGCACCCCGCCTCGCCGGTCTACTGAATATTCGGCGCGGAGCCGGCGGCGTTTATCTCCGCAGCGGCGAGCCGCTCCTCCACCCGCTTCTTCCAGGGCGCTCCCGGAGGCGTATCCTCGGCCAGCTTCCGCCAGGCCTGAAAGGCCGCCTCGGTTCTTCCCTCCTGAAAATCCGCCAGAGCCAGATAGTAGCGCACTCCGGGGTGCTGCGGGTCGATGGCGCTTCCCTGCGCGAACGATCTTTGCGCTTCCTGGGTGATCTTCCCGTCCGCGGCCGAGACCAGCGTTTCACCCAGGGTCACGCGGAGGTCCACATCCTTCGGCGCAAGGGTCAGGGCGCGCTCGAACGCCTGGCGGGATTTTTCCTCATACCCCAGAGTCGAATAGGACCGGCCGAGCAAAGTCCACCCCGCAAGATCGGTAGGATTCGCTTCCAGTTTTTTCGCCAGCCCTTCGGTGAGCTGGTCTAGAGGAATATCCATCGCTGGATTGCCGCTGGGAACGGACGCCCTGGTTGCAAACTGACGAAACGGTATTTCCTTCGCGTCCGTGTTCGTGGCGGCGGGCGAGGCTTTTTCGAAACGAACGGGCGGAACCTCGGTGTTGTAAATCACCAGAAGCCCGGCGAGCACCACGCCCGCGGATACCCACCCGACCACCTTGAAATACTCTGGAATCTCCTTCCCGTCTATTTGCATGGCTCACACCTCGTTCGATATTCGATTGAGCGCAGACACCCATACGCTCGCAGGACAAAAAGTTTCTATCTCAAGATAAAAACAGGCAACTCCCCGCAGCGATGGATACCCGACACAAAACAAAACAACTCATCACTGGATAAAACAATTGTAAGGGGGGCGGGGTTCAATTCAAGTGACCAAAGTCACAAACGAGGGTGATACGTATCTTCATGAAAAAAGAAGGGTGAGATTAACCTGAGTTCTGACATGAGACGGCTTCACATAGCTCGAACAGCCTAATTATTTATCCGAACTTATCCTAAAAGGATAAATCTCATCGGTTCCGCAAGTGCGGTCCAATTCCATACCAACTGAAAAAGGAGCTTCTATTTTTCAGCGCAATTTCTGGCCCGGTTTTTGCTCCGCTGCCATATAAGTGACATCCGAGGCCAAACAACGAATGATTTTTTTCGGCGAATTCATGCAAGGACTTTCACTCTATATTTTTCCCGCCGGCCTGATTTTAGCCTGCTATGTTTTTACCCGCATGAAACGGGAGAAGCGATGCCTGGCGATTCAGCAGGAAGAGCGCGCCGCCGGGCTGATCGAGCCTGCCTCGCTCCACCCTTCCATCGACCCCGGTTTTTGCGTTGGCTGCGCGGCCTGCGTTACCGCCTGCCCGGAAAACAATGTCCTCGGTATCATCCACGGCAAAGCGGCCCTCATCGCACCGACGCATTGCATCGGCCATGGGGCGTGCGCGGCCGCCTGCCCGATGGACGCCATCACCCTCGTCTTCGGAACCGCCACGCGGGGCGTGGATATCCCGCACATCAATCCCGACTTTGAGACCAACATCGCCGGGATATATATCGCCGGAGAGCTGGGCGGTATGGGGCTCATCCGCAACGCGGTAACGCAGGGGAAGCAGGCGGTGGAGTCCCTCCATAAAGCGATCGGCAACACCCGTGGTCGCGACAGGCTGGATGTGGTGATCGTCGGCGCGGGCCCCGCGGGTTTTGCGGCCTCCCTGGCCGCCAAGGAGCGCGGGCTTCGTTTTGTCACTCTGGAGCAGGAGGCCCTGGGGGGAGCCGTGGCCCATTACCCGCGCGGTAAAATCGTGATGACGGCCCCGGCCCATCTTCCTCTGGTGGGGAAAATGGATTTCAAGGAAACCCGGAAGGAGAACCTGCTCATTTTTCTAAAAAAGGCCGAACGCACGGCGGGCCTCGCCATCAACTATCAGGAGCGCGTGGAAGCCATCGAACCCGTGCAGGGGGGATTCAGGTTGAAGACCCAGAAGGCGGTGTACGAAACAAGCACCGTTCTGCTCGCCATCGGCCGCCGGGGAACCCCGAGAAAACTCGGTGTTCCCGGTGAGGGTCACAGCAAGGTGGTTTACCGGCTGATCGACCCGGAGCAATACCGGGGCAAACATGTGCTGGTGGTCGGCGGCGGCGACAGCGCACTGGAAGCCGCACTCAGTATCGCCGGGCAGCCGCACACCAAAGTCACTCTTTCCTACCGGGGAGATTCTTTCGGCCGCGCCAGGCAAAAAAACCGGGAAAACGTCCACCGCATGCAAATGACCGGAGCCCTCTCGGTGCTGCTCGCTTCCCACGTGAAGTCCATCGCGGATACGACGGTGGAACTGGAACAGGGGGGCCGGAAGATCACACTGCCCAACGAGGGCGTGATCGTTTGCGCGGGCGGAGTGCTGCCCACGGCATTCCTGAAAAAAATCGGCATTATGGTGGAGACGAAATATGGCAGCCGCTGATCGCCCGTCGCGAGAGCACAGGCCCGCCGGAGCCATCGCCTTGACCCTGGCGCTCGCGCTTACGGCCGCGCCCTGTTTCGCCGCAAGCATGGAAGAGGCGCGGGAAGCCGCACGGGCGCGCGACTTCAAACGCACCGCGGAAATTCTCACGCCCCTCGCCGAGAGCGGTAACGTGGAAGCTCAGCTCAAGCTGGCCGGTCTGTTTCGCGCCGGGCGCGGCGTTGCCAAAAGCCATACCAAGGCGGTGCGCTGGCTGGAAGAGGCGGCCAGGTCGGGGAACGCCGATGCGCAGTATCAACTGGGCGTCATGCATGAAAACGGCTGGGGCACCGAAGAAAATCTTGCCGAAGCGCGCAAATGGTTTGCCGACGCAGCGGCGCAGGGCCACTCCCTGGCCCGGGAAAAACTCGCCCGGATCAACCAGGCCCCCATTCATACGGCCGACCAAAACCTGTTCGTCTCGGCATCCGCCGGCAAGGTCGATGAGATCGCCGCCCTGTTGAGCAGAGGGGCTTCCGTCTCAGCCAGGGATGCCAGCGGGCGCACGGCGTTTTTTCTGGCCGCCATCAACCACCGGTTTGAGGCCGCCTCCCGGCTGCTGGAAGCCGGAGCCGACATCGACGCCCAGGACAATCAGGGAGACACGGCCCTCATCCACCTGACTCGCGAGGGGCACGGCGAGGGTGTG
>QJZQ01000017.1 GCA_003246675.1 Nitrospirota bacterium | reverse complement strand
CCATGTCAAGCGGGTCTGCGAAAAGATCGGCCACCCGGTGATCAAACTCAAGCGAATCCGCTTTGGCCCCATCGCCCTTGGCGCGATTCCGCTCGGGGCCTGGCGCTACCTCACTCCGCGCGAGATCCGCGCCCTGAGCGACACCGTTCGCGAAAGCGCCTGAACGCGGGGGCTTCGTCCCGCCCTTCTCAGGCGTCCGCGGCGCAAGCCGCTTTCTTATTTGTGGAGAGACCGTGATCCACCGATACATACTCTATCTTTGGGTTTTCGCCGGGTTAATGGCCGCCGCACCCCTGGCCCGCGCCCAGTCCGAAACGCCGGACCTGGCCGGTGCCCCTCTGGAAGCCGGCGCCGTTGTAGCCGTCCGCGGGGGAGATTTTGTCAAGGCCCGCGGCCGGGCGGTGGACGAGGCGTTGAAGAAGGCCCTGGAAGAAGCGCTGCGGGAGAAGATGGGGGAGGAAGAATACGCCGCGAACGCAAAGAGCCTTTCCCCCCTGCTCGCCAACCCGGAGCGCTACGTCCGCAGCTACCGATTTCTCGACGCCTCCGATCATCTGGATAAAATGACCAGCGAGGTACTGCTCTCGGTTTCCCTCTACAACGAGGCCGTGGAAAGGGCCCTGGGCGACCTGGGCGTGCTTTCCGGCCCGGGCGCCGGAAGCAAGATCGTGGTGCTCATCCGCGAAGCCGGCGCCGCAGACGAAGCGCCGCCGCAGTTCTGGGAGCAGAACCCCATCTCCGAGGCGGCCCTGGCCGGCCTGCTTGGCCAATCGGGGATGCAGGTGGTGCCGCGGGAGCGCATCCGCGCCCTGTTTCCCGAGGACCAGGTGCAAAAAGCGTTGGAAGGCGACATGGCTCTGGCGGTGCGCATCGGCTGGAAAGCCGGTGCCGACACGGTGATTCTGGGTAACGCCGTTTCGACACGCCTCGGGGAGGGCCCTGAGGCTGGGCCCGCAAGCGTGCGCAGCATTCTCAGCGTCAAGGCCATCTCGGTGAGGAGATCCACCGTGATCGCCGCGAAGAGCGATTTCGCCCAGGCCCAGGGCGACGACCTGCCCATGGCGGAGAAGATGGCTCTGGAAAGCGCGAGCGGTAAAATATCGGGGTTTCTCATTTCGTCGTTCAACCGCTTCCAGGAACAGAAACCCGGGACCGCCGCGCGCCCCCGCCCCACCGAATCCCTGCCCATGACGGCCAACGACCTGTGACCATGGAGAACAGCAACCGTCAGACGCCCCTCATCGCCCTGTCGCTGGCCGCGGCGCTCCTGCTGTTTCTTTACTTCGCCCACCGGGTGCTGGCGCCCTTTTTCATCGCCTTTGCCCTCGCTTACCTCCTCGACCCGCTCGTCGACCGGATGGAGGCGCGGAAAGTTTCCCGGACGCTCGCGACCCTTTTCCTGATGACCTTGTTCTTCGGGCTTTCGTTCGGCGGCGCCCTGCTGGTTTTCCCGCTGTTTCGCCTGCAGGCGGAAAACCTGGCCAGGAACCTGCCCGACTATATCGCGGTTCTGCAGAACTGGCTGCGGCCGATGCTGGACCGCATCGCCGGTCTGGACCCGGCTCAGGCGCAGGAGTGGCTGCGCGAAGGGGCGGGTAAGTTCGGTGAGATTCCCATGAAAATCCTGACTCACCTCTCCGGCTTTATCTGGCAATCCCTGACCAGCCTGTTCGACATCCTGCTGATGGTGGCCAACGTGGTCATCATTCCGGTGGTGATGTTCTACCTGCTCCGGGATTTCGATCGCATCAATGAAAAGATCCTGGGGCTGGTGCCGGAGCGCCTGATGAAGAGCGTCGGGGAAACCTTGCGAGACATCGACAGCGTGCTCTCCGGGTTTGTGCGCGGGCAGCTCATGGTGGCCCTCGCCATGGCCGCGCTGTATTCCATCGGCCTGTATTTAGCGGGGACGCCGATGAGCCTGTTCATCGGCATTCTTTCCGGCATCGCCAGCCTGATCCCTTACCTGGGCCTGGTTATCGGTTTCGTTCCCGCTGCCCTGCTGACGTATTTTCACACCCAGGAATGGCTTCCCGTGCTCAGCGTGGCGGGGGTGTTCGCCGTCGTCCAGGCGCTGGAGGGCATGGTTCTCACGCCGAAGCTGGTGGGGGAGAGTATCGGTTTGCACGCGGTGGCGGTGATGCTCGCCGTGCTCCTTGGCGGCGAATTTTTCGGCCTTGCGGGGGTGCTGCTGGGCGTTCCCGCCGTGGCGGTGCTCAATGTCCTGTTCGTCCGTGGCGTGGCCCGCTACAAAAAATCCGAGTTTTTTACCCGCGCCGCCTGATTTTTTTCACCCCCTCCGCCCCCGGTTTTCCCTCCCGCCCACAGGCCGGTATCATTTTAAAACCTGTTATATTTTAAAAGGTTATAGCTCGGCAAGGTTATGCTGGCATGGGCAAGTTGCCAGTTTCATTGCCGTTACCCGATATTTTTTTTATAGGTGGGGGCAATAAGGACGGGACAAATGTTTTTCTCATGGTAAAATGAAACGATTGCTTTATTTCAATATGGAGGGTATGGAAATGGTCAGTGGAAAAGTGAAGTGGTTCAACGAGAGCAAGGGGTATGGTTTCATCGAGTCCGAGGACGGGGAAGACTGCTTCGTGCATTTTTCCGAAATCCAGTCCGAGGGTTTCAAAACCCTGCGCGAAGGACAGGAAGTGGAGTTCGAGAAAACCATGGGTCAGAAAGGCCCCCAGGCGACGAAGGTGGTTCCTAAGTAACAGCTTTCGTCCTGCAGTAGCGTTGCACGGAGTTGAAGGGATGGATAAGAACCCGGTTCTGCCGGTGGCCTCTTGACGTGAGTTGAGCGAGTATCCTTCCACAGATTACCCGATTCCCCCCCACTATCGCGGCAATCCTTCAGCACGAACATGAAGAAGCCCGAGGTGTGCTCATGCGCACCCCGGGCTTCTTTTTTTTGCCGGAGCGGAGAGCCGGTGCAAGTTCAGACCAGCTCGTAGCGCATGTTCCTGCGTTTGGGGATGAAGCCGCCGTCGGTGATCAGGCGTATGAGGTCGTCCTCGTTCAGGCAGTGAACGGTTCCCGCCGCGCGCACCACGTTTTCCTCCAGCATGGTGCTGCCCATGTCGTTTGCGCCGTAAAAAAGCGCCACCTGGCCGACCTTCGGTCCCAGCGTCACCCAGGACGATTGCAGGGCGTCGAAGTTGTCCAGGAAGATGCGGCTGATGGCCAGGGTTTTCAGGTAATCCAGCCCGGTGACCGCGTGCTGGATGCCACTGTCGCGGCTGAGCTCGGTGTTGCCCGGCTGGAAGGGCCACGGGATGAAGGCCGTGAAACCGCCGGTTTTGTCCTGCAGTTCGCGGATCAGGCGCAGGTGCTCCACCCGCTCCTCGAAGGTTTCGACGTGGCCGAACATCATCGTTGCCGTCGTCGGAAGGCCCAGGCCGTGGGCGAGCTCCATCACCTCCAGCCATTGGGCGGAGGTGCATTTGAGGGGGCTGATTTTCCTGCGCACCCGGTCCACCAGAATCTCCGCGCCGCCGCCGGGGATGGAATCCAGGCCCGCCGCCATGAGCCGCCGGAGCGTTTCTTCGAGCGAGAGACGGGAGACGCGGCTGGTGTGAATGATTTCCGGCGGCGACAGGGCGTGCAGATGAATGTCGTAGCGGGCCTTGATCTTGCTGAACAGGTCCTCGAAATAATCGATCTTGAGGTTGACGTTGTGCCCGCCCTGCAAAAGGATCTGCCGGCCGCCGACGGCCAGGGTCTCCTCTATTTTTTCCGCCAGAGTCTCAAAGGGCAGCACGTAAGCGTCCTCATCCCGTTCCTTGCGGTAGAAGGCGCAGAAGGCGCAGTCGGTGACGCAGATATTGGTGTAGTTGATGTTGCGGTCGACGATGTAGGTGACGACCTTCTCGTCCCTTTTCCTCGCCGCGAGGCGAGCCGCCACATTGCCGAGCAGCAGCATGTCCTTCATGGAAAAAAGGGCAAGGGCCTCCCCGGGCGTGATGCGCCCGCCATCCAGGGCTTTCCTGAGAATCGCTTCCTCCGTCATGTTCTGTCCATGCAGTGAATTTCGAGATGATTGAAGTCGGGATCGTTGAAGTAGATGGACTCCCCGTCGCCGCGCCGCACGGGGCCCGAATCGATGACGACGTTTTTATCCGCCAGTTCCTGGATGATCGCGTCGAACTGCCGCCGGTCGGCCTTGAACGCGAGGTGCAGGTAGCCGGTATCGCTGAGCTTCTGGAGGGCGGCGCGAGTATCGAGGTCCGGTGTTTCGAACAGGGCGATGGCGGCGTTGCCGGTGGCCAGCATGAGGTGCCTGAGGCCGCTTGAGAAACGGCGCGTCACCTCGAAGCCGAGCACCTCGGTGTAGAACTTTTCCGCCCGGTCGAGGTCGCTGACGTTCAGGGCGATGTGGTCGATGCCTTGCAGTTTCATGCCCGTCCCTCCAGCTACAGCGTGCCGGTACCGCCGCCCAGGTTGGGCGCTGTGAGACCGTCGATGCCGGTATCGCCCATGCCTTCTTCCTCGGTGATGACGAAAATATGGTGGCCAAATTTGGTCTTCACCGGGCCTCTGACCTCCATGACCGGCGCGGCCATGACCGCCTTGTAAAGTTCCGGCGCGCTGGTGTGGACCTCCATGAAGCCCAGGTCCCCCCCCTTGGTACGCGACCCGCAGGCGCTGTATTTCTTCGCCTGCTTTTGGAAGCTCTTGAGCATCTGCTGACTGTCGTCGAACGATTTGAGATGTTCGAGCAGCACCAGGGCGACTTCCTCGGTCGTCAATACGATGTGGCTCACGCGAACCGATCTCATTTAGCTTCTCCGCAACGAAATAGCGCCTCCCGGCGCGAAACCTTCGTCCGGAAAGCGGTCATTTGACATAGAAGAAAAATTATACACAGGTGCCCCGGCAAAGGCCAGGGAATAGGAATCAGAGGAAGAACCCGATAAGGCCCGCCAGCCGCGGCACCAGCCTGGGCCGCGCCAGCCGCCGGTCGTAGCCCCGCATGCGGCGCCGGTTCTCACGCAGGCACAGGTGAATGAACTGCCGCGCCGACAGGGAGGAGTTCTCGTGCTCGCGGGCTTGCAGGGTCAATGCCTGGCCCCCCAGGTTAGACATATCTCTCAGCCGCGCACAGGCTGCGGAAGCGAAGGCCAGGAGCACCTCGAAGGAGTGCAGGGGGCGAAGGAGGAAGGGCCGCTGCCCTCGGCGGTAGAGAAACCAGTTTTGTATGAAGAGAATGTGGCGCGCCTCTTCCTGGACGATGGGTTCCATCACCTCGATGAGTTCGAGGGGGTAGTCGGGGCTGGCTTTGGAGAGGGCGATGAACCCGAAGGCGAAGAACGAATCGATGCACTCGCCCGCGCCGGTGCGTCGAAAACCCTGCTCAAGGTCGCGCGGCAGGGGGTCGTGTGGCAGTTCGGAGAATGCGATGCCGTAGTGGTTGAGAAAGTACCGGAGCAGATCGGCGTGCCGCCTCTCCTCCTCGGCCTGGAGCGAAAGCGCCTCCCTGATCAGCGGGTCGGGTTCGATCTCGGCATAGGCGCTCAGCTTGCGGTGGACCTGCGTTTCGGTGTGAACGGCGTAGTCCCAGATGGGAAGCTCCGCCAGCTTGTTCACCGTGGCTTGGGAGAGCTCAGGCCAGGGCAGATCTTCCGGCCGAAACTCGCGGTGAGAGTCGAGGAAGAAGCGGCAAAAAAGATTTTTATGTTCTTCCGATCCGAATTCCATGGCGAAGTCCGCGAGAATCTATCGCGGTTGATCTTTGGTTAAAAATAGACTGCGGGCGGTTTTTTTCAAGGGAGTTTATTCCTTGCGGCAGGGGTCAGCCCCGGAGCTGCTGCTCGAGAGCCGCGACAAGGGCGGCGACGGTGAAGGTGTCCGGAACGATGGCGACGTTCAGGCCCGCCGCGCGGGCCGTCTCGGCGGTGATGGGGCCGATGCAGGCGATTTTCACGTCCGCGAGCAGGGGCCGAAGCGACGGGCCCGCAAGTTCGAGGAAGTTCGTCACCGTGGACGAGGAGGTGAAGGTGATCGCGTCGATGGCGCCGTCTTCCAGGCGTTTCCTGAGTGCGTCGGTTTCTACGCCGGTGCGCAGGGTCTGGTAGGCGGGCACCACATCGACGTGGGCGCCCCTCTTTCGCAGAGTGTCGGGCAGGATTTCACGCGCCACCGCCGCGCGCGGCAAAAGAAAGCGCCGGCCCGCGAGGCCCCCTTCCGCGGCGAGGCTGTCGAGCAGCGATTCGGCGACGAAATTTTCCGGCACCACATCGACCGGGATGCCGAGCTCCTTCACCCTGAGGGCGGTTTGCGGGCCGATGGCATAAACCCGGACGCCGCGGAGCTCGCGGATGTCGCCCCCGGTTTCGATGAGCCGCTGCATGAAAAAGCGCACGCCGTTGACGCTGGTGAAAATCAACCCGTGGTAACTTGCGAGATGGCCGAGCGCCCGGTCGAGGGGGGCCCAGTCCTCGGGCGGCACGGTGCGTATGACGGGAAAGCAGAACGGCTCGGCCCCCTTGTCTTCGAGCGCCTGGATGAACGATGCCGATTGATCCTCGGCGCGGGTGACCACGATGGTTTTACCGAACAGGGGCATTCGCTCGCACCACTGGATGAGGGGGCGCAGGTTCACCACTTCGCCAATGATGGTGAGGGCGGGCGGGGCGATCTTTTCCCGCATGGCGATATCGACGATGGTCTCCAGGGTGCCCGTCCAGGTTTTTTGCCGCGACGTGGTGCCCCATTGGACGACGGCGACGGGGGTGCCGGGGTCTTTGCCGAAGCGGGTCAGGTTTGCGACGATTTCGGGCAGTTTGCGCGCGCCCATGAGGAACACCAGCGTTCCCGAGCGGCTGGCGATTTTTTCCCAGTCGATGCGCAGGCCGTCGTGGCTTGCATCGTAGGTGGCGGTGATGATCGATACGGACGAGGAATAATTCCGGTGCGTCAGCGGGATGCCCGCGTAGGCGGAGACGCCGATGGGCGACGAGATGCCGGGAACCACGACAAAGGCCACTCCGGCCTCGTTCAGGGCCTGGGCTTCCTCACCGCCGCGTCCGAAGATGAACGGATCTCCCCCCTTGAGGCGGACCACCGTCTTGCCCTGGCGGGCCTTTTCGATGAGCAGCGCGTTGATCGCTTCCTGCGTCAGCGTGGCCTGCCCGGCGGCTTTGCCGGCGTAAATTCTTTCCGCGCCGCCCGGGGCGAAGCGCAGCAGGTTCCAGTTGGCCAGGTGGTCGTACACCACCACGTCGGCGCGTTCCAGCCACTCCTTGCCCTTAAGGGTGAGAAGACCGGCATCGCCCGGCCCCGCGCCCACGAGGGCGACCCGGCCGGCTTCCTTCGGCATATCAGTCATGGGTTTCGGGCAGGTGGTTGGACAGGGCGGCGAAATCCGCCAGCGACAGCGTTTCTCCGCGGCGGGACAGATCGATGCCCGCCAGGTGAAGGGTGCCGTTCTCTTTTTCGAACGCCTCCTCCCAGCCGCGCAGATTGTTTTTCAGCATCTTGCGCTTGTGAAAAAACGCGGCGTTGACGACTTTGAAAAAATGTTTCTGGCTGGTCACCTCGACCCTCGGCTTTTCCAGCGGCGTGAGTTTCACCAGCGAGGAGTCGATCTTCGGGCGTGGTGAAAACGCCGACGCGGGAATTTCCAGCAGCCTCTCGACCGAACAGTAAAACTGGGTGAACACCGAGAGGGAGCCGTATTCCTTCTGGCCGGGCCCGGCGGCGAGCCGGTCCACCACTTCCTTTTGCAGCATCAGCGTCATGTCGGCGATGCGCTCGCGGTAGTGGATGAGCCGCTTCATGATGTGGGTGGCGGCGTAGTAGGGCAGGTTCGACACCACCTGGTAGTTGGAGCCCAGGCTGCCGTAATCGAATTTGATGGCGTCGGCTTCGATCAGGTGGAAATTCTCCCGCGCCCCGAACCGCTCCCTGAGGCCGGCCGCCAGCTTGGGGTCGATCTCGATGGCGGTGAGCGAACCGCCGCTGTCGAGCAGGAATTCCGTGAGGACGCCCTTGCCCGGGCCGATTTCCACGACCGGGCCGCCGGGGACGATGCCCGCCAGGTGGACGATTTCCCGGGCGATGGAGGTGTCGATGAGAAAGTTCTGTCCCAGCCTCTGTTTTTTCATGATGCGGCGTCCGCCGGTGTGCGGATCAGTTGGGCCGCCGTCTGCAGCGCGTTGATGAGGCTCTCGGGGCTGGCTTTCCCCTGGCCCGCGATGTCGAAGGCGGTGCCGTGGTCCACCGAGGTCCGCAGGATGGGCAGACCCAGGGTGATGTTGACGGCCGAGCCCATGGAATCCATTTTGATGGGGATCATGCCCTGATCGTGGTACATGGTGATCACTGCGTCGGAGCCGGCATAGCGGCGGTTTGCGAACAGCGCGTCGGCCGGGTGCGGGCCGTGCGCTTCGATGCCCTCCGCCCGGGCCTTTTCGATGGCGGGCCGAATGGCGGTGGCCTCCTCGTGGCCGAAAATTCCGCCGTCGCCGGCATGCGGGTTGAGGCCCGTCACCGCGATGACCGGCCGTTCGGTCACGTGGTGCTTGAGCCAGGCGTGGGTCAGGCGCAGGATGCCGAGCACGCGCTGCTCGGTGATGAGCGCGGGCACCTCAAGCAGGGACGCGTGGGTGGTGGCGAGGACGACGCGCAGGTTTTTCCCTGCCAGCATCAGCGCCACCCGATCGGTTTTTGTCAATGCCGCCAGCAGTTCGGTGTGCCCCGGATAGTGGAAGCCGGCGAGGTGCAGGCTCTCCTTGTTGATCGGCGCGGTGGTGATGGCGTCGACGCGTTTCGCAAGCGCCAGGGCCACGGCTTTTTCGATGGCTTCGCAGGCGGCTTTTCCGGCCGGGGCCGAGGCGCGGCCCAGGGCCAGCCCCGTGGGGACGTTGCCGAGGTCGAGCACGTTCAGGGTGCCGGGGCGGGTTTCTTCCGGAGATGCGATAGCGGTCAGGGTGAGGCCCGGGGCATAGAGGGCCTGTGCGGCCCGAAGAGCCGCCAGGTCGCCAACGACGAAGGCGCCCAGGGTGCTTAAGCGCGGGTCGAGAAAGGCCTTGACGATGATCTCAGGACCGATCCCCGCGGGGTCCCCCATGGTGATGGCGATGCGTGAAGATGAATCCAACGTTCTTACCTCCAGCGAGGCCCGGAACCGGGAGCCTTGCGGCGCGCGGAGGCCGGGCTCACTTCAATTTGTGAATCCGGCCCTGGCCGGCGGAGGGAGCGGGGTTGGGGCGCGGGCTGGCCGCCAGAATTTCCTTGCTCACGCTGTTTTCGTATTCCTTGAAATTGTCCACGAACTGGGCGGCGAGCTCCCGGGCCTTCTTGTCGTAGGCTTCGGGGTTCTTCCAGGTGTTGCGCGGGTTGAGCACCTTTTCCGGCACGCCGTCGATCTTCTCTGGGATGTGGAGCCCGAAGACGGGGTCCTCCCAGGTGGCCGTGTTGTTGAGCTGGCCTTCCAGGATGGCGCGGATCATCGCCCGGGTGTGGGCGATTTCCATGCGCCGGCCGATGCCGTAGGCCCCGCCCGTCCAGCCGGTGTTGACCAGCCAGCAATCGACATGGTGCTTGGCGATCTTTTCGCCCAGCATTTTGGCGTACACCGAGGGGTGCAGGGTCATGAACGGCGCGCCGAAGCAGGTGCTGAAAATCGCCGTGGGTTCCCGGCTCAGGCCCTTTTCGGTGCCCGCCACCTTCGCGGTGTAGCCGGAAATGAAATGGTACATGGCCTGCTCCGGGGTGAGCTTGGCCACCGGAGGCATCACGCCGTAGGCGTCGCAGGTCAGCATGATGACGTTTTTCGGGTGGTCGCCCATGCCCGAGCGCACCGCGTTGTCGATATGCGTGATGGGGTAGCTGGCGCGGGTGTTCTCGGTCAGGCTCGAATCATCGAGGTCCAGCTTGCGGGTTTCCCGGTTCACCCGGACGTTTTCCAGAATGGTGCCGAAAAGCCGGGTGCAGTCGTGGATGGCCGGTTCGGCCTCCTTGGACAGGCGGATGACCTTGGCGTAGCAGCCGCCCTCGAAATTGAAGACCCCCGTGTCGCTCCAGCCGTGCTCGTCGTCACCGATGAGCTCCCGGTCCGGGTCGGCGGACAGCGTGGTCTTGCCCGTGCCGGACAGGCCGAAGAAGATGGCGGTGTCGCCGGCGCGGCCGATGTTCGCCGAGCAGTGCATGGAGAGGACGTTGTTCTTCTGCGGCAGCAGGTAGTTGAGAACGGAAAATACGGATTTCTTGATTTCGCCCGCGTAGCTCGTACCGCCGATCAGCACCAGCTGCTTGCCGTAGTCCACCACCACGAACACCTCGGAATTGGTGCCGTCGATGGCGGGGACGGCCTTGAAGCCGGGAACCTGCACGATGGTGAAGCCGGGGTCGTGGGATTCGAGCTTGGCCGGGTCCTTGATCTGCACGAACATGTTCCTGGCGAACAGGCTGTGCCAGGCGTTCTCGGTGATGACGCGGATGTGCAGCTGGTGTTTGGGATCGGTGCCGGCGTAACAATCCTGCACGAACACCTCCCGGCCCTGGATGTAGGCCAGCACGCGCGAGTACAGGGCGTCGAACTGCTCGACGGTGAACGGCTTGTTGACCTTGCCCCACCAGATGTTTTCCTGGCTGGAAGGCTCCTGCACGATGAACTTGTCGTTGGGCGCACGCCCGGTATGCTCGCCGGTGGTCACGCACACGGGGCCGAGGTGGGCGAGAATCCCCTCCTGCCTGCGAATGATGTGCTCGTAAAGGTCCGGCGTGGACAGGTTCCAGTGGATTTTCTTGACGTTCCGAATGCCGTGGTGTTCAAGTCCCACCTTGTGTTTCAGGCCTTTCTGAGGCATGACGACTCCTTGATTTGGAAAGATATCCGGCGAATATGATGTTATGAAAAAGACCCCGCCCTGGGGCGGAAATCCTGTTCTGAATGGTCAGCGAGAAGGTCATCCTCATGATAACATATAAACCCGCTGGCAGACATATTTATTGGATGCGCGTACGATATTTCACGATTCCTGCTAAAATAAATTTTTCGCCGCGGGAAGAGGGCTCCCGGAAGGCGGGCGCGCGAGTTTGGGGTTTTCAATTTGCGGCCGATGGGTTATCGTTTGCCTCCGCGTGCCAGGCGCGCGCGGCCGATGGGTGAAAAACAGCCGTCATACTTAAATCACAGACAGGAGTGTTACCATGCAGGAGGATGTTGCCAAGCGGGTCGAAGACCTGGAGCGAAGAATCGATTTGCTCAGGGGGTATCTTTGACGTCGATAATCAGCTGAAAGAACTCGAAACCCTGGACGAAAAGATCGCCCGGCCCGGTTTCTGGGATGACCACGAAACGGCTCAGACGGTGCAGAAGGAGCGTGCCGCCATCCAGCGAAACGTTGGCCTTTGGAAGGGCTTGCGCAAGGAATACGAGGATATCGAGGCCTTGCAGGAGCTCGCCGAAGAGGAGGACGATGAGTCGCTGGACACGGAAATCGAGACCTCGCTCGGCCGCCTGGAGGAGCATCTGGAAAGCGCCGAACTCAAGGCCATGCTTTCCGGCCCCAAGGATTTCAACAACGCCATTCTCTCTATCAATTCGGGGGCCGGGGGCACGGAGTCGCAGGACTGGGCGGGGATGCTCCTGCGCATGTACACCCGCTATGCCGACCGCTCGGGCTACAAGGCCGAGATCCTCGACATGCAGTACGGCGAAGAGGCGGGCATCAAAAGCGCCACCTTGCTCATCTCCGGCGAATATGCCTATGGCTACCTGAAGGCGGAAATCGGGGTGCACCGGCTGGTGCGCATTTCCCCGTTCGATGCCAACAAGCGGCGTCACACCTCGTTCGCCTCGGTATTCATTTATCCGGAAGTGGATGAGGATATCGAAGTCGAGATCAAGGAGGACGACCTGAAGGTCGATGTGTACCGCGCCTCGGGTCCCGGCGGCCAGGGCGTCAACACCACCGATTCGGCGGTGCGCCTCACGCATTTGCCCACCGGCATCATCGTCCAGTGTCAGAACGAGCGTTCGCAGTTCAAGAACAAGGCTTCGGCGATGAAGGTGCTCAAGAGCCGGATTTACGAGATGGAGCAGGAAAAGCTCGACGAGGAAAAAAGGGAGATGGAAAAGCAGAAAAAGAAGATCGAATGGGGCAGCCAGATTCGCTCTTACGTTCTCCATCCCTACCGAATGGCCAAGGACCTGCGCACCCAGGTGGAAGTGGGGAATGTGGACGCGGTGCTGGATGGAGACCTCGATCAGTTCATCCAGGCCTATTTGCTGCTGGCCAAAAAATAAGGCCCGGAGCGGCCCCTTGACCATGAAACCGATTTTTCACCCCAAACTTGTGAACCCGCCGCTGGGCGACCCCGGTCTCCTCGTGCAGTTTCTGTACGAACGGCGGGCGCTGCTGTTCGATCTGGGTGATATCGCGGCCCTCCCCAACGTCACCCTGCTCAAGGTGTCGCACGTTTTCGTGAGCCACACGCACATCGATCATTTCATCGGGTTCGACAGGCTGCTGCGCGTGGTGTTCGGCCAGGGCAAGACCCTCACGCTGTATGGCCCCGCCGGAATCATCGCCAACGTGGAAGGCAAACTCGCCGGGTTCACCTGGAACCTGGTGGACCGTTATCACCAGGCCATCACCATCGACGTGGTGGAGGTGCGGCCCGGCCACCTGCTTTCGGCCCGGTTCCGGGCGGTCGATAAGTTCAAGCGCAGCGAAGAAGGGCGCAGGGAAAATGACGATGGCCTCCTGCTCGACGAGCCGGGGTTCAGCGTGCGGGCCGCCATCCTGGAGCACCGCGTGCCCTGCCTCGGGTTTGCCCTGAAGGAGAAGTTCCACATCAATATTGATAAGGATGCCCTGGACGCGCGCGGCTTGCCGCCGGGGCCCTGGCTGAACGAGCTTAAGCAGTGCATCTACGGGGAGAAGCCGGACGGCCATTGCTTAACCGTTTCGGCGGGAAGGGGCGGGCCAGAGAAGACGATTAGCCTCGGCGAATTGAAGCGGGACCTGGTGCGCATCACCGCCGGGCAGAAAATCGCCTACGTCGTCGATACGGTTTACAACGAGGGCAACAAGAAGCGCATTGTGGACCTGGTGCGCGGGGCGGACCTGTTCTTCTGCGAATCGCCGTTCATTGCCGAAGAGGAGGAACGCGCGCGCGACCGCTGCCACCTCACCTCCCTGCAGGCGGGCACCCTGGCCCGCGAAGCCGAAGTGCGCGAGCTTCGCGTGTTCCACTTCTCTCCCCGCCACACCTTCCGCCAGCAGCAGCTGGTGCGGGAAGCCGAGGCGGCCTTTCATGGAAACGGCGGGCCCGGAAGGACCGTGGATCAGGAAGCCTGACGGTTGATGGAGTGGATCATCTGGTTCAGCCGCCCGTAATCGCGTTTGTTGAATTTGAAAACGAGCCGGGGCAGGTCCACGTACTCACGATTCCTGACTTCCTCCTCCAGGGCTCCACTGGCTTCGATGCGGCCGCGTGTGAGAATGTCGGCGAAGTCCCGGTTCAATTGCTCGATGAAGGTCGGCGCCAGCGCGCGCGTGAGCCGGAGCACCGTCTTGCCTTTCACGTAACGCAGGGAATGATAAATCCTGTAATATTCCGAGATGATCTTCGTGGCTTCCCGGGCCGACCGGGTGACCTGGATCAGGTTGCGGTCGTCCTCGGAGATGTAGCCTTGCCGGATCAGTACCGAATCGACAAACTTAAGCCAGTGCTCCCAATAGCGGCTGCCCTCGGGCTCCAGGAGGACGATGGGGCGGGGCAGGGTTTTGCCGGTCTGAAATAGCGTCAGGTTCTCGAAGGCCTCGTCTTGCGTGCCGAAACCGCCGGGCAGCAGGACGGTGGCGTCGGACTCCTTGAGGAAGAACAGTTTGCGGGTGAAAAAATACTTGAAGGTCATCAGCTTCGGGTCGCCTTCGATGTAACGGTTGGATTTTTGCTCGAAAGGCAGCTTGATGTTGATCCCGAAACTGTTTTCCCGGCCGGCGCCCAGGTTCGCCGCTTCCATGATGCCGCCGCCCGCGCCGGAGATCACCATGAAATTCTCCCGCACCAGGAGTTCCGCCACCTCCCGGGCGAGGGCGTAGGACGGCTCGTCCTCCCCGGTCCGCGCTGAGCCGAAAATGATCGCCTTGCGCACCTGCCGGTGGCGGACGAAAATCCGCACCGCGTGCCTCAGTTCCTTGAGGGAGGTGTTGATCAGTTTAAAGTCGCCCAGGTCGCCGTGTTCTTTTCCCAGCTTGGCGGCGGTGGTGAAGATCTGCCGGAGCATTTCCTGGCACTCGCCGGGGGCGCATTTCTCGGCCAGCTCCAGAATGAGCCGGTCTATTTCAGGGTCGTGGGTGCTGTAGCTGTTCAGATGCATGGCCTCGGGCTCCCGGGAAGAGGGGGGATGAAAAAGGCAACGTAAGAGCAAACTCTTTCTTCCGGATTGAATTACTGGTAAAATCGGCAGTATATCCAGACCGGTGGCGAAAGAACAGCCCCGCTTAAAAATGAAAAATATCTCATGAACGAAAAAGTCCTGCTCATTTCGATTCTCGCCTTACTTGGCATTGGGTTCGCGGCCGTCCTCTTCTTCATTGCGGTCCCGTGGATCACGAATATCAGCTTCGGAGGATGGAAAAGACTGCTCATCGACGACGGCATCATTATCGTCACCATCATTTTCTTCGTCTACGGCTTTTACATGAACACCAAGATACACTGAACGAGGCCGCCCCTCAGCCCCGTCCGCCGAACATCTCCGGACGGCGGACCCTGAAGACGACAAGCGCGATAATCGCTGCGGTGATCGCCGTGCCGCAAAGCCCGAGCACCGTCTCGCCGATATAAAACGTCACCGCCAGGTTGAACAGGAGCACGCCGAAATACAGCCCCGGCCCCAGCAGCGCCTGCGCGAACACCCGCCGCGCCGGAGGCGGCGGCCCCAACAAGCGCGCCACGCGGCTGAAGGTGAACAGAATGGCCGTGCCCACCACGAACCAGCCCGCGAAATTGGTCAGCGGAATGTTGAAGTACTCCCCCTCCTCCTGATACGTGTAGATTTTTCCCAGAAACCAGCGATCGCCCAGAAACGCCACCGGATCGATGATCACGTCCATCATCATGAACAGGAAGGCGCCGGTGAAAATCACCCGCCACGACGCCAGAACCCGCTCCGGGTCGATGAGGCGGATGTTCCAGCCCTTGCCCTCCAGCCGGCTCCACAGGAGCAGGCTCATCGTCAGGCTGATGTAAGAGAGAAAAGAGTACGACAGCGAATCCATGAACGGGACATTGGTGATCCAAAGCTCCTGGTCGCGCGTGTGTTCGATGTAGCTGTAGAAGCCGTAGGGAAAGCCGTTGCGCGTCGAAGAAAATTCCGAAGCGAAGGCGATGGCGTAGGCCAGCACCGTGAACGTCAGCGAGCGCAGGACGCCCATGTTGATGATGGCGATGGTGAGATAGAACGCGAGAAAGACAAAAACATAAGGCCGCAGGACGACTGTGCCGAGGAGCAGCGAAAGGGTTTCCATCATAGAGGTCGGAGCCTGTTCGAGAAAGGTTCAGCCCTTGAAGGAGGGAAGGTTGTGGTGCTGGCAAAACCAGCGCACCGCGTCTTCCAGGGCCTTGTCCACCGGGTTCTGCGGCAGGCCCAGCTCGCGCACCGCCCGGGCCGAATCGAAATACATGAAGTAGCGCGCCATCCGCACCCCGGCCAGCGGCACCGCGGGCGGGCGGCCGGTGATATGGTTCGCCACCATTTCCGAGACCCAGCCCGCCGCGTACGCCACCCCGTAGGGAATGCGGACGCGGGGCGCTTTGAGGCCGGTGATGCGCTCCAGCAGCAGAAGAATTTCCCTGAGCGAGAGGTTCCGGTTGCCGAGGATATAACGCTCGCCCGGCGTGCCCCGCTGCTCGGCCAGCAGGTGGCCGCGCGCGCAGTCCGACACGTCGATCAGGTTGAGCCCCGTGTCCATGTAAGCGGGCATGCGGCGGTTGAGGAAATCGAGGATGATCTTTCCCGTCGGCGTCGGTTTGATGTCGCGCGGGCCGATGGGCGTGCTCGGGTTGACGATGACCACCGGCAGGCCCCGGCCGTGCATCTCCCGCGCCACGCCCTCCGCCTCGAACTTGGAACGCTTGTAGTCGTTGGACAGGGTGGCGGGGTCCATCGGCGTGCTCTCGTTAGCGGCGGCGCCATCCTCACGGAGGCCAATGCAGCCCACCGTGCTCGTGTACACCGCCTTCTCCACCCCGGCACTCAGGGCGGCTTGCAGAATATTGCGCGTGCCTTCTACGTTGATCTCGTAGATCGTGCGCCTGTTCCTGTCCCACAAGCTGTAGTAAGCGGCGGTGTGGTAGAGGACGTTGCAGCCCTTGAGAGCCTGTCGGACGGAATCCGCGTCTCGCAGATCCCCATGAACCACCTCCAGGTCGAGCCCGTCGATGTTTCTCATGTCAGCGTCCGGGCGAACCAGGGCGCGCACCGCGCGGCCCTCCTTGAGGAGCTCGCGGGCGATGGCGGAGCCGAGGAAACCCGTGGTGCCGGTGATAAGAGTTTTCATGGAATCAACAGGTGTACACAGCCGCTAAGCGGACCCTTCGGCCCGCGAATGGACCGAATCAAAGAAACGTTTCGATGCGGGCGGTTTTCCTCATCTCCTGGACGGCTTCGCGCTTCAGTTTTTCCGTCTCCATTTTGAGAAGCAGGTTGAGAATATCGGACTGCACCTCGACGAACGGCAGGATGCGGCTGGGCACCCTTTCCAGCAGCTTGACGATGTGATAGCCAAAATTGCTCTTGATGATCTCGCTCGTTGCCCCCGGCTTGAGGCTGACCATGGCTTCGGCGATCTCGGGAATCGTCGTCCGCGGCAGCAAGGTGCCCAGGCTCCCACCCTGCGCCTTGCTGGCGTCGTCCTCGGAAAATTTCAGCACCACCTCTTCAAAGCTGCTGCCCGCCTTCAATGCCTCCTGGGCGCGGCCGATTTTTCCCAGCGCATCGCTGTTCATGGCCTGGATCATGGCCTGGGCCTTTTTCTTATCCTCCTCGCTCTCGGGGTTGCCCTCCTGCCCGGGGTCGACGGTGGCGACGAATACATGGCTCACGTTATACATCTGCGGCTGGGTGAAGGTCTTCTGGTTCTCGTCGTAATATGAGCGGGCCTCCTTATCGCCCACCTTGACCTGGGGGACGATCTCCCTGCGCAGGTAATCCTCCACCGTCAGGTGACGGTTGATTTTTTCCTGCAGCGTCTCAAGAGTCAGCCCCTGAAACATCATGGCCGATTCGAACATCGACGCGCTTGGGAACTGATCGCGGATCTTGGCGATCTCGGCGTCCACCACCTTCGGGTCGATGGAAATTTTCATCTCACGCGCTTTCTGGAACAACAGCTCCAGGTCGATAGCCTGCCCCAGAACCTGACGGGCGATTTTTTCCTCCGAGCCCGGTTCCAGCACCTTGCCCGTCCGCGCCGCCATCATCTTGTAAGCCATCATCTCGCGCTTGATGAGGTCGCCCGTCAAGGTTGCGCCGTTCACCTTGGCCACCGTGTCGGGGATGGGTTTGCCGTCGATGGTGATGTCTTCCAGACGCGGCATCGTTTCCTCGCCGCTTGCCGTAAGAGGCAGAAGAATTAAGCATGCCGCAATAACGCTGATCCACTTGCCGAATTTCATTGAAGCCTTTCTCCCAGGTTAAATTGACTGACCACAGGATGCCACGGCAGGAAAGAAAAATAAAGCCCCCCGTGGGCAGGATGGGCGAATTTAATGAGACCGCCTTATGAGGGGAGGGGATGTCCGAATGGCTCCCCTCCTTACGAAGGAGGGGTTGGGGGAGGTGGCGGCCAGCGGCCGCGGGCATTAATCAAACACGACCCCTCCCAGCCTCCCCTTGATCTAAGGGGAGGTATATCGAGGGACTCCCCCTCCTTAACAAGGAGG
>QJZQ01000196.1 GCA_003246675.1 Nitrospirota bacterium | reverse complement strand
ACCTCACCACGTCCATCTCCGCCTCCATCGCCACCCTGTTCAATATCGGCCCCGGCCTCGGGCAGGTGGGCGCAATGGGAGATTATGCCGACCTTCCCGTTTTCGCCAAGGCCATCACCATTGCCTTCATGCTGCTCGGGCGGCTGGAAATCTACGGCATTATGCTCCTGTTCCTTCCCATGACCTGGCGAAAATAACATTTGATTTTGCATTCGCGATAATTTAGTATTCGTGGACTCCCGCCCACCTGATGAACCCCTTAATTACAGGTGATTTTTGCTCAGGCGGGGCTAGGCTGGGCTTATTCGGGAGGGGGGCTTGCCATCACCCCGGAATGAAGTTCCGCAAACCGCAACGCAAACTTTTCATCATGGTTCTGTCGTATTTAAGGAAACCCAGATAATGAATAAGGCACCCAACCCGCTTAAAATCACCGAAGTCGTCCTCCGGGATGCGCATCAGTCCATACTGGCCACGCGCATGAAAACCGAAGACATGCTGCCCATCGCTGAAAAACTGGACAAGGTGGGTTTTTTCTCGCTTGAAATGTGGGGCGGAGCAACCTTCGATACCTGCATCCGCTTTCTCAATGAAGACCCGTGGGAACGGGTCCGCAAGCTCAAGAAAAAAATTCCCAACACGCCCTTCCAGATGCTTCTTCGCGGGCAGAACTGCGTGGGCTATCGCCACTATGCCGATGACATCGTCGAACGGTTCGTCAAGCAGTCGGCCGATGTGGGCATCGATATCTTCAGGATTTTCGACGCCCTGAACGACTTCCGCAACATCGAAACCGCCGTGAAGACGGTTAAAAAATGCGGCAAAACGGTCGAGGGGGCCATCAGCTACACAGTGAGCCCGGTGCACGATGTGGCGCTCTACCTTAAAATGGCCAAGCGCCTGGAGGAGATGGGTTCCGACATCATCTGCATCAAGGACATGGCGGGGCTTCTGACCCCCAGCGTGACGCACGAGTTGATCAGCGAGATCAAAAAAACCAGCAAGCTGCCCGTGCATCTCCACACCCACGCCACCACCGGCCTGGTGGGAATGAACATGCAATGCGCCATCGAAGCGGGGGTGGATATGGTCGACACCGCCATCTCCAGCCTCTCCATGGGCACGTCCCATTACGCCACCGAATGCCTGGTGGCCGCGCTCAAGGACACACCGCGCGATACCGGGCTGGACCTTGCCCTGCTCGCCGAAATCTCCGATTACTTCAAGGAGGTTCGCAAGAACTACGCACCGTTCGAGAGCGACTTCAAAGGCGTGGATATCAATATCCTCCAATCGCAGATCCCCGGCGGCATGATCTCCAACATGGAAAACCAGCTCAAGGAGCAGAACGCTCTCGACAAGCTGGAAGAAGTGTTGTTGGAGGTTCCCCGCGTACGCAAGGACATGGGCTATCCGCCGCTGGTCACGCCGACAAGCCAGATCGTCGGCTCGCAGGCGACCCTCAATGTTCTGACGGGCGAGCGTTACAAGGTCATCACCAAAGAGACCCGCGAGTGCGTGCTTGGCAAATACGGCCAGTTGCCCGCCCCTATCGACGAGGAACTCCTCGCCAAGGTGGCGCAAAACCAGGAAGTGATCAATTGCCGCCCGGCCGACCTGCTGGAACCGGAATGGGACGGAGTGGTCGCGGAGCTGAAGGAAAAAGCGAAGGACATCACCTCCGAAGAAGACCGCCTGACCTACGCGCTTTTCCCCAAGGTGGCTCTCAAGTTTTTTGAAACGCGCAATCAGCCGATGGCGGAAGAACCCGCCCCGGCCGCGAAGCCTCAGGCGGCCCCGGCTGCCGCCCCCGCAGCGGCCTCTGCCCCTGCGCTTGCCGCACCGGCAGGAGGAAGCGCCGTGTACAGCGTCCGCGTCAACGGCCGGGACTATGCCGTGGAAGTTTCCATGGGCGGGGCGCCCGCCAGAGGGACGGCCCCGGCACCCGCAGCCGCCGCTGCTGCTCCGGCGCCCGTAGCCGCACCGGCAGCGCCCAGCGCTCCGCCGCTGACCGCGCCCTTGCCCGGATCAATTTTTTCCATGAAATGCCAGGTGGGCGACCATGTCGATGAGGGAGACACCGTCCTCATCATGGAATCGATGAAAATGGAGACGGACATCAAGGCCCATGTGACAGGCGCGATTCAATCCATCCTCGTCAAGGAAGGAGACAACGTGCAAACCGGAGACCCCTTGGTCGTCATCGCCTAATGGACCTCAATCTCATCTCCATCATCTCGCACGTACTCGCTACCACAGCGTTTTCCCAGCTGACCCTGGGCCATGTGGTCATGATTCTGGTTGCCTTCGTCCTGATTTACCTGGCAATCTGGAAAAAATTCGAGCCCCTGCTGCTGCTCCCCATCGGCTTCGGCTGTCTGTTGGCCAATATTCCCATGAGCCTCATGACCAGCACCGACGAAGGGGGACTCCTGGCTTTCTTCTATCAGGGCGTGAAGCACGAAGTGTTGCCGCCGATCATCTTCCTCGGCGTGGGTGCGCTCACCGATTTTGGCCCCCTGCTCGCCAACCCCATGACCCTGCTGCTCGGCGCCGCGGCGCAAATCGGCGTTTACACAACTCTGATCGGCGCGGTCATGATCGGTTTCAACATGCAGGAAGCCAGCGCCATCGGCATCATCGGCGGAGCCGACGGGCCGACCTCCATATTCATCGCCACCAAACTGGCGCCGCATCTGCTCGCACCCATCGCCGTCGCCGCTTATTCTTACATGTCGCTCGTGCCGCTCATCCAGCCGCCGATCATGCGCTTCCTCACAACAGAGGAAGAACGCAAGATCAAAATGGCGCAGCTCAAGCCCATTTCGCAAACGGTGAAAATTGTTTTCCCCGTTATCGTGACGGTGGTCTGCTGCCTGATGCTTCCCGGCGTCACCCCCCTTCTCGGAATGCTGATGCTGGGCAACCTGTTCAGGGAATCCGGAGTGACGGCGCGCCTGCACGAAACCGCCGAAACGCACCTCATTAACATCGTCACCATTCTCCTCGCCCTCGCGGTGGGGTCCTCCATGACCGCCGAATCTTTCCTGCGGCTGGAGACCATCAAAATCATCGTCCTCGGGTTACTCGCGTTCACGTTCGCGACAGCGGGTGGAGTGCTGTTCGGCCGGCTCATGTGCAAGCTTTCCGGCGGTAAGGTGAATCCGCTGATCGGGTCGGCAGGGGTGTCCGCCGTCCCCATGGCGGCCCGGGTCTCGCAAAAGGTGGGCGCGGAAGAGGAACCGTCGAACTTCCTGCTCATGCACGCCATGGGGCCCAACGTGGCGGGGGTCATCGGCAGTGCCGTGGCCGCCGGAGTGTTCATCTCTCTGTTCGGCTCGCCCGGCCCGGAAACCCACGCCGCCATCGAACCGATCGTTCAGGCCATCTCTCAACCCTAGGCCCCGACCATGTCCGCTGATACCCTGGCTGCAGTTTATGTTTCGGTGATTTCCATGAGCATCATCTTCCTGGTGCTCAGCATTCTCATCGTCACCATCAAGGTCCTGGATAAGTTCATCCCCTACAAGGCGCCGCCTCCGCCTCCGGCGAAGAAGACCCGCCCCGCGGCCGCACCCGCGCAGGACCACGAAACAGAGGAACATGTGGCCGCCATCGCCACCGCGCTGACCACCGCGCTCGGCCGGTCTCCCGCCGAAATCAACATCGTCCGCATCGATCGTATCTAAAGGGGGGAACCCCGAGCCCGGGGCTCACTGCTCTGCTTCGCGGGTATCGGGAATGAGGGAGCCGGGGCTTTGGAAAATCCCCTGGAAAATCCCGAGCACTTTTCTGCTGATCGAAGTCAACGGAACCGCGCTGACCTTGGGATCGTCAAAACTTCCCTGGACGGAAAAGTACGCCTTCATCAGGCTTTCCTCATCGCCGCCGGTGATGATTTTCCCCACCACCGGTATTTTTGTCAGGAACTTGTCCAACTTCGGCATGGGCGCCACCCCGGCGATCAAGTCCATTTCATGCCGGACAAGATCGAATTTTCCCACAATGGAGGTGCGGCGTTCGTCGTTTTCGTGGATGAATTTTTCCGTATCGGCGATGCCTTTGGAAAGCTCGAACTTACCCGCAATCTGCGCGAAGGGCTTCAACCTGCTTTTCTGTGAAGACGGCCCCGCGCCGGACGCCGCGGAATTTTTTAGCCCGAAAAGCTGGATGACTCCGCTTCTCAGCCCATCCGTATCGATCATGCCATTGGAAACATCGAAGACCCATCGCGCCTCCAGAGTCTTCTCCAGCGTCGGCATCCCCTTGCCGTTGCTTTGAAAACGCAGATCCAGCTTCTTCAGATTGCCCGTCAAGGTGCCGTCGAAGAGCCCGCCGAAAAGAGCCATGAAATTTTCCGCGCGGGTGTTTTGTGCCCGAATCAATCCGCGCAGCGTTCCCTCCTCGCTGTTGTCCAGAGAAACCACGCCGCGGACCATCACCTCTTTGTCTTTGCCGATGTCCAGCGTGTTCACCTTGAGTTTTTCATCTTCCAGCGTGAGGAGACCCGAAGCATTGACCAGATCCAGGAATTTAAAGTTCAGCCGCTGCAGGGAAAATTGCACCCGCCCCGTGCCACGTGAGAAAAAGGGTGAATCGCTCATGTACGTTTTGAAATCGACGGCCTGATCCTCCGGCTCCGGAAGCAATTCGTCCACCACCAGCCGGTCGCCCGTGAGCTTCAGGTCGAGATCGAGGGTCGAGCCCAGTTTCCCCTTGCCAATGAAACGCACATTCGACCGGTCGGATTTCAGCGTGCCCTCGCGAACTTCGAACTTTCGGCCGGAAATATTGATTTGCGTATCGATCGCCAGGGTGTTGAGAAAATGGGCCGGCCTGAGCTTCATGTTCGCGACCTTCATCACACCGTCCCAACTTGCCTCTTCCATTCGATTCAAGTTCCCACTTCCCTGGACTTCGAAACTCATGGCACCGCC
>QJZQ01000112.1 GCA_003246675.1 Nitrospirota bacterium | reverse complement strand
CAAAACTCACCCTTCAGGGCGGCCAGCCCCTCCCATCGGCCGCAGCCTGGACGGGTGCTTGCCGAAGCTCACGGCAAAAAAAAAACCGGGAGCCCACCAAGGCTCCCGGTCTGGGTGTTGGACACCCCCCCGAATACATTACCCTATACTGCGGCTGCCCTGAAAACGTCTTCAGGCCCACGCAGTGATTTTCTGTTTATTGCAGCGAGGAGCACAAAATCCGCCCCGTGCCCGGTCCGCCTGACCCAAAAGAGATGAACATGACGAGGCAGGAAGCCGCCAGGATTAGCGTTGCCCGGTACCGCCCTGCGAGTCAATCAGGATGAATTAACCCTAAATGAACTACCACATAGGGTAGTAGGACCATAAATGTACCACTAAATATTGCAAAAATAAACAAAAACCTTAGGGGTAACTTGTTGAAATGTTAATTGCTCGGGGGTTTCGTGCTGTCCGGGGGGCGGGGAATAAGTGAAAACTTTCCGGGGGTCAGGAAGAGAGATCGCGGATCAGCTTGTCCCAGTCGATGACTTCGACCTCGGACTGAGTGATCGGCCCCATGGCTTCGAACTTGTCCTGCTCTTCATGGCTCAGCACTTCGATATTGAGCAGGCTTTCCTCATCTTCCCACGAGCTCCTTGAGAGGATCGGCTCGGTGGCGCTTCGGCCCTTCACCTTGGAAGCCTCCCGGGAGATGTGATCGTGGGTTTGCCTGAGGGCTTCAAAAACCTGGTTGAAGTCCCAGGCCTCTCTGGGCCCCGGATCAAGATTTTCCTTCTTCATCGACTTGAAATATTCCCGGTACAGGCCATAGTGGATGAAGCGGAAGCGGTTGACCATGTGCGCCTTGATATAGTCTTCAGAAGCCAGGAGAGTGCGGCCTTCAAGAACGAACACGCGGCCCCGGTAAACACGGGCGAGAAAGTGATTGGGCTTGAGGCTGAGCGTCATATTCAGGTTCAGCAAGGCCATGCCGGTTCTTCGCTGCTCGAGGTGATGCAGGGCGAGTTCGAAGTACTTTTTAACCATCGAGTCCCGGTTCTCGACGAAGCGGAAGACAGGTTCCAGAAGGGGAAACGCCCACTCGCCCAATTTGAATTGAACCGCATGGCGCAAGCGGTTGAGCTTTTTAAGATCCCAGGCAAACATAACTTTCCCCAAGCGTAGCGAACGCTGACACCTGTCCCGGCAACGGGCTTTTAATTAGACTGCATGGCTAAGGAAGATGGATCGATTCTATCAGATATAATAAGTCCGTCAATTGTTATCCGCCAAAAAAACAGTGCATTTCGCGAGCCGGGATTTCCCGCCCCGGAGAATAAGTCCTTCCCCGGGGCTATGAGCTTTATGCCGCGAGGCCGGTTTGAAGGCACCGGCAGGGCGCCGGAAACCCGCACGAAGAGACCACCTAATCATTTATTATTCTTGACCTTAGTTGCTTTTTATACTATTTTCAAAATATGAGGTGTACGCGATGTGGTTACATTAGCTTTAAAGCGCTAAAGAAATGCGAGAACTGTGGCGCCGTGGTCGGAAAGGCGGACAAGGCCCGTTCGCTGCGCAAAAAATCGCGCAATGAAGAAAAGCCGTTCACCATTTTCCCGCAGGCGGATGATGGCTTCTCGTACGAACTGCCTACCCCCTTGAGCGCGGAAACCGAGGCGCAGGAGGAAAGCTACCTGACTCCTCCGGGGCAGGTGGTCCACCCTGTGTTCAATGCGGAGGGGGATTTTGATCTGGATCTCTCCGAGGCCTTCGTCACCAGTGCCAGCGGTGCAGGCAACGTAGAGGATAGCGCCAGGAAAGGCCCTGCGGCCAGTACGCATGCGTTTGGCTTTGAAATCCCTTCGCAGATTTATAACGAGGAAGAGGAGCTGGATGAAATCGACCTCGGCGAAATCGAAGTCGAAGGTTTGGGTTTCGAAGGGCTGGATGCGGAATTTGCCGTCCCGCAGGAGGACTCGGCGGAGGATGACCGCGACACCGGTGTGAGGGTCGAACTCAACGAACCGCAGGGCGAGCCCGTTGCCGAAGAAGAACCTCAGGAAACCCCATCGATTCTGGATGAGCTGGACCTGGATTTCGACCCTGATGAAGACGAAGAAGCCTCTACCAAGGGTTCCGACTCCAAGAAGACAGGCTGAGCCGCGGGTTCCTTAATAGTCTCTCCCCCTCGGGCTTGTGCCCCCCTTTTCTACTCCCAACGTCTCAACATTTTTCGCTCTCAGGGTGCCGGCCGTAGCAGGCTGAAATGCTTGTCCCTGTGATGCGTCCGGGGGCCGCAGCGAGTAAAACTTCCGCGAATTTCACCCGCCAGATGATAAAAAAATTGGATTTTATCCAAAAATTACATTATAAATATTGATCTTTGCTGAGACTCAAAAGCCCCGGCGCCGGGGCTTCGTTTTTATTCCGCCGGGGTTTTGAGAACGGTTTTTTGCGAAACCGGGACCGAATCGGTTCGGGGCCGCGCGGCGTGATCCTCATCCCTCCATCCCCTTAAAAGCCCGCACGCGCGGGGAGGTTCGAGGGCCGGGTTCTATCGGATGGCGCGGCTCATTTTCCCGAATTCCCGATGAGCGTCTCTTAAGCCAGGCGTATTCAATTTAGACAATATCCTCCATGACGGTAAGGATTTTTGATCCCAGGCCGCGCACGATCCGGCCGGGGCTTCCGGCGCATGTCAGGAGGAAGATCATGAACGACAAATCGCCCCTGCGTTGGCTGTGCCGGCGGCAGGGACGCATCAGTTAAAACTCAACTCACAGGACCGCAAGGATGAAAAAACGATATTTGCTCGCACCCGGGCCTACGCCCGTTCCGGAAACCGTCGCTCTCGAGATGGCGCAGCCCATGCTGCATCATCGAACGCCGCAATTCAGCGCCATCTTCGCCGAAGCCGCCGAGGATGCCAAATACCTGTTTCAGACCCAGCAGGATGTGTTGATCCTCGCCTCCACCGGTACAGGGGGCATGGAGGGCTGCATCACCAACCTGTTTTCTCCGGGAGACAAGGTCCTGGTCGTCAATGGCGGAAAGTTTGGTGAGCGCTGGGGGAAAATTTCCGAGGCTTACGGGCTGAAGGTGGTTGAGATCAAGGTGGAATGGGGAACCGCGGTGGACCCCAAAGCGGTGGAGGCCCTCCTCGAAAAAGAAAAGGACATCCGCGGCATTCTCGTGCAGGCGTCGGAGACTTCGACGACGGCGGCCCATCCCATCGAGGCCCTGTCGCGCCTGACGCGCGACCGGGACGACCTGCTTCTCGTGGTGGACGCCATCACCGGTCTGGGCGTGTTCAACCTGCCCATGGACGAATGGGGCATCGACGCGCTGATCACCGGTTCCCAGAAGGCGCTGGAGCTGCCGCCGGGCCTGGCCCTTGTCGGCCTGAGTAAGAAGGCCATGAAGTTCAACGAAAAGTCCACTTGTCCGCGCTTTTATTTCGACTTTAAAAAAGAGAAGAAGAACCTGGCCGACAAGACCTCGGCGTACACCCCGGCGGTGTCCCTCATCATCGGCCTGCGCGCGGTTCTCAAAAGCATCAAGGAAGAAGGTCTGGAAAACGTGTTTGCGCGGCACAACCGGCTGGCCCGCGCCACCCGTGCGGCCACCCAGGCCATGGGCCTGAAGATGGTCGCCCCGGATTGCCCGGCCGACAGCGCCACCGGCGTGTTCGTCCCCGAAGGAGTCGATGGCGGGAAACTGGTCAAGATGATTCGCGACGAATTCGGTGTGACGCTGGCCGGTGGGCAGGATCAATGGAAGGGAAAGGTTCTGCGTATCGCCCACCTGGGCTATGTGGACACCTTCGACGTGGTGATTGCCATTTCAGCCCTGGAAATGGCTCTTAAGAAAATGGGAGCGAAGGTGGAGTTTGGCCGCGGTGTGGCCGCCGCCCAGGAAGTGCTCATGGAAGGCTACTAGGAAGGGGCAGGCGCCGGTGGCCGGGTTTCCCCAGGCGGGGCATCCCCTCGGGCCGGGATCGATTCAATCATCAATGGGAGTTGAAGGATGAAAATACTGGTATCGGATAACCTCTCGCTCGCGGGCGTGGAGATCCTTAAAAAGGAATCCGGTTTTGAGGTCGATGTGAAAACCGGAATGTCCAAGGAAGAGTTGATCGCGGTGATCCCGCAATACGACGGGCTGCTCGTGCGCAGCGCTACCAAGGTCACCGCTGATGTGATTGAAGCCGCGACCAACCTGAAGGTGGTGGGAAGGGCGGGCATCGGTGTGGACAATATCGACGTGGCCGCCGCGGGTAAAAAAGGCATCATCGTGATGAATGCTCCCGATGGAAATGTCATCACCACCGGCGAGCACGCCATGGCACTCATGCTGTCCATGTCGAGAAATATTCCCCAAGCCAACCAATCGGTGAAGGGCAAGGAGTGGGCGCCTAAAAAATTCATGGGCGTGGAGCTTTATGAAAAAACCCTCGGCATCGTGGGCCTGGGGCGAATCGGCACCGTTGTCGCTGAACGCGCCAAGGGCTTCCACATGAAAATCATCGTTTACGACCCCTATATTTCCAAAGAGCACGCGGAAAAGGTGGGTGTCGAAACCGTGGAACTTAAGGAATTGCTCGCACGTTCCGACTACATCAGCCTGCATACGCCGGGGCTTCCCGGCAAGCCCCTCCTGGGCAAGGAGGAGTTTGACTCCATGAAGACGGGCGTGCGGATTGTCAACTGCGCTCGCGGCACCTTGATTGATGAAGAAGCGCTGGTGGAAGCCGTGTCCTCCGGGAAGGTGGCCCAGGCCGCGCTCGACGTTTACTCCAAGGAACCCGTCTCACCCGACAGCCCCTTGCTGGGCGTGGCGGAAATCATCTGCACGCCCCACCTCGGCGCGTCTACCGAAGAAGCGCAGGAGAAAGTGGCCCTGGCCATTTGTGACCAGGTGCTCGACTACCTGAAAAATGGCAACGTGCGAAACGCCGTCAACGTGCCCTCCATCGACGCCGAAACCCTGAAACAGATCCAGCCTTATCTGCGTCTGGGGCAGGATTTGGGCTCGTTCCTTTCGCAGGTGAGCGAGGGAGCCGCGAAAAAGATCGCCATCAATTACAACGGCGAAGTGGCTTCGGCCAACGTGGAGCCGATCACGATTTCCGTCCTGAAAGGGTTTCTCAGCCGCTCCATCGACGGCATCAATATGGTCAATGCCCCCTTCATCGCGAAGGAAAGAGGCGTGGAGATTCTGGAGACCAAAAGCAGCGAAGCGCACGAATACACCAGCACCCTGCAGGTGAAAGTGACCACCGACAAAGGAACTCACAGCCTGACCGGGAGTATTTTTGGAAAAGGCGACTCACGCGTGGTTCGTGTCAACGACTTTCATTTCGAAGCCGTGCTGTCTAAAAACATGCTGGTGCTCAACAACATGGATGTCCCCGGCGTCATCGGCAACCTGGGCAATACCCTGGGGAAAAACAACATCAATATCGCGGGGTTTCATCTCGGGCGATTGAAAGAGAAGGCCGAGGCAATGGCCATTCTTAATATCGACTCACCCCCGAGCGATCAGACGCTGGAGGAGTTGAGGAAGACCGCGAACATCCTGAACGTGCATAGCGTCACGCTGTAACAAACCCGCCGCGACCGTGTGTGGGGTAGGATAGGAAGGATTGAGGGGCGGGGCCGCTACGACTGCAAAGGGCCCCGCCGCCCTTAGGCGGGCGGATCCTTGGCCTCAGGGGTTTCGATTTTTTGTCCGAACACCTGCGCGATGATGGCGTTGATCGCGTCGGCGCCAAGAATATTGTAAACCGCGTTGGCCGATTTAAAGTGTGGGCTGGTGAACAGGCTGAGCACCTTCTTGCTGGTGTAGCCGAGCATCATGAACTCATGCGCGTAGTTTTCTGCGACGGTCCTCAGCGTGGCCTCGTCGGCGTCTTCATCGCCGGTGGGGGGGCCGGCATCGGGGTTCGCGTCGGCCTGGACTTCGTAGACATAAATAAGGTGCCAGCCGAATTCGGTTTTCACCGGCCCAACCACCTCGCCTTCCTCGGCGGTGAACGCGGCGACCTCGAAGGGCCGCACCATGGCCCCCTTGCCAAACCAGCCCAGATCCCCCCCGCGTTTCTTGGAGGGGCACTCGCTGTGTTCCTCGGCGAGCTTGGAAAAATCTTCGCCGTCGTCGATTTTCTTTTTCAGTTCCTCCGCTTTTTCCTTGGTTCCCACCAGGATATGCCTGGCCTGAACCTTCTTTACTCTTTTTTCTTTCTTATCGGTAGCCATATCGGTTCGTCCGGATTTCAGGGTTGATTCAAAAGGGCGAACCCGCCGCCCCGGCGGGAACTCCGGCAGGGGGCGCAAGGCGGGCTCAGTTCGGCCTTTCCTGGCAGCACTTCTTGAACTTCTTCCCGGAACCGCAGGGGCAGGGGTCATTCGGGCCTATCTTGGCGCTGCTCCAAACCTTGGTGGGTGCGGCCTTGATGAGCTCCTCGCCGATCTTTTTTGCCCTGCGGTACCGCTCCTTGAGAATATCGTAAAGATTGGGGATGTGCTCATTGAGGGCCATCACCATGTCATTCTCGGTGGGCTGGAGTCTGGCGTCTTCCTTTTCCCGCGCGCTTTCATTGAAATAATACGTGTAGGTGAAAACGGGGGCCTGCTTCTGGTTGTCCAGTTCCAGCTTGTAGACCATTGTCCTGATGTCTTTATTGTCGTTTCTTGGGTCGATATCGTAGGAATCCTCGACAAAAAATTTATCATTGCCGTAGGAAAAGTCGAGCATCTCCTGGTTTCTGGGAAACATCTCGACGTAATTGACATAGCGGCCCGGCTCGAAAACCAGGTAAGACATGGGGTTCTTTTCGCCGTAGGCCTTGGCCTCCATGTATCGCTGCTTGAACAGAACCAGCAGCGGGTCGGGGAAGTCCTTGACGAACCCCTTGACGATCTCAGCCTGCACCTTGCTCATTTTCGGCTGGTTGGGCAGGGTGCTCGACGTTTTATTGAAGTTCATGAGAAACGCGATCCTGTTTTCCGGATTTTCCTGGTCCGTGAAAGACAGGGTCACGTGATTGCAGTCGCAAAAGGGGTTCGTGCAATAGTAGTCTTCCAGCACATAGGTGTGCTTGAAGTCTTCTTCCTCGAACCGGTACGTCATGACCGAGGCTTCGCTTTCCTGCTTATTGATTACCCAGTACGATTCGATGGGACGCCTCCTTTCCGCAAAACATCCAATATGTTAATCGACGATCAGCTCGTATACCTTCCGGACGACAGGCCGCTCTGATCTCTGGGCGGCAAAGGCATCTCCCCGCTCACATTGCGCACCGCGCGGATGGAATCCTTGGTGATTCCCTCTTTGTTGGCAAGGTTGGGGAAACCGTAGCGGTAATAAAACACCACAGCCGTATTGTGCGGCCGCTGGTCCGAAGTCCAGCAGGTATTGCCTCCCCCCGGGGAAAAGGCCGAAGGGATATAAATTTCCAGACGGTCGGCATCGCGAATGAACTCGTCCTCGCTGTGGAGGCCCTCGGCTTCTTCGAGGGTTGGCATGCGCCAGTTGGTGAACCCGCCGAACTTTTTATTGTTGAGGTTGCGGATATACTCCTGCGCCTCGAACCAGTTGAGCCATTTGCTGGTATCCTGGTAGGAGTCGTTCTGCTTCCACATCAGCCCGGATTCATGGTCGGTCACCGTGCCGTCGCCGTTGTCCTTGTAATTTTTAATTTGATCCATGTTCACACTGTACCTGTGTTGTCCGCGCGGGTCAGGCCTCGCTCTTTTCCATGTCCCGGACCAACCGGGTGGCTCCGCGCGAAGTGCGGTAAATATCGTCGAACATAATGACGCCCTTGCGGAAGCCAAAGCGCGCCACCTGGAGTTTATTGCGAACATCGCTGGTCCAGCAAAGAAAGCAGAAGCCCGCCGGATAATTCTCCGAGTGGGGCACCTCTGTCCCCATATGGTCCTTATTGGTCTGGCTCTTATCGTACAGGGTTTTGATGTCCGCCACCGAGGGCAGCCGCCAGTTGGCGAATCCCGCGAATTTCCGCTGGTTCATCTGTTCCGCAAAATCCCTCACCTGCACCCAGTTCATCCATTTGCCGGTCATCTGCCAGGTGTCCTTCTGCATCCATTGCAGGCGGCGCTCGGCGTCGATAACGGTTTCGTCCTGCCCCGCTTTCAAATCGGGAAGTTTTTCCTGCATCGATGGATGTTTCATGATCCTTTGGCTCAAGTGAAGGCTCGAAGCCTTATTCCGTATCGGAAGCAGTTTTCTTGATATCTCGTACCGGTCGGACCCCGTGGCTCCTCAACCCCATCTTGTGCCACTTGAAGTCGCCATTGTAATAGTGAAAACGGACGACGAGGGACTTGTCGGTTTTATTCAGGGTCTTAGTCCAGGTGGTGAGGCCCGAGCCGGGGGGGAATCCCTCGACCAGGTAAACCACATCGCCGTACTTGTCGGTGACGGGGCGGGAGGGGTCGTAAATCGACTGAGCCTCTTTGCGGGTGGGCATTCTCCAGTCATTGTGACCGGCAAAACTCTTTCGCCGCAGGTCCCCGATATAACTTTTCGCCTCGGCCCAGGAAACCCATTTGTCCAGGTCCAGATAAGAGTCGTCCGCCTTCCACATGAGGCCCAGTTCGCTGTCGGTCACCGTGCCGTCGCCATTGTTGACGAAACGAGCGTAGCCCTCCGGCCTGCTTTCTTTGCTCGGTGTTCGGACCAGCCTGACAGCGCTTGGAAAACCGTCGTTCTCCTTGGCCAGCCAGAACTCGTAGGCCGACCTCAGGTCATACCCCATCGCGGCCTTGGCGCCGCGGGTTTCGCTCGTCCAGGTCGTGAAGCCCCCGTTGGGGGAGAAAACAGGGTCGAGGTGAACCTCGGCTCCTTCCATATCGACATTGGTGACGTCGCTGACGAAGAGCAGCCGTGCTTCCGAGGCCGTGGGAATGTGCCAGTTGTCGTGTCCGGCGAACTTCTTCTCGTTCACCTGGCGGACGTAATCCTGACTCTCGTGCCAGGTGATCTGGCGGCCAAGCTCGTTCCACGAGTCGCCCTTCATCCACATATGACCGTGGAGGCTGTCGGTCACTGTGCCGTCGCCGTTGTCTATGAACCGCTTGCTGTTGGAATTTTTTGTCATGATGCTTTCGGGAAGCTAGTTTCGCCTGGGTGGGCGCTGGTTGTCGACCACGGCGTCTTTCCTGCAAAGCCGCACCGCGCCGAAGCTGTATTCATCGGCGGAGGATTCCTTGCCCTGGGAATAATCGAACCGCGGCCGGCGGGTGGAGGTGTCGCCCTTGAGCCAATGCGCCTTGAAAGCTCCTTCGGGGAAAACGGGGTCCAGGTGGAGGGTCACGCCCCCCTTGCCCGGGTTCTCCTGGCTCTCGTCGTACAGCGAGGAGGCCTCCTGCAGGCCGGGAAGCACCCAGTCGTTGAAACCGCCGATCTTGCGGATATTTTTATTGTCCGCATAATCGCGGGCTTCGTGCCAGTTGAAAAATTTGCCTTTGTCCTGCCAGGAATCCTTTTTCATCCAGAAGATCCGCGTCTTTGTGTCATAAATGACATGCGGCCCCTTTTCGATAAACCGCTTGGGCGTGTCGTCCTTTTTTTGCCCCAGCTGCTGATCGCTGCTTTTTTGCGGTAATTGCTGATCGCTCATTTTCTCTCGCTCGAAAAAATCAAAGGAAGTCCTTCGGGCCCGCATTCAGCGGCGGGGAGTCAATCCCCCGTGTAGCCGATCTCCGCGTTGCCCTCGTCGACATTGACAATCACGGGAACGATGTGCTGGCCGTCGGTGTATTCCAGGAGTTTCTTCAGACCCTGAGGGTTGGTTTCCACATTAACATAGATGAAGGACTTGTGCTGTTTCAAAAAGTCCGCCCGTGCCTTCTGGGTATGCGGGCAATCGTCTTTTCCAAAAATGATGTAATGGCTCATAAGAAATCAGCGCTCAAATTTTTTCGAATCCTTGCGCCATTCAGGCTCCCAGTCGTCCTTGATGACATCGCGGACCACGCGCACATGGGAGTATTCGTTGTCCTTGTGTTCCCACACGTCGTTGCCGGTCACGTAACTGAACTTTTGCGCGTATTGTGGATAATCGGGCTTTTCGTCGTACGTCCAGGTGTTGTGCCCGCCGTCGGGGGCGAACGCAGAGTCGATGTGCACCTCGGCGCCGTCCTTGTCGTAATTGGTTTTGGTGAATGAAAAAAGCAGCTTGGCATCCTCGGTGCTCGGCAGCCGCCAGTCATCGTATCCCGCGAATTTTTTCTCGTTCAGCGATTCGCAGTAATCGTGCGCCTCGAACCAGGTGATACCGTAGCCGAAATCGGCATACGAGTCCGATTGCTTCCACACCAGGTTGTTGCGGGTATCGCTCACGGTTCCATCGCCGTTGTCGATGAAAGTGGGGACCTCTTCCTCGAGAAGCTCTTCATCCTCCTCATCCTCATCGCCCCACTCTTCATCTCCGATCCAGTCTTCCGAGGGGTGGATCTCGTCCTCGAAGCCGCCCGGGCTGAAATCGGCATGATCCTTCATTTCCTCATCATCGAGGTCCAGATCTTTTTCATCTCCCATGCTTAATCTCCGAAATGGAGGCCTCTCGTTGCTGCCGGCTCTCCATGAAAATCAATCCTCGGCGTCTCGAACCAGACGGACCGATGTTCCCGTGGTCGAGACCGACTGCTCGACGCAGATTTCCCGGCCCGCGGGGAAATAACATTTCCAGGCGTACGAGTCGTACCGGGTTTCCGAGGTCCACACGCTGGTTTCACCGCCGGGCTGGTAGTTGGCGACGGAGCGGACGGGCTTCCTGGGCTGGTTGAGAAAGATTTCGCGGTATTCGCCCGCATGCTTGAAAAGCGACCTCACTTCACTTTTTGTGGGCAGGCGCCAATCGTTATAGCCCAGGTGGTTCTGTTCATTGCAGGCCTTCGCGTAGGCGTTCGCCTCATCCCAGTTGAGCCATTTTCCGAGATTCTGCCGGGAGTCCTTGAGCGTCCACATCAGGTCTTCATCCGGGTCAGTCACCGTGCCGTTGCCGTTGACTATGAAATGTTTGTTTTCCTGGCTCAAATCCGGGCCCCATCGAGATTGAAAATTTATAAAAAAAAACACCGGAACGCCCGTTCATTCACTCGCTGGAACCGCTTCCCCCGTTTACAGAGAAGCGAGAAGGGGAACCTGGGACTGCCTCGGTCCCCTGAATGAATGAGTGGAGGTCAGGTGTTCTCCACAAAAAACGAGAATAGCATAACTGCTTGGATTTAAATTAAATCTAACACCGGGGAAGCGATTTATCAAGATAAATTCCCCCTTGCCTTCGCCCGCCTGGAAGCAATGAATGCCCCGCCCCGAAGCGGATTTGCGCCGCCTGTGAAGGCCTGGCCGACCCGGCTATCTCCACCCTCCGCCCTGGGTAATTCTATCCCTCACTTCCGGCACCTTGCCGATCTGAATGCGGGACGTGTCCAGTTCGCCTCTAACCAGCCGGGCACTGCTGTTGAGCATATCCTCGACTTCCTTGTGCCCCCCCGAACCGCTGTTGAATGAATAAACGTAAGCGGTGATTTTACCGCGGGTGTTGCTGGTCCAGGTATCGAAACCGCAGCCGGGGCCAAAGATCGGATCAATGTGGATGTCCATATCGTATTTGTCCCGCAGTTTTTTGGTTAATTCGAACAGGCTATGCGCTTCGCGCTTGTGGGGCAGGCGCCAATCGCTGTGTCCCGCGAACTGTTCCTGATTTTTCCGGTCCAGGTATTTGAGGGCCTGGGGGTAGGTGACGAATTTTTTGAGATCCAGATAGGAATCGTTCTTCATCCACATCAGCTGGGTCAGGGTATCGGTAATGGTGCCATCGCCATTATCGACGAACCGGGTGTCAGTCATGATATTCTCCATGTCAAAGGCTGCATGGAAAGATTTTAATCGTATCTTCCGTTGAAAAGCAAAAAAAAAGCTGGGAGGCTTTCGCCTCCCAGCTCTAGAATCGATGCGATCTTTAAAACTTATCGATTTCCTTCAGACCTGTCACCCATAACAGCGCCGATACCGCGCTCCGTGCCCTGGGGCAATCCAAGGCCGGGCTCGAGGTAGGTGCCGGGCGTCGTGTGATCCAGGTGGTAGTCACCCTGATAGGTCTTACCAGAACCAGCGTCGATCTTCCAGTCATGCCGGTCGAACCTTTGGCGCTGGCAGTTCAGGGAAACCCGTCCCGGGCCCTTGTTGGTGACGGTGGTCTTGGCCGCCATGGCGTTGGTCTCATACCCACCGGGTGCGAGAGTCGCCGTGTGAACCTTTTCCCATGCGTAAGCGTAGGGGCCAATGTCGAATTCGATGTTGGTTTCCTCGGTTTCGCTCAGGTTGTAAACAACCCAGGAAGCGTTCTCGCAGGAACCTTGCTCGCCAGGCGCAATCTCGACGATGTTCGCGCTGGATACAGCAGCAAATGCAAAAAATGTCAAACCAGTTACCAAGCTGAATGCCGTCCTTCTCATGATGCTCCCCCTTTCAAAGCGGATTTTAAAAAGGAAAAAATAACTCACCAAGTATTCCTTGCTTCTCCTTGCCAACTAAAACTTTACCACCTCCAACGGTACTTCTAATCCCGACTGGCTGTATTTCAAAATTCCGGACTTTAAGAATTTTATGGTCAAATAGATAAAACCTGGCCCCACCGGCTTTTCCAGGATCGATTGAAAATATCAAAAGGGCCACGGGAAGTCAAGTTTTTAATTCCCGCCGGTCTTGCCCCTCAAATTAAAACCTTTAGTTTCATGAGATTGATGGAAACTCTTTTTTTGAAAGGGCTTCGGCGGGCTTTTCGCGCTGTCTTTAAGGGGCCGCGGCGGGCGCCTCAGACCCGGAATTTGAGGGACGTCAGTTTCGTGAGGCTGGTGGAATTGATCAGAGTTTTTTCTCCTTCTTCGGTGATGTCGTTGATCACGAGCTGAATGCTGCGCAGGTTTTTCAGGTATTTAGCGTTGGCCAGGTGGCGCGCGCCTTCATCGCCGATGCCGTTGGAGGCGAGATTGAGGGTCCTCAGGTTGGAAAAGAGGGGGGATTCGGTGATCGCCTTGACCCCGTCGTCGCCGATGTTGTTCTGCGACAGGTCGAGAGCCCGCAGGTTGCTCAGTTTCTCGCACTGGGCCAGCGCGCGCGCGCCGATTTCCCGGATGTATTTGGCTTTCAGGTTGAGGACCTGGCCGTCGGGGCTCAGGTGATCATTGACCAATTCTTCGATGTTTGCCATGGAGCTTCCTTAAATTAGGTCCTGGTTTGGGCGAGTTGGAGGGCCTTCACCCCTGACCCTGGATGGACTTCGCCTCGAAGCCGTATTCATCGTAGGCCTTCCAGCCTTCCTGCAGCATTTTCTTGGCGTACTTGACCATCAGGTTGGCCTGCGAATGGCTGGGGTCTATTTCCAGCGTTTTCTTCAGGAGCTTGAGGGCGACTTTCACGTCCTTGATTTCGTCGCCGTAATGACGAATTTGCCGGGATTTGTCGATGAGATCCGAACCCCACTTGTAATAGGTGTCCGCGATGCGCTGCGGGACGTTTTTACTCAGATATTCGGCGATGTCCTCATCGGCTTTCAGGGTGTTCATGTGCCGAAGGGCCGCTTCAAATTCCGCGATGGGGCCCGCGTAGTCCTCATCGTCCACATCGGTGATGGACGCGCCCGGTTTGTGTGCCGAATGCAGGCCCACCGAGCTGCGCACCACGGTCCCCTGGATTCCTGAAATGGTTTTCTGGAAATACAGTTCGCCGCGCGCGAAATGGACGATAGCGCTGTATTCGTGGTCTTCGTCGAGTTCGAGGGCGCGGGCGAACTCCTCCAGGGCCTCTTCCTGCTGGCCAAGCTCCGTGAGAGCTTCGCCAAGGTTGTAGTGGTGAACCGCGTTCCCGGGTTCTTCTTCTATTTGCCGGCGGAATTCCTCGATCTGGGCTTCGAGGTCGAATTCGACCTCTTCCTGCTCGCCTTCCTCCTCATCGTACTCTTCCTCGCCGCCCCCTTCTGCGAGGCCTGTGGCCTCTTCTTCCGGCAAGGCATCTGTGGCCGAGGGGTCGGCGCCGGGAGTCTCTTCGGCTTCGGCGGGGTCGTGATTTTTTTCTTCGTCGCTCATGCGATACACCACGGTTGATCGTTTAAAATTCCCGGCCGCTGCATTGCCTGCGGGTTTGCCTGGCAAGCCCCTGTCATTGCTGCGCCTCCGCCGCCGTGGCCGCCTTCAGGCCGCGCACCGGGCGGATGGCGGAAAGCGACAGGCCCGGGCCCTCGCGTGGGCTGGGGTAAGCCTTGCCGCGGATGAAATTGAACGTCCAGGCATAGGTTTCGTTTTGCACTTCGCCGGTCCAGAAGCAGCAGCTTGTGTAACCGAAGATGGGGTCCATGTGCACCTGGTTGGTGGTCCAGTAATATTTCCAGGGGATGCTCTTTTTTTCCTCGTAAAGGGACTTAAGCTCCTCGCGGCTGGGCAGGCGCCAATCATCGTGCCCGGCAAACTTTTCTTCATTCAGTTTGAGGATGTAGTCCCCGGCCATCTTCCAGTTGAGCCATTTTTTCAGCGCCTGATAAGAGTCCTGCTGCTTCCACATGAGCCGCTCCTGCACGTCGCTCACGGTGCCGTCGCCGTTGTCGACGAAACGCGGATCGTTGGACGGCGGGAGCGGTTCCTGGGGTTCGTTGAGGGAGAGGATCTGCCCGTCGAACAGGTCATCCGATGCGGCGGCCTGCTGCCCGGGAACCGGCGCGGTGGCGAGCAGCCCCGCGGCGAAAACAATCAGGAAGGCCGCCCACGGGGAGCGCCGGTATGTCGTCGGAAAATATTTCATTCTGAACAGAACTCGACAGGGTTGGGCGGGAAGAGGGAGCGGCGTTTATAACCGGTCAGTCCCCTTCGGGCGCCCAATCAGGATCCCAGGAGAGGCACAGCCCCGCGGGATTGCGGAATTGCCCAGGCTCCTTGCCTACGATGCCCCACTTGGCGACGAAGTTGAGGTCGGGATCGAATTTCTGGATTCTCTGGTTGAGCGTGTCGAGAACGAACACAAAGCCGTAGGGGTCTTCCACCACGGCCATGGGGCAATTGAACTGTCCGTCCCTTTTGCCCGCCTCGCCGACGGTGCCCAGGGAGTGCCCCTCTCGATCGAAGATTTGCAGACGGTTCTGACTTTTTTCAACCACCAGCAGGGTGCCGTCCTTGCGTACCGTGAGGCCGGTGGGAAAGTTGAGCCGCCCCGCTTCGAAACCGTATTCGCCGAATTTGGACAGGAACTGCCCGTCTTCGTTGAAAATCTGGATGCGCTGATTGTCCCGGTCGGCGACGTAGATGTTGCCTTCCTTGTCCAGGGCGAGGCCGGTAGGGAACTTGAGGAAACCGTCGAAATTCCCGGCCAGGCCGAAACTCATCAGGAACTCGCCATCGTCATCGTAGCGCTTGACGCAGTGGTTCGACGTGTCGGCCACGAGGATGGTGCCCATCGGCTCGGCGATGATGCCTTCGGGCCAGTAGAATTTTTCCTGCCCCCAGCCCTCCTTGCCGAATTCAAACAGGAAGTCGGTGTCGGGGTCGAATTTCTGGATGCGATGGCAACCGGTGTCGGCCACCCAGATGTTGTTGTTCACATCCACGGCCACCGCACTGGGGGTTTTGAATTCGCCTTCGTTGTAGGGCGGGCGCGTACCGCCGGAGCGGCCAAAGGTCTGCAGGAATTTTCCGTTGCCGTCGAATTTCTGGATACGGTCGTTGCCCGAATCCGCCACCCAGATGAAAAGCTTGGAATGGTCGACCTCGACCTTCGCGGGCTGTTCCTCGGGCAGGTGTTCGCCCGGCTCGAGGAGGTCCACCGCGTGCGCCGTACTCTCGTCTTCTTTTATATCTTCGGTCATAGCCTCATTTTCTGCCGCGCTTGACGGTGGCTCTTATAATAAGGTTGTAGCAGGGGGGCAAGGTGGACAGGCCATCGAGAGGCAGGCGCGAGGAACGCGAGGCGTTTAACCGCCGCACGGCCCCAGGGGCGCTGCAAGCAGCGCCGCGCGCCGGGAGTTGTTGCGCCATCCGTCCGCCCTCCCGCCTGAGGACGCCTGGTCATCCGGCGCGGTTACTTCACCATGAAGGCTTTGCAGTCCAGAACCTGATACTCGAAATCGCAGGCTTTCTGGAGTTCGCCCAACCGCTCGTTCCAGTTGGTCTTGAAGTTCTCGAGGTTTTCCGAATTGGGTTTCTTCTTCATCAGGCCCACTTCCTTGTACAGCGGCTTGACGAGGTTTTTGTGAATCATCTGAATCAGGTTACGCAGCTTGACGATGCAGTCCTTGGTCACCAGTTCGCGCGTTACCCCGTCCACCTTTTCCAGCAGGCGGAGGAAGGACTGAATCGTCGTTATCTGAGCGGTGTAGCTTTCAGACAGCTGGTGGTTGTATTTCAAACCGCAGTCGATGTACGCCGCCATCAGGTAAACACCCACGTGGTGGTCGAACTGCACGGAAAGGGTGATGAGCTTCTGAAGGTAATCGACCTCGCGGAGATCTTCCTCTTCCTCTTCACCTTCTTCGAGTTCCTGGGCCGCCTTTTCCTTTTCCTTGAGCAGCTCCTGCTTGATTTTCTCAAGTTCGCTCAAGTCGGCAAGGGAATCGGTCTCAACGGTTTCCTGAGACGCCGCTTGCGCGGTATCCTCGGTTTCTTCCGGTTGCGGGCTATCTGATTTCGGGTCGCTCAAGGGACTGCCTCCTATTCAAACGCTTTCGATTATTGCAATAAATTCAATGAATTCTGCGAATCTTTTGGGATTGAATAGGAGTATAATCTTTTACATGCGAGGGTGTCAAGTCATTATCCTCCCGTTTTTACAAGGCTTAACCCGCTTTCGGTGCGGGCGGTTTTTATTTTTTTCCGGGCGGTCCGGTGCGGATGAAATGGTTCGTTGACAGGGTCCCGCGGGAGAGTTTATGCTTGAGCCATCCACGGGATTCTTCTGATTTTTAAGAGGCCTGCCGAAAAACCTTCGACTCGCGGGGCCATGAAAACAGCACTTGTATTTCCGCCGCAATGGTTTCCCAGCCAGCCCTACCTGGCGTTGCCGACGCTCAAAGGTTACCTTGAAGCGAAAGGCCACGTGGTCGACCAGTTCGACTTTAATATAGAAAGTTACGACCTCTTTTTATCCCGCGCTTACCTGATGCGCGCGGTGGAGAAAATCCGCCGCCGCCTGGCGATTCCCGCCTACACGGTGGACGAGCGGGAGGCGCACGAGGTTTACCGGCAGATTCTGGCGGACGGCGCTTTCCTGGAGTCCATCCTTGAGGAAGTGGAGGACGCGAAAAGCGTGCTCAGGGACGAGGAGCGCTTTTTTCAGTTCGCGGAGTACAAGCGGGCGTACACCACGCTGAAAATTGCCATGAAGCTGGTTTCCTACGCCCATCACCCCAGCCGCCTCGATCTCGAATCCTATTTCATGAAGGGGACCCCGGAAGAACACCTGGAGGGCCTCCTGAGCGCGACCGAGGACCGGCAGAGCAATCCCTTTATCGAAGTGTACGAGGAGGACCTGCTGCCCACCGTCGACTGGGAGCAATACGGGCTGGTGGGCATATCCATCATCCACGTCGGCCAGGTGATTCCGGGCCTGACGCTGGCCCGGCTGCTGAAGAAGCGGTACCCCGGTCTGCACATCGTCATCGGCGGCAGCGTCTTCGCCCGCCACAGCGACATTCTCGAGGGCAAGGAAGCCCTGTTCACGGAGATTTTCGACAGCATTATCCTGTTCGAGGGCGAGCACCCTCTCGATGAACTGGTGACCCACCTCAAGGAGGGGCGGCCCCTCGATACCGTGCCCAACCTGATCCACCTCAAAGGCGGGCGGGTGGTGCACAACCCGAAGGCGAAGTCGCTCCCCTACGACCAGCTCCACCGGCCCAATTTCGACGGCCTGCCGCTCGATAAATACCTGATGCCCTACCCGGTGCTGCCCTACATGGCCAGCCGCGGCTGCTACTGGGGCAAGTGCACTTTCTGCACCCACAGCTTCATCTACGATTCGTTTTACCGCAAGGAAAACGAATCCCGCGTGGCCGACGACCTGGATTACCTGGGCAAGCGGTACAACACCCGCTACTTCACCTTTTCCGACGAGGCGATTTCGCCCAACGCGTTTCGCCGCATGTCCCGGTCGATCCTGTCTAAAAAGGTGGACATGCGCGCCCTG
>QJZQ01000094.1 GCA_003246675.1 Nitrospirota bacterium | reverse complement strand
CTCCGCTTCGGCCTTGAAGTTGAGGATGAGGCGGTGCTCCAGCACCTGGCGGGCGACGCTCTTCACGTCGTCGATGGTGATGGCGACGCGGTTGTCCATCAGGGCGCGGGCTTTCGCGCCGAGCAGGAGGTACTGGCTGGCGCGCGGGCCGGCGCCCCAGTCGATCCATTCTTCGACGAAGCCGGGGACGGCGCCGTTCTGCCGGGGCCGGGTGCTTTGCACGAGGTCCACCGCGTAGTGGGCGACGTGGTCGGACACGGGCACGCGCGGCACCATGTCCTGCAGCTGCTGCACGCGCGCGGCGTCGAGCACGACGTCGAGCTCCGGGTGGTGGCCGGAGGTGGTGGCCATGGCGATCTGCACTTCCTGTTCCCGCGTCGGGTAGGCGACGTTGATGATGAACATGAAGCGGTCGAGCTGAGCTTCGGGCAGCGGGTAGGTGCCTTCGTGTTCGATGGGGTTCTGGGTGGCGAAAACGAGGAACGGCGGATCGAGCGGGTAGGTGTTGCCGCCCACGGTCACCTGGTGTTCCTGCATGGCCTGCAGCAGGGCCGCCTGGGTTTTCGGCGGCGTGCGGTTGATTTCGTCGGCGAGGATGATGTTGGCGAACACGGGGCCTTTGATGAAGCGGAAGCCGCGCTTGCCGGTCGCCTGGTCTTCGTGCAGGATGTCGGTGCCGGTGATGTCCGACGGCATGAGGTCCGGCGTGAACTGGATGCGGTTGAACTGAAGGTCGAGCACGCGGGCGAGGGTGCTCACCAGCAGGGTTTTGGCGAGGCCGGGCACGCCGACGAACAGGCAGTGGCCGCGGGAAAACAGGGCGACGAGAAGGTCTTCGATCACCTCGTCCTGGCCGACGATGATTTTACGTATTTCGCGGAGGATTTTTCCCTTGGCCTCCAGCAGTTCTTTGGCGAGTTCCAGATCGTTCATGGGTTCGTGCTCGTTGGGTGCGTGGGGTCTTGCGCCGCGCCGTTTAAGGCGGGCGCGGGCCTTGAGGCCCTTTGCCGCAAGGTTCGCTTTTTGTTTATTCTAACCGCTCGCGGGAAATAAATACAGCCGTTTGTCCTTCGGTTCAAGGAAGGCGGCGGGGCCGCCGAAAAGCATTGGCAGGGGCCCGCAATTCTTGTAGGATGGGGCGAATTTTGCACGCGCGCACGTTTTTTCAGCCCTTCGTGGCGGACTTTGGAGGATCGATATGGACGAGGTATTGAATTACATGAGTGAGCCGGTGGCTTGCCTCGAGGGCACGGCCTCGGCGGTGGATGCGGCGAAGACCATGGCCGAGAGGCGCATCAGCTCGGTCCTCGTCCGTGTGGATGGAGTTTACGCGGGCATCGTAACAAGGACGGATCTGGTGAGCCGGGTTCTCGCGCGCGGGCTCGACGCGGCGGCCACCCCCCTGACCGAGGTGATGTCGTCGCCGCTTCATTCGATGGATCATTACCTGACCGCGGGCGACGCGCACGAGTACATGGCCCGCCACAAGGTGAAGCACCTGGCGATCACCCGCGAGGGCCGGGTCGTCGGCCTGGTGACGACGAAGGACCTGGTGGGCTGAAACGCCCGCCGCGAAAACGGCGCTTGCAGGCCGATGGGCACGGCGCCGAACCGTACGAGCAGTACACGCAGCAATCCCCTTTCCTGGCCTTGAGGACGAGGCCGCACCCCTTGCAATCGTAAAAATATTGACAGTGCCCGGTGGGCAGGGTTGCCCTTTCCCGATGGCCGCAGTGCGGTCAGGTGATGAGGGACGTGGCCGGAGGCTTCACTGGATGAAGCTGTACAGTTCGTTCTGGTACTGCATTTCCCGCTTCAGGCCGAGTTTGGAGTAGATGAGAATCAGCCGTTGGTGGACGAAGGGGTTGAAGGGGTTGATGCGCACCGCCTGCTCGAAATAGTTGCGCGCGCTGTCGTAGCGCCCGGTTTCGTAATACAGCTCTCCCAGGTTGGTGAGGGTGGTGTGGAAGCTCGGGTAGTCTTGCAGGGTGGTCTTCAGCACCGTTTCGGCCTGGTTGTATTCCTTGACGAGCAGGTAAGTGCCGCCCAGCTTGTTGAACAGCACCGGCGAGCGCGTCCCGGTTTCCTCGTGCGCCTTCTGGTATTCCTGGATGGCGGCTTTGAGGAGGTTGCGCGATTTCAGGATATCGCCCAGAAAGGTCAGGTCCTGGCTGCGTTTCGAGCCCACCTCGGTGTATTCCTTCTGCGTGCTTTCTTCCTTGTCCGCGTCCTTGAACCGGGGGGTGAGCGCCTGAATGCCGGGGATGACCTTCATCTCCCTGTCTTGCATGGCCTGTTTCCAGGCGTCCTGAAAAGCGGGCAGGCTCATGCCGAGACGTTTTTCCAGAGCGGCTCCGAATTCACCGCCGTGCGCCAGGTCCTCGAGGAGTTCGGCGAAGAGGTCCGCGCCGTGTTTATCCTGCATGTAGCCGGCCATGGTCGCCACCTGGGCGTAGGCGAGCTGCACGTCCTCGGCGGTTTTCAGCTTGGCGAACGAGGGCATCATGCTTTCGAGGGGGATGAGGTAATCGTTGGCCAGGCCGCCCGCTAATATAGATTCCATCACCGGTTCCAGCGCGCCGTCGCCCTCGCGCCAGTAGGTTTCGAAATGTTTGGCGATGCCTTCGTGCAGCCACAGGGGCACGTTGTTGCGGCTCTTGCGGGTGAGCAGGTAGTGGATGTACTCGTGGCTCAGCGTGTCCATCCAGTTGTAGCCCCGCACCAGCGAGGCGGGGGTGATCATCATGATGCGGTTGTATTTGCACAGCGCCACCGTGCCGGAGGTGACGATGTCCTGCAGGGTGAGGGGGGAAATCTGCGCGAGCGATGTCCGGTTGGGGTAAAACTCGATGAGGACCTTCTCCTGCGGCCGGTAGCCGAACAGCTCCCCCAGCCTTTCGTAGGAGCGCTCCATGACTTCCTCGGCGAAGGGAAGAAGAACGCGGTCCGGCCCGTCGACGAAGCGGAAGATGAAATGCGCCGTCTCGCGCGAGATGAGGGGTTCCGCGGCCTGGCGCGTTGCCTCGGCCAGGTCCTTCAGCTCCTTGACCTGCGGGCTTTTATCGTCGATGCGTTCGAGAAGTTTCGTGGCGTAGCCGTAGTTGCCTTTGAAAAACTCCACCCGGGCTTTCAGCAAGTTCGTGTCGCCCGAGTTGGGATAGTGCCGGACGAGGTCCTCGGCCAGAGCGTCCGCTTCTTGCACTTGCCAGTCTTCGAGCAGGCGCTGGCCGAGGTAGAGCGAATCGGGCATGGGCGGCGCCTCCTCGGCCCGGGGAAGGGCAGGGGCGCAGACGAGGCCGGCGAAAATCAGCAGGGTGGCGAGCAGATGCTTCATTTCACCAGCTCCTTGTAATATTCCATCACCATGCGCTCGTAGCTCTTCGGCGTGCCCTTCTTCATGGCCTTGAGGATCTCCTCGCGGAATTCGCTGGGCACCTTGTAAACGTCCTCCGAGGGAAGGTCCACCTGTTCCTTCTGCATGCGTGCGGAGCCTCCGCGCCGCGCGTCGCGGGCGCGGCCGGTGCCGAATTTGAGCGTCGAGCTTTCTTGCCCGTTCTGGGCCATTTCGTTGTTGGCGTCCTTGATTTCCTTCAGCAGGTTGCGGGCATCCTGAAGTTCCTTGAGCGCCTGGTTTTCCGCGTCGATGCTTTTTTCCACGCTGTGGCCCTTGAGGTTGGACTCCGCCCGCTTCATGTGGCGGCCGGTGCGCGACATTTTCGCCGACAGTTCCGGCGATACCATGGGATTCTGCTGGTTCATCTCGCCAAAGCGCCGGGCCATCTCCTCGGTTTCCTGCTGCATCGCACCTTGTTTCGGGGCCTGCCGCTCCAGCTCCGCCTTGTTGTTCTCGGAAAGCAGGGTCTGGTCGCTTTCCTGCAAGGTGCGCATCATGCTGCCGAGTTTTTTGGAGATCTCGCTGTTGAGGCGCGTCACCTCCCTGAGGTCGGTATCCATGCGGTTGCCGATGTCTTCACGCCGGTTGTGGGCGGTGCGCATGTTGTTCTGCCACTGGAAGATCTCGGGATAGGTGTTTTTGAACAGCTGGTTGAACTCGTTGAGGTCGGCCAGGCCGGCCAGTTCCTCCAGCGTGTCGTATTTTTCCATGATGGGGGGCAGGGCGGTCATGTAATCCCTGAACGAAAGCACGCGCAATGCGTCGATATCCTGCATCGTTTCCGACAGGTCGTGACGCAGGCGCTTGAGTTCGCTGAAAATTTTCTGCCGGTCCGCCTCCTTTTTTTCATCGAGCGCGGCCTGGTTCTTCTCCCGAACCTGCCGGTTGAGGTCTGCCTGCCGGTCCATGAGTTCGAGCAGGCGCTTCATCACCGGGTGCCCCTCGAGGAAGCGGCCGTTGTCCTTGAGGAGGGTCTGAATCGCGTTGACATCTTTCTTGAGCGCGGCGAACAGGTCGTTGATCTGCGGTTCGAAAAACTCGGCCTGGGCGGAGCGCAGGGACTTGCCGATTTCGGTGGTCTCTTCCAGGAGCTCCTTCTGCCGCTTTTCCAGGTCGTTGATCTTTTTCAGCGAATCTTCCAGTTTGCCCATCATTTCCATGTCGACCAGGTTGTCCATCTGGCTGCGCGCCTGGTCGAGCTGGTTGGACATTGTCTTCAGGTCCTCCATGGTTTTTTCCAATGCCTTGAGCGCCTCGTCCATCTTGCCCTCATCGGCCAGCTTCATGATGTTGTCGAGGGCGGCGGAGAACTCTTCCAGGTTGAGGCTTTTGAAAGCTTCGGGGTTCAGGAATTCGTCGGGCAGGGCCTGCGTCTGCCTGGACAGCTGATCCATGATCTTCTGCATCGTCTGGCGGATCTGATCCAGCTTGGCTTTGATCTCCGGGGTGGCGCTCGGAGCTTTCTTGTCCTTGAGTTTTTCGAATTCATCCTTGAGCTGGTCGGTCAGCTTTGCCAGCTGGTTGTCGAGGTCCATCACCTGGTCCATTTTCTGCCGGTTGGTCATGCGCACGAGAAACAGCACATCGGTTTCAAGGTGCGCCACCAGGCG
>QJZQ01000014.1 GCA_003246675.1 Nitrospirota bacterium | reverse complement strand
TAAGGTAATCTACGATCCCCCGCCGGTTATCTACGCCAAGGGAAAGGATTTGCGCAGAGACATGATACCTTTGGCGGTGGTCGGCACCCGGCAGGTGACGGACTATGGCAAGGTGGTCAGCGAATCGCTCGCCGGCCGCCTGGCGGCTCGCGGGATATGCATTGTCAGCGGACTTGCGCGCGGGGTCGATACCCTGGCGCACCGCGCGGCCCTGAAAGCCGGCGGTGACACGCTGGCGGTGTTCGGTTGCGGCCTGGGCCACACCTATCCGCCGGAAAACCACCGGTTGCGCGTGGCCATCGAGGAGCGGGGCACGGTGATTTCGGAATTTCCCATCACCGCGAGGCCGGACAGGAATAATTTCCCCGCGCGCAACCGCATCATCAGCGGCCTGTCGCTGGGGACGGTGGTGGTCGAGGCCGGGGAAAAGAGCGGCGCCCTGATCACGGCGCAGTTTGCCCTGGAACAGGGGCGCGAGGTGTTTGCGGTGCCGGGGCGCATCAACTCTCCGGCGAGTGCGGGGCCGCACCGCCTGATCCAGAACGGCGCCAAGATGGTGACCGGGCCCGAATCGGTGATCGAGGAATTGCCCGAAGCCGTTCGCGTCAGGCTCAGCGAGGAGGCAGTAAAGCAAGCGCCGGACACCGGCGATTTGACCCCGGGCGAGCGCCGGATACTCGGGTTGCTGTCGGCCGAGGAAAAGCATATCGATCTATTAATTAAAAACAGTGATTTGTCAGCCGGTGAAGTTTCGGCTACACTGATACAGCTCGAACTGAGGGGCCTCGTCCGTCAGTTGCAGGGCAACCGGTATATTTTAAACCAGCAGGCAGGGGATTGAGCGGAGACCTTTATGGGCAAGTCGTTATTAATAGTGGAGTCCCCCACCAAAATTAACACCCTGAAAAAAATGGTGGGTAAGAATTTCATCATCAAGGCCTCGGTGGGGCACCTTAAGGACCTGCCTAAGAAGAAACTTGGTGTGGATGTCGATAATAACTTTGCTCCAGAATACATCACCATTCGCGGCAAGGGTAAAATCCTGAGCGACCTCAAGGCGGCGGCCAAGAAGGTGGATGAAATCTTCCTCGCTCCCGACCCGGATCGCGAAGGGGAAGCCATTGCCCATCATATCGGCAACGAGATCGCCAGGTTCACCAAGGGCAAGATCTACCGGGTGATGTTCAACGAGATCACCAAAAAGGCGGTGCAGGAAGCGCTCAAGCACCCCACCGAGCTCAACCAGAACAAGGTCAACGCGCAGCAGGCCCGGCGCATTCTCGACCGGCTGGTCGGCTATAAAATCAGCCCCCTCTTGTGGGCCAAAGTGCGGCGTGGGTTGAGTGCCGGCCGGGTGCAGTCGGTGGCGTTGCGCATCGTTTGCGACCGTGAAAGAGAGATTCAGGCTTTCGAGGCCCGCGAATACTGGAGCATCACCCTCAACCTGGAAGGGCATACGCCGCCGCCGTTTGATGCCAAGCTGATGAAGGTGGACGGAGAAAAGGCCGACGTGCCCGACCAGGCCGCCGCTCTGAGCATCACCGAAGAGGTGAAAAAGACGGAGCCGGTGCTGGAAGGCGTGGTCAAGAAGGAGCGCAAGCGCAACCCGTCACCGCCTTTCATCACCAGCACCCTGCAGCAGGAAGCGTCCCGCAAACTGAATTTTCCTCCGAAGAAGACCATGATGCTGGCCCAGCGGCTCTATGAGGGCCAGGCGCTGGGGGACAAGGGCACGGTGGGCCTCATCACCTATATGAGGACGGATTCCGTCCGCCTGTCCGACGAGGCGCTGGGGCAGGTTCGGGCCTTCATTCCGGAAAAATTCGGTGCGGAATACCTCCCCGAAAAGCCCAATTTCTATAAAAGCAAGAAGTCGGCGCAGGAGGCGCATGAAGCCATCCGCCCGACCGACGTTCTGTTGGAGCCGGCTCTGATCAAGGAGCATCTGGAAAAGGATATGTTCAACCTTTACCAGCTCATCTGGTCGCGTTTCGTTTCCTGCCAGATGGTGCCCTCGGTGAGCGACACCACTCAATTCGACATCCAGGCCGGGCGCTATCTGTTTCGCGCCAACGGTTCGATCCTCAAATTTGCCGGATTCATGAAGGTCTATGTGGAAGGCACGGATGAAAAATCCGATGACAAGGGCAGCGAAAGTGATGTGCGGGATGGCGACCGCGTGTTGCCGCCCCTGGAAAAGGGCGAAAAACTCAAGCTCCACGCTGTCACCCCCGAGCAGCATTTCACCCAGCCGCCTCCCCGCTTCACCGAGGCTCTCCTGGTCAAGGAACTCGAAGAACGCGGTGTGGGCCGGCCGAGTACCTACGCCTCCATCATCAGCGTGATCAAGGACCGGGACTATATTCGCTCCGAGGAGCGGCGGCTGTCCCCCTCGGAACTCGGGTTCCTGGTTTCCGACCTGCTGGTGGAAAATTTCCCCGACATCATGACCACCGAGTTCACCGCCAAGATGGAAGACCAGCTCGACCAGATCGAGGATGGCAATATGGATTGGGTGGATGCGCTCAATTCGTTTTACGACCCGTTCAAGGTGGATCTGGAGGTGGCGGAAAAGAAAATGAAGGATATGAAAAAGCAGGTCGAGGCGACCGACGAGATTTGCGAGAACTGCGGCAAGCCCATGATCATCAAGTGGGGGCGCTTCGGCAAGTTCATTGCCTGCTCGGGGTACCCTGAGTGCAAGACCACCCGCGACCTGGGGGAGGAGGGAGCGGAAGGGGCAGCCGGCCAGGATGCGGAGAAGGTGGAAGGCAACTGCGAAAAATGCGATTCGCCCCTCATCCTCAAGCGCGGCCGGTTCGGCAAGTTCATCGCCTGCTCGAATTACCCGGAATGCAAGTTCACCAAAGCGATCGGCCTTGGCCTGACCTGCCCCGAAGAGGGATGCGAGGGAGAAATCGCCCCGCGCCGCACGAAAAAGGGCCGCACCTTTTATGGTTGCAGCAAATATCCCGATTGCCGGTTCACCTCGTGGGACAAGCCCGTCGCCGAGGAGTGCCCGGAATGCAAGAATCCCTACATGGCTGAAAAATGGAAAAAGGACGAAGGCACCACCGTTGTTTGTCCCAAGTGCGGGCACAAAAAAGCCCCCGCCGCGGCGTGAGGGAAGCCTGGTGAATCAATTTTTGACGGTCGTCGGTGGGGGGCTTGCCGGGTCGGAAGCCGCCTGGCAGGCGGCCCAGCGTGGCATTCCCGTGGTGTTGTACGAGATGCGCCAGACGGTTCCCACCCCGGTGCATAAAACCGATCAGCTGGCGGAACTGGTGTGCAGCAATTCCCTGGGCAACAACCAGGCCGGCAGCGCGCCCAGCCTGCTCAAGAATGAACTGAGGAGCATGGGTTCGCTGGTCATGATGGCGGCCGATCTCCATGCCCTGCCGGCGGGTGGGGCTCTGGCGGTGGACCGGGACCTCTTCTCCGCGGAGATCACCCGGCGCATCGAAGCGCACCCCAATATCACGCTCAGGCGCGAGGAGATTCGGGACATCCCCGAGGCGCCGGTGGTTCTTGCCACCGGGCCGCTGACTTCGGAAAGCCTGTCCGAAGCCATTTCCCGGCTGGTCGGCCAGGAGTATCTTTATTTTTACGATGCCATTTCTCCCATTGTCGACGCCGCCAGCATCGATACCCGGAAGACCTTTTTTGCCTCGCGCTACGGCAAGGGCGGGGATGATTACCTCAACTGCCCCATGGATAAGGAAACCTATCAGCGCTTCGTGAAGGCGCTGATCGATGCGGAGAAAGTCCCCTTCGCCCGCTTTGAAAAGCCGATTTATTTCGAGGGCTGCATGCCCATCGAGGAGCTTGCGGCACGTGGCGAAAAGACCCTTGCTTTCGGGCCTATGAAGCCGGTGGGCCTGCCGCATCCGGAAACAGGCAAGATCGCCCACGCGGTGGTGCAGCTCAGGCGGGAAAATCAGGAGGGCACCGCCTACAACCTCGTCGGTTTTCAGACCAAGCTGAAGTATCCGGATCAGAAGAGGGTTTTTTCCATGATTCCCGGCCTGGAAAACGCCGAGTTCTTTCGCCTGGGGGCCATTCACCGCAACACGTTTCTGAATTCCCCCAGCCTGCTGGGGCGGGAACTCGACCTCATCAATCGTCCGGGGGTCTATTTCGCGGGGCAGATCGTGGGAGTGGAAGGGTACCTCGAGTCGACCGCCATGGGGATGCTGGCCGGGCTGAGCGCGGTGAAGCGTATTCGCGGCGAGCGTTTTTCCACTCCGCCGAGAGATAGCGCCCTGGGAGCGCTGATGACCTATGTCACCGAGAGGCGTTCAGGAACTTTTCAGCCGATGAACGTCAATTACGGTTTATTCAATGTGCAGGAAATGAAGATCCGCGACAAGAAGGTGAGGAATAGCAAGATCTCCGAAAATGCCCTGGCCAGCCTTTCCCGCTGGCAGGAAGCCGCTCACCTCGAGGTGGACTCAGCCTTTTGAGGCCACATCCTTGAAAGCGGCCTGGATCTGCTTGAAATCGCAATCCCCGGTGAATACTTTGTAGACCCCATCCTGATTGAGGGTGATCATCTCATCCTTGATGGCCTGGGCGGCGATTTTTTCTTCCGGCGCATTCGCCGCGATCAGGGCTTTTTGATCGCCGCTCACCACCATCACCTCCTGCAGCGTCGTTTTATCCCCGTATCCCGAGAAAAGGCACTTCTTACACCCCACTGGCTTTTTCAAGGTCAGTTGATCGCTATACTCCACCCCCAGCTCCTGGAAATATTGCTTGCCATAGAACTCGGCCAGTTGGTCGAATTCCTCGCGCGTCGGGTGGTGGTCGGCTTTACAGTCCGGGCAGAGGGCGGTCACCTGCTTGAGCGCCACCACCATGGTGAGGTTTTCGGAGAGTTTGGCACTATCGACCTTCAGCGAGTCGCGCAGTACAGCCATGACGCCGGTGGCCGATTTGGCTTCCAGCGATGTGAGGACCAGATGTTTCTCTGCCGCCTCCAGGACGCCGCCAAGGGTTTCGCTATCCGGCATGGCGT
>QJZQ01000174.1 GCA_003246675.1 Nitrospirota bacterium | reverse complement strand
GAGGAGAACGCCGCCATCATCCGCGCCCTTCTTGGCGGGGAGCCGGGGCCGCGCGCCGATATCGTGCTGCTGAACGCGGCGGCGGCGGTGGTGGCCGCCGGGAAAGCCGCCACGTTGAAGGAGGGGCTTGAACTTGCGCGCCGCTCCATCGCTTCGGGAGCCGCTCTCGAAAAACTTTCGGCCCTCTGCCGGGTCAGCCATTCCTGACAATGCCCACGATTCTCGATAAAATTTACGCCGATAAAAAGGAAGAACTCGCCGGAACCCGCAGGCGGCTGCCTCTGAACGAGGTGAAACAGCGCGCCCGCGACCGGGGCGAATTGCGCGATGTCCGGAGCGCCCTTCGCGGCGGCCCGGTGCCCAACATCATCGCCGAAATCAAGCGGAAGAGCCCGTTCAAGGGCGAACTGCTGGCCGATTTCGATGCCGTCGGCATCGCCCGCCAGTACGACGAGCATGGCGCGGCGGCGATATCCATTCTCACCGAGAGCCGTTATTTCGCCGGCGATCTCGCTTACCTGGAGGCGGTGAAGGCGGAGGTGAGCCTGCCGCTGCTGCGCAAGGATTTCATCTTCGATGAATACCAGGTTTACGAGTCCCGCGCTTTCGGCGCCGACTTTTTTCTGCTCATCGCCACCTGGCTGGACAAGAACCAGCTTGCCGATTTGCTGGCGCTGGGGCTGGAGGTCGGCCTGCCTGCCCTGGTGGAGACTCACAACGAGGCGGACCTGGACAAGGCTTTTGCCGCGGGAGGTGAGATTCTTGGCATCAACAACCGCGATCTCACCTCGGGGAAGACCGATCTTGGCATCTCCCGCCGGTTGCTGAGCCGGGCGCAAGAGGAGCCCGGAAAGATTCTGGTGACCGAGAGCGGCATCCACAGCGCGGAAGACATCGAGAGCCTGAGAACGCTCGGCGCGGAGGCCTTTTTGATCGGCGAAAGCCTGATGACCTCGGGCGATATTCCCGGCAAGCTCAAGGCGCTTCTCGGTGCGGGGCGGGGCGATGACGGCTGAGCGGAAAACCATGCAAAAGCCCGGCGGGCGGGTTAGAATCAAGATATGCGGCACCACCCGCCTGGAAGACGCTCTCGTCGCCGTGGACGCGGGGGCGGATGCGCTGGGGTTCATTTTTTATGACAAGAGTCCGCGCCGGGTGGCCATGAAGACGGTGAAGGGTATCATCGCCGAGCTTCCCCCCTTCGTCGAAACCGTTGGCGTGTTTGTCGATGAAACCGTCGAGCGCGTCAACCGGGTGGCCGAGTTCTGCGGGCTCGACCGCGTGCAGCTGCACGGAGGCGAATCCGCCGCTTATTGCCGGAAGGTCTGCCGCCGCGTCATCAAGGTGATGCGGGTGAAGGACGAAGGTTTCCTTGAGCGTCTGCCGGCTTACAAGGTGAGCGGGTTCCTGCTCGACGCCTATCAGGAGGGCCTGCCGGGCGGAACCGGGCGGACGTTCAATTGGGATCTGGCGCTTGCCGCCAAGCCGTTTGGACCGCTGATTCTTGCCGGTGGGCTCGACGCGGGCAACGTCGCCGATGCTATCCGGCACGTCCGGCCCTATGGGGTGGACGTGGTCTCGGGGGTCGAGAGCGCGCCCGGCGTCAAGGACCCCGAAAAAATCCGCGCGTTCGTGCGTGCGGTGCGCGGCGTTTAGCGCGCAAGGAGGCCGCCATCGCCTTCGAAAAAAATTACCAAACCCTGAAGGCCATATGCCGTGAGCGCAAAGAAAACCAGCAGGAGCCAACGATGAATAAGACGACCCTTCCCGACGAACGCGGGCATTTCGGCGTGTTCGGCGGAAAATACGTGATTGAAACCCTGATGCCGGCGCTGACCGAACTCGAAGCGGTGTACGACGAGGCCAGGAACGACCCTGCCTTCCATGAAGAGTTAAGGTATTACCTGAAGCATTATGTCGGCCGGGCGACGCCGTTGTACTACGCCAGGAACCTGACCGAGCGGCTGGGAGGCGCGCGCATCTACCTCAAGCGCGAGGATCTCAACCATACCGGCGCGCACAAGATCAACAACACCATCGGCAGCGCCCTGCTCACCCGGCGGATGGGCAAGAAGCGGGTGATCGCCGAAACCGGGGCGGGCCAGCACGGCGTGGCCACCGCCACCGCCGCCGCGCTCTTCGGCCTGAAGTGCGACGTGTTCATGGGCGAGGAAGACATGCGCCGCCAGGCGCTCAATGTCTTTCGCATGCGCTTGCTGGGCGCGAACGTCATTCCCGTGACCTGCGGGTCGCGCACCTTGAAGGACGCCACCAGCGAGGCCATCCGCCACTGGATCACCACGGTGGAAACCACCCATTACATCATCGGCTCGGTGGTCGGGCCGCACCCGTACCCCATGCTGGTGCGCGATTTTCAGCGCGTGATCGGTGTCGAGGCGCGCGAGCAGATTCTCGCCGCCGAGGGGCGGCTGCCCGACGCCTGCGTCGCCTGTGTCGGCGGCGGCAGCAACTCCATCGGCCTGTTTCATCCGTTCATCGACGACCCCTCGGTGCGTCTCATTGGCGTCGAAGCGGCCGGGCTGGGTATCGAAACCGGCAAGCACGGCGCATCCATCGGCGAGGGCAGGCGGGGCGTCCTGCACGGCATGATGAGCTACCTGCTGTACGACGAGGACGGGCAGATCAAGGAGGCGCACTCGGTATCCGCCGGGCTCGACTATCCCGGCGTGGGTTGCGAACACAGCCATCTGCACGACACGGGCCGCGCCACCTATGAGAGCGTCACCGATGCCGAGGCGCTGGAGGGCTTCAAGCTGTTGTCCGAGGTCGAGGGCATCATTCCGGCGCTCGAATCGGCGCACGCCATCTATCAGGCGGCGCGCATGGCGCCGAAGATGAAGAAGGACGAGATCATTCTCGTCTGTCTCTCGGGACGGGGCGATAAAGACGTGGTGCAGGTGGCCGAACTGATGGGAGAAAAACTGTGAGCCGTATAGAAAAACGATTCGAGCGGATACGCGCCGAAAAACGCAAGGCCCTGGTGGCATTCATCAGCGCCGGGGACCCCGACCTCGAGTCCACCCGCAGGCATTTCGAGGTCATTGAAAATAACGGGGCGGATATCATTGAACTGGGCGTTCCCTTTTCCGATCCGCTGGCCGATGGGCCGGTGATTCAGGCCGCATCACAAAGGGCGCTGAAAGGCGGCACCACGCTCAGGAAGATCGTCGGACTCGTGGCCGAGATCAGAAAAACCTCCGAGCTGCCCATCGTGCTCATGAGCAGCTTCAACCCCGTTTTCGTCTATGGCCTGCAGGAATTCGTCGACGATGCGGTCGCGGCGGGTGTCGATGGGGTTATTCTGCCGGATCTTCCGCCGGAAGAGGCCGAGGAATTTCGCGCCCTTGCCGATGCAAAGGGGCTGGACATGATTTTCCTTCTCGCGCCGACGAGCACGCCGGAACGGGTGGCGATGGTGGCCGAACGAAGCCGGGGATTCATCTATTACGTCTCGCTCACCGGCACCACCGGCGTGAAGAGCCAACTTTCCGAGGCGCTGGCGGGCAAAGTGGCCGCCATCCGGCAGGTGGCTCAGCAGCCGGTACTGGTGGGCTTCGGCATCTCCGGCCCCGAGCAGGCCCGTGAGGCCGCCGCCGTGTCCGACGGCGTCATCATCGGCAGCGCCATCGTCCGGATCATCGAACAGAACCCGGACGCGGGCGAGCGCGAAGAGAAGGTCGGCGGTTTCATCGCCGATGTGAAAAAGGCCCTCGACGGGGCCGGCTGAGCGGCCCATGCCAGAGCGGATTTCCGTCATCATCCCCGCCTTCAACGAGGAAGCCTCCATCGGCCTCGTGCTGGACGCCCTGCCGCAGGACCGGTTGCACGAAATCATCGTCGTCGATAACGGCTCCACGGACCGGACGGCGGAAGTGGCTTCGGGCCACGGCGCGCGCGTCGTTGGCGAAACGCGGCGCGGTTATGGCCGCGCCTGCCTTACCGGCATCGCCGCCCTCGACCGGCCCGGCATCGTGGTCTTCCTCGATGGCGACTTCAGCGACTACCCCGAGGAGATCGACCTGCTGCTGGAACCCATCCTGGCGGGCGAGAAGGATTTCGTCCTCGGCAGCCGCATGATCCTGCGCAAAAGCCGCGCCGCGCTCCTGCCGCAGGCCCGTTACGGCAACCGGCTGGCGGTATTCCTGATCCAACTTTTCTTCGGCCACCGTTACACGGACCTCGGACCGTTTCGGGCGATCCGCTACGAATCGCTGCGGTCCCTTGGCATGCAGGACACCAATTTTGGCTGGACGGTGGAAATGCAGATCAAGGCGGTGCGCAAAGGCTTGCGTATCGCCGAAATCCCCGTGCGTTACCGCGAGCGGGTGGGGGTCTCCAAGATCACCGGCACCGTTTCGGGAACCTTCAAGGCGGGGACCAAGATCATCTACACCCTCTTCAAGTACCTTCTGAAAAAGCCTCGTTAAACCAACCCATCGCAAGACTAAACCGGTCGCCATGAGCTGAAGGAACGGTCCGGTTCATGGCAGGGGCACCCTCCGGCGGCCGCCCGGATTCCGCAAGATTTAAGTCTTTTCCGGAGAAGAATTCTGCTAACCTAAGGCCCTCAAGACTCATCGAGGTTGCAAGCGCGTGAAACGTCATCGATCCACATGCCGGCCCCTGTTGTTTACGCTTCTGGTCCTTTCCTTGCTGATGGGGGCCCGCCCGGCTTATACGGCGGATTTTGCCAGCACCGTCGCCTCGCGCCTCAGCCCCGATGGCCGCACCCTCGATTTGAGCGGTCTTCACCTTGGCGCGCGGCAAGCCAAGGAGCTGGCGGCGATGGCGTCCCTCGACCATCTCGAGACGCTGCTGCTTGCCGGCAACAGGATCACCGCCACCGGCATGCGGGCCCTGGCAAATTCACCAGCCTTTGCCGGGCTCAAACACCTCGACCTCTGGGGAAATTTCATCGGCGATCTTGGCCTCAAGGCGCTCTCGGAATCGCCGTATATCACCGGCCTCGAATCGCTCAAGCTATGGAAAAACGAGATCGGCGAC
>QJZQ01000001.1 GCA_003246675.1 Nitrospirota bacterium | reverse complement strand
ACCCCGTCGGCGACGCGGGGGCGAAGGCCCTGGCGGCCTCGGGCACCCTGGGCGCGCTCAAGGAGCTGTACCTCGACCGCACCGGCATAGGCCTCGCGGGCGTTCTGGCCCTGGGCGAGAGCGAGCGGGCCGCCGGCCTCACCCTGCTGTCGCTCGGGCACAATGGCCTGGGCGACGAGTCCGCCTGGGCGCTTGCCGAATGCCCGGCGCTCAGCGGGCTGATCACGCTGGACCTTTGCGGCAACCGGCTGAGCGGGGACGCCATCGAGACGTTGCGCGAATCAGAGAACCTCCGCAGCCTGCGCGCCTTGCAGGTGGACTGGTGAGAGCCGGGGGAAAGCATGCTGCCAACCCAGGCGCCAAGCCACAGAGAAATCATCCGCCATTTTGAAAGCCGCGACCGGGTGATGGCCGGGCTCATCCGGCGGCACGGGCCGCTCAGGCTCAAGCGGAACCGCCGGTATTTTCTCGTGCTGTGCACCGCCATCATCTCGCAGCAGATATCGACGCGGGCCGCCGCCACCATCACCGCCCGCTTCCACGGCCTGTTCGGCGGGCAGAGGCCGACGCCCGGCCGCGTTCTCGCCGCCCGGCCGGAGGCGCTCAAGGGGGTGGGCCTGTCGCGCCAGAAGACGGCTTACCTCAAGGACCTGAGCCGCCACTTCGAGGAAAAGATCATCCGCCCGCAGCGGCTGAGGTTCATGAGCAACGATGAGGTGGTGCTCAAGCTCACCGCGGTGCACGGCATCGGCCGCTGGACGGCGGAGATGTTCCTGATCTTCTCCCTCGGCCGGATGAACGTGCTGCCGGTGGGTGACCTGGGCTTGCAGGCGGCGGTCCAGAACATTTATCGCCTGAAAGAACGGCCCGGCGTCAAAGAACTGCGGGCGCTTGGGGAGAAGTGGCACCCCCTGGAAACCGTCGGCACCTGGTACGCCTGGCGGCAGCAGGACGAGACCCTCATCGCTTATTGACCATCGCCTAAGGAAAGGAAGGGGAACCTCGATGGATTTCATCGACGAAAATCTGGAGAGCTACGCATTCGATCATACCTCGGACGAGGGCGAGCTTTTGCGGCGGCTGGAGCGGGAGACGTATGAAACCCTGGAAATCCCGCAGATGACCACCGGCCGCATCGAGGGGCGTTTTCTCAAGATGCTGGTGGAGCTGACGGGAGCCCGGCGGGTGGTCGAGGTCGGCACGTTCGGCGGCTACGGCAGCCTCTCCATGGCCGAGGGCTTGCCGGAGGACGGCAGCCTCATCACCTGCGATATCGACCCGGTGGCGGCGGCGTTCGCCCGGCGGTTCTTCGCCGAAAGCCCGCACGGAAAAAAAATCACCCTGCTCGAAGGCAACGCCCTGAACAGCCTGAAGACCCTCGCGGGCCCCTTCGATATGGCGTTCATCGACGCGGACAAGGAGAACTACCTCAACTACTACGAGGCGCTGTTGCCGCTGATCCGCCCGGGTGGCCTGATCGTGGCCGACAACGTGCTCTGGAGCGGACGCGTGCTGGACCCGCAGGACGATGCGACCCGCGCCATCTGCCGCTTCAACGATGCGGTGGCGAAGGACCCTCGCGTGGAGCGGGTCATGCTCACTGTGCGCGATGGCATTTCCCTGATTCGGAAAAAATAAGGAGAAACGCATGAATGAAATTTTCAGCCGGTGCCCGGGGGCCGGGCGGTCCGGTGCGGCAAAACTCAACCCTTCCCTGATGGGGGGGCGCTGACGATGGCGGAAACCCTGGGCAGTCTGGTGGACAAGCTCTCGATCAAACACCTTCGGCTCTGGCATCTGGAGGAAGCGCTGGAGGGGCAAAGCGAAGGCAGCGACGAGTGGCGGGCGCTCGCGGCCAAGCGCGAACTCGTGATTCGGCATTGCGAGGACCTGAGAGAGGAAATCGACGGGTTCTTTGCCGCCGCCCTGGCGGGCAAGGTGAAGATCCGCGATGAGAAGATCAAGCTCTACGATAACCGCGGCGCGGAACCCACCGGGAATATTGTCCGGCTCGGCCACGCGGTGAGCGAGCTGGCCTTAAGAAATATCCGCTGCTGGCACCTGGAGGACGAGGTGCGGCGGACCGATCTGCCGGATGCGGAGATCGTCGGTCTCAAGCGCCGGATCGACGCCACCAATCAGGAGCGCAACGACCTGATGGACAAGGTCGACGAAATTCTGTGGAGCGAGCAGCGCCGCCTTGGCAAGTGACAGGGGGCCTAGAGCAGGCCGTCGAGCAGTTCCTTCTTCTTGCGCTGGTAATCGCGCTCGTCGATCAGGCCCTTTTCGTGAAACTGCTTGAGCGCCTTGAGCTTTTTTTCGAGTGTCGCCCGTTCGGAGGATTGTGTGGGCGGCGCCGGCGTGTGCGCGGTGGGAATTCCCTTGGTCAGCCGCTTGGCCTTTTCGGGCAGAATGAGATCGGCGAGCAGCCAGTTTTCCTGCGTCCGGTCACCCAGTAATTTGGGGGTGACGTGAAACTGCTGCCCCTTCTTGGGCAGGAGGCGCCAGGGGGCCCCGCGATAACCGGGAAACGAGCTGCTTGAAAAATCCAAACCTTGAATGGACTGGAAGCGCCAGTGGAGTTTCCCGCCGCTTGCGAACACATCGCCCTCGATCGTCCCTTTGACGCTCTGGACCATGAAGTGAACGATGTTTTTCGGGCTGGCGTGGTTGAGGGCCTTGGTCAGGAAGGTGCTGAATTCATTCATGTCTCGCGTGGAAAAGACGTAACGTTTTTTTCCAAGGAGCGAACTCTCTTCGTAGCGGAGCGAGAGCAGGTGGTTCGTCATCGCTTCCTCGGAGATTATGAGCGGGTGGTCGAGAGTCATCTTTTCCACCTCCGCCCCGGCCGAGGAGCGGTCGCGATAGATGAGCGTGAACCCGTCTTTTTCCAGTTTCCTTTCCGGGGTCGACTGACAGGCGGAAACGATTCCCCCCAGCAGGAAGACCAGCAGGAACAGCGCGGGGCGCGAAACCGGCCGGTGGCGCACTTTTGCCTCAGGCGCGGGGTTTTTCCGCCACCAGCGAGGCGAAACCGGTTTGGTCGCGGTCCACTTCGCGGTACCTGAGAACGCGATAATCTTGGAATAAACGGATAAGTTCATTGTATTCGAGCACCCATTCTCGCCTGAAGGAGGTGTACTTCAAATGGTCGAGGTTGAACGTTTCGTAGAAAACCAGCCCGCCGGGCTTGAGCGCCTGACGGATGCCGGGAAACAGCCTGCGGTCCAGAAAGTTGAAGCAGAGGATCAGGTCGAACGCGCTTTCCTCGAACGCGTAAGAATCCAGATCGGCCACCTCGGTGCGTATGGAGACCCGCTTTTCCGCCGCGAGCGCCTGGGCTTTTTCGAGCCCCGCCTCGGAAATGTCCACCGCGAGAACATCGTACCCCCGCCCGGCGGTGTAAATGGCGTTTCTGCCGTCACCCGCGGCGATATCCAGCGCCCGCCCGCTTCCGGCCAGAAGATCCGAATTCTCCACCAGCCAGCCGCAGGGCGACCCTCCCGAGCGGTGGCCGGGCGATCGGTACTTACTGTTCCATTTTTCCTTGTCTTTCAATGACATATGAGGGGGCCCCGGTTCATGCCCGGCAGTTCTTTATAGCATTATCCGGGTTTTAAGATCAAGGGCCTTAAATTCAAATAGTTCTGATTTTTCAGGCTCAACCTGCAATCTCGTGCTTGACAGCGGTCCCGAGATTAATTACACTGCCGGTTTAGCTTTTCAAAGAAAATTATCGGCCGGAGCCTCCGGGGCGTTCGGCCATCCGTTTTAAGAGCGGATCAGGAGTCTTGAAATGTTTGCAGTGGTTATGACCGGTGGTAAGCAATACAAGGTGGCGAAAGGCGACGTCATCCAGGTGGAAAAGCTTGAGCAGAACGTGGGTGAGAGCGTCACGCTCGACAAGGTGCTCCTGTTCAGCGAAGGAGAAACCCATGTCCCGGGCGTTCCCTATGTGGAAAATTGCACGGTGACCTGTGAAGTGACCGGGCAGTTGAAAGCCAAGAAAATCATCGTCTTCAAGAAGAAGCGCCGGAAAGGCTACCGCCGCAAGAACGGGCACCGGCAGCAGGTCACCCGTTTGACGGTAACGGATATTTCTAAAAAATAAAACCAGGAACGATTCATGGCTCATAAAAAAGGACAGGGAAGTACTTCCAATGGAAGGGACAGCATTGGCAAGCGGCTCGGCGTCAAGCGTTACGGCGGGCAGTTGGTCAAGGCCGGTGAAATTCTGGTGCGGCAGCGGGGGACGACGTTTCACCCCGGCCAGAACGTGGGCCTGGGGAACGACTACACCATTTTCTCCAAGATTCCGGGTGTTGTCCGTTTCGAGAACCTTACCCGCAAGAAACAGAAAATAAGCGTTTATCCCATTGCCTGATGATGGGGGGGCGCCCCCCGCCCTCCCAAGGCCGCAACCCGGCCTTTCTTGTGCAGGCGATTCGTTTCCCTCCATCAGGGGTTTTCTCCCCGACGGTTTTCATGTTTATTGATCAAATTAAAATCACGGCCCACGCCGGCGACGGCGGTGACGGCTGCTCGAGTTTCCGTCGGGAAAAGTTTGTCCCCCTGGGCGGGCCCGATGGCGGCGACGGCGGCAAGGGCGGCGACGTGGTCCTGGAGGCCGACGTCAACCTGACCACCCTGGCCGACCTGCGCTACCGGCAGGTGTACCATGCCGAGGCCGGGCGGCCGGGACGCAGCAAGGACATGACCGGCAAGAGCGGAAAGGATCTGGTGGTTTTCGTGCCCGTCGGCACCCTGGTCCGGGAAACCGAAGGCGGTGAGATGATCGTGGATCTCAAAGAAAACCATCAGCGGTTCACGGTGGTGAAGGGCGGGGCTGGAGGGGCTGGCAATACCCGCTACAAATCGTCGGTGAACCGGGCCCCCCGGCGTTTTGGCAAGGGGGGGACGGGGGAGCGAAGGGACATTTTTCTCGAACTCAAGCTCCTGGCCGATGTCGCCATTGTCGGCTTCCCCAACGCCGGCAAATCCACGCTGATTTCACGAATCTCCAATGCACGTCCCAAGATTGCCGACTATCCTTTTTCGACCCTCGTCCCCAACCTGGGTGTTGTTATGATGGACGACTACCGTTCCTTCGTGGCCGCCGATATCCCCGGCCTGATCGAAGGCGCCGCTTCCGGAAAGGGCCTTGGCATTCAGTTCCTGAAGCATACGGAACGCTCGCGCATTTTGGTGCACCTGCTGGATTTTTCCGTGGAGAACACGCGTGACCCCATCGATGATTACCACAAGCTGCAACAGGAGCTCAAGGCGTTCAGCCAGACGCTCTACGAGAAGCCGCAGATTCTCGTTGCAAGCAAGGTGGACCATGAAGAAGCGAGGCAGAGATTCGCCGAAGAGGTTCCCCGGTTGCGGGAAATCAACCCCGATGTTCTTGCTATTTCCGCCATCAGCGGCGAGGGGCTCCCCGCCCTGCTCAGGAAAATTCAGAGTATGCTGACACGGTACAAAGAGGAAGCTGGAGAATGGAACCCGTGAAGGGATGAGGCGGTTGCAAGCCGGTTGCCCGCCGGGGAGGCGGGGAAAAATCACTGGACCAGAAAATCCTCGAACTGAACCCGTTTCACCCGCCCGCCGACGATGATCTCGTTGAACGCGGTTTTAAGGTCGGTTTTCAGTTTCTCCTTGATATAAAGGATGTCGTTGAAAAACTTGTCTTCGAGCATGCTGTCGACGGTGGCCACCGTGGCGTTCTCGAAGATGGGCAGCGCTTCCCTTACCGCTTCGGCGCTTTCCGCATCGGTCAATTCCATCACGAGGCTGAAACTCAGGACCCGGATTTCTCTGGCGCTGTAGGCCACCGGCATGATGGTGGACAGAGTGACCGCGTTTTTCCTGGGGCTGAGAGCGGCCTCAAGGCCTTTGCTGGGTTCGGTGACCGGTTCCACCTCTTCCGCGCCGCCTTTCGATTTCAGAGCCGACAACTCCTTCACCACTTCGGGAACGGCTTCCTCCGTCGAGACGGGGGTTTCTTTTTCCTGGGGCTGGGGCGTGTCCTGCACGCCGGAAAGAGTGGGCTTCGTTTTGTTCTCCGTGGGCGGCAAGGCGGCGTCATCGGCCGGTGGCTTGCTCGCTGGCGTTATCGCTTGTTCGGGTGAACTTATTTTTTTTGTTTCCGGTGCGCGGGCGAGGGGCGCGGTGGTCTTCCTGAGGTTCAAAAGTTCCTCGGGGAGCAGGGTTTCCTGGAGCATGTACAAGGCCCCCGCCCCCAACGCCAGAGCCAGAAGGCCGCCATAGAACACGGCCTTTCCGGTGCGTGTCGCGGGCAGGGAGAACAGCGAGTTTTTCTTTTTCCTCGCGAGAATGACGGCGGGCTTTTCCTTTGGGGCTCCCTTTTCCCCGTCTTTCCTCTTCGCGGACTTTTCCTTCTTTTCATCTTTATCGAGCAGGGCCACTTCCTCGGCGATTTCCTTCAGGTCGGGCCCTTGATGCATGTCCGGTGGCTCCTCGATGTCCTCCATCGTGTTGAGGGGGGCCGCGCTCTGGCCGGATTCTCCTTCAAGGGGAAGGTCGAGAGAGTTCAGCTCCTCTTCCATGGAGCGGTCCAAGCCTTCTTCTGCGAAGGCTTCGGCCCAGCGGTCCACCTCGCTTTTCCCCTCGCTTGCGACGTCCTCAAGAAAGGGCATTTCTCCCGAGGCCTGGCCGGAGCTGAACGGGGCTGGCGATGCGGTTTCAGGTTCCACTTCCGGCAGATCCCTTTCCATGGCGGGTGAGAAACTCTCTTCCGGACCCAGGTTCCCGGACGTGGGCGGCTTTTCGGTGGCTTTGGGAACGAGGGGTTCCGATGCTGCGGCCGCCTCGGTCACTTCCATTTTCCCATCAAGAATCTGGTTGAGCAGGTCGTCGAGGTCGTCCTTTCCCGCGGGTTCTTTCTCGGTGTCAGCGTTTTCGCTCTGCGGGGAAAACTCATCGTCAAAATCGATCGGATTAATTTCCGTGTCCGTGATGTCCGATTGCAGAGCATCATCCTGCATGGCAGCGAGAGGGTCCGCGGCTTCAATTTCGCCGAGTGCCGGGGCGGTCATGGTTTCGTCCGCAAGTTGGGCCGGGGCCGCCTCGGGGAGGGAATCCTCAAATTCTTCAGTTTCTTCATCCGCTAACTGTTGCTCCGGGGCCAGCGCTTCGCGGTCGAAAGTTGCGTTTTTCCCGGCGGCAAGGGCGGTGCGCTCTGTCTCTGAAGAGGCGGCAAGCTTTTCCTCGGACCCCAGTTCGTTGCCGGTGGCGGCGGCTGCGGTCGTGCTGCTGTTGCTGCTGGAACGCACGGCGCCCTCCAGCATAAATTTCTGCTGGCATTTAACACATTTGACGCGTACGTCCCTGGCGGCTAATCCTGGGAGCTCGACCTCGTACCTGGCAGAACAGTTTGGGCAGACAATTTTCATAACGTCCTGATATTGAATGAGTTATTCGCGTCTTATTATTATAGCCCGTTTGTTGAAATTAGCAATTATTTCTACACGCCCACGCCAGGAAAACTTTTGATAACTCGTTATAATTAAAGAGGTAGTGGGGCATTTGACAAGCCTGCGGCGGTTCATTATAATCAGAAGCTCGGATTTTACGCTCCCGGGGAGCTGTCTGACTTTATTATGTTGAATTTATTTCCATTGCATGCCCTCAGGGGCAGGCCCGGCGGAACAGGCTATGTTCAATCGATTTCCCAGACTCGGATTATTGAAAAAACTGATGCGGCCTGGTTTCAGACGGAACGCCCTGCATGGGGTGGTGGCTCTGGTCTGTCTGGGGTGGTTCTCGGGAGAGAGTGGTGTGCATCATCGGGGGATGTCGCCTTATTATTCTGCATCGAGTCAGTTTGAGGAACAGGTGTTCAGCCGCATGGAGGAAGAGAGGCGGCAGTTCCAAAAGGAGCAGGATCAGAAGGTGCAGCGCAAGATCATCCGAGTGATCTCGCGCTATGAGACCGGTCTCCCCGATGCGAACCGCGAGGAACTCTCCGCCCTGATCGTGAAAGAAAGCAAGCGCTATGGGTACGACCCTCTGTTCATCACCGCGCTCATCGTTACGGAGAGCTCCTTCTACAACTGGGCCCGATCCCGCCGGGGGGCGCTCGGCCTGATGCAGCTGCGGCCCGCCACGGCGCTGGCCCTGTCGCGGGAAGCCGCGGTGAAGTGGGAAGGCGCGCCGACCTTGTTCAACCCCCAGGCGAATATTGCACTTGGAGCCTATTACCTCAATAAGCTGATGGACCGCTTTGGCAACTTGAAGCTGGCGCTCGAAGCTTATAACCACGGTCCCTCCCGGCTGGACAGGATTTTAAAGAAGGGCTATCAGCCGAAGGACTACTCGGAGAAGGTGATCGGCCGCTACGAAATGTTCCTTTCCCAGCCGATCTGAAGCCGCTTGGGTGTGAGGATGCGGTGGTGGACCGGATTTTTGACTTTGATAGATGCTGCATTGACTGAACCAGGGTTATCCGCCAAACGGTGCGCCTGCGTTTTCCTTGATCCCCTTCCCGGGGATGACTCCTTTCTTCGGTTCCCATCATGAAACATTTGCCCAGGCCCCTTTCGACCCCAACGGTTTGGGGCCAGCGCTGGAAGCGCGGGTTTTCCGTCCGCTGGATCTTCGGCTTCGTTGGGCTTGCCGTGGCGGCGGCCTGCGCCAACGTGGATCTGGAAAACGCGTTCAAAGGGGAATTCCCTGAGGCCAAAAACAACAGCGTGATCAGCGGTTATTGCCAGACGTGCCATATTCATAAGGATTTTGACGGCGAGGATCATATCGCAATTGTTCGCCCGAGGTACAGGCGGCCGGTTTTCCGTAATGCTTCGGAATGCCGCACCTGTCATTACCTGAAGAAAGATTGGTTGCACAATGATTATCAGCGTAAAACCCGGTTGCCCGCGAACCCCAACAGCAAGAAGAATTAAAATCGCTGAGCGACGGGGTTGAGCCGGAACAAACCGAAGTAATCATTTGACCTGCACCGGGTAAAATGGCCGCGGCCGTGCAGGCCCTCCGCGAGGGGGCATCGATAGGAGGGGACCAGAAATTGCGTGTTTTGTCCGTCGCGTGCTTGTTGCTGGCGACCTTTGTTTTTGGGAGTGCTTACGAGGCCTTCGCTTTCTCCTTTGGCGCCATACAGGTGAAGAGCGGTTTTGGCGACCGTTTCGATGCCGAAATTGAACTCAAAGTGGAAGGCGACGATGTCGAAGTTGCGCTGGGGGACGAGGCCGATTACAAGCGTCTGGAGGTCGACCGCCGTGGCATCATCGACCGCCTGTACATTGTCTTTCCCCTTGAAACCCGGGGGGGCAGGAAGATTATCCGCGTCGTTTCCGACGTCCCGCTTTTTTTCCCATCCTTTTATCTGGTCGTGCGAGCCACCCACTATGGTGGGACCCTCCTGAAGACGTACCTGATCACCGTCGATTTCCGCCAGAGTCTTGCTCTCAATGTCCAGGGCGCAAAAAAGAAAGCCCCCGTTCCGCCCATCGAGGAACCGTTGGACCTGCTTGAGGAACGGGCCGGGCCAGCGGGCGATGGAGAGGCCGGCCGGCCTGAGGCCTCTGTCTCCGGTGCGGGAGGGCGGGCTTCAGGGCCTGCTGCGCCGGTGAAGTCCTTCCAGGCGCCTGTCACCGCGGATGCTTCGCGTGCCCGGGCCCCCTCGGCCACGGTGAACCCCGAGACGCGACGCCGGCACCACACCGGGGCGATCTGGGTTTCTCCCCGGCCCCCGGTTCGGGTCTGGTTTCCGGATGATGCCCCGGTCGAGGTGGCCGAGAAGCGTGCGGAAGATGCGCCGGAACCCCCCGAGGCCTCCTCCGTGTCCCCGCAGCTTGACGGTGCGCCGCAAATGCAGGCGGCGGCTGAAGCTTCTCCGGCGGAGATGGGCAAGGAGCCTGCGGATGTTGAGAACGCCTCTCGAGAAGCTCGCCCCGACTCGCTGCCCAAAGCCGTTGACTCAAGGAGCGAGGAAGAAAACGGCGGGGCGGGGGAAGGGAGCGGCGCCACTCTGGAGGAAGGAGAAAGCCTGTTCGAAGTGGCCCAGCGGTTGGCTCCCGAAGGGGTCGATGCCGTCCGTGTGACGGTGGCGCTGTGGATGGACAATCAGGGAAAATTCATCGACGGCAACATGAATTGGGTGCGCGAGGGCACGCGCCTGAACCTGGACAATCTGGAACGGCGGCTTGCGGACCTCGACACGCCGCTTGCGCAAAAAATCCTGTGGAGCCAGTGGCAGGAATGGAAGCTGATTCGCAAGCAAAGGCTGTCGCCGGTGGGGGCCGAGGACAATAAGCCCATCGAGGAGAAAACCCTCCCGGTGGAGCGCATGACCGGCAAGGAGGGTGTGTTCGCCACCGCGCGCAGCTGGGCGCGCACCTGGGAGGAGGGAGACCTGAGCGGTCACCTGGAGAACTTTGCCGCCGCGCCCGAGAGCGGGGAAGGCCCGCTTGCAGAACTCCGCTTGCGCAAGGAGAGGATGTTTAAAAGCCACACCCGGGTGCAACTTGAAGCCCTGCCCGCGGCGCTGATATTCAGGTGGGGCCGCCCCATGCTGTCGTTCAGCCAGGTATTTCATTCGGAGCGTATTGAAAGCTTCGGCCGCAAGGACCTTGAGTGGGTGCGGGAGGGCGAGGCGTGGAAAATCGCCGATGAAAAATTCGACCTCAGGCAGTACAAGGAAAAGGGGCAGGAGGAGCCGCAGGACGCCCCCGCCGACCGGCCCGCCGAAAGAAGGTATCTGGATGCGCCCTACGTGGTGCACGTGTCGACCCATCCCGACTACGTTTCCGCGACGCAGGCGGTGAACCTGCTTCGGGACAAGGGTTTCGACGCCTACTCCGCCCCGGTCGGTATTTCCGGCGGGCAATCGCTGTACCGGGTTTACCTGGGGCGGTTTGCGGACTGGGGCCTGAGCCGTGAAATGGCGGCGGAGATGAGGAAGCTGAGCGTTGGCCGGGATGCCATCCCCGTCCTTCTCCCTTATACGCTGGAGGTCGGCCGGTACCTGGATGAAGGCCCGGCGGTGGAGCGGGTGGAAAGCCTCCGGCGGCAGGGTTTTTCGGCATTCCTTTATGCGAATTCCGAAGCGGATTTCTCTCTGCCGATGTTTCGCGTTTTCGCAGGGGCGTTTGCGAGCAAGGGGGAGGCCGCAGAAATCAGCGAAAAGCTCGCCGCGGTTGAGATTCCCTTCACGCTGGTGGCGCCCTGAGCGTGGCTTTCAGACCCTTTCGCGAACAAAAAAAAACCGCCCCCCGGTTGGGGGCGGCTTCCTTTTGACAAAAACTTTTCGATTCGATTACAACATGTTCTTTAGAGTCGGGGCGGGTTTGAAGCCTACGGTTTTGCTGGCCTTGATTTTGATTTCTTCTCCCGTCTGCGGATTCCTGCCTTTTCGGGCTTTCCGTGATCTTACGGTAAAAGTTCCAAACCCCGGGTAGGCGAAACGCTTTTCTTTTTTGATCGACTTGGAGATGGTGTCGAACGCGTTATCCAGAATATCTCCCGCTAACCTCTTGGACAAATTTGAATCTTTGCAATTCTTGATTACAGCACTGATCAGTTCGTCTTTAGTCAAGGAATCCCCTCCTTTCATCATTGTTGATCCGGCCGGTGCATTATAAAAAACCCCGGAAAAAAGTCAAACAAAAAAAGGCGGATTTTAAAAGGCGGAGGGGCCGGAGAGCCAGTTTTCTAGCCCTTTTCCCGAGGGGCATGGTAAAATACGCCTAAATTTAAGGCTGATTCTGAATGCTTTATGAGAGCTTCCGCTCCATGGGGGTCGAGAGGGCCCTCAAGCGGCATGCTTCTGGAAATATTTTTTACTCACACCCCGGCCGGGGGAAAGGCGAAAAAATGGCACGACTCAAAATTGCGAGACTGGGAAACCCCATTCTGCGTCAAAAAGCCGCTCCGGTGGATTTGAACGATCTTAAAAACCCCGAAAACGAGATTCGCGCGCTGGTACAGGACATGGTGGAGACCATGCACCACGAGGGAGGTGTGGGGCTTGCGGCGCCCCAGGTGGCGCGCTCGCTTCAAGTGGCTGTTTTGGAGTACGAAGAAAACGAGCGTTACCCCGGTCACGGGACGGTTCCGCTCACCGTGCTCATCAACCCCGTCATCACGCGCTACAGCGAGGAAAAGCAGCTTGGGTGGGAGAGTTGCCTCAGCCTGTCTGATTTTCGCGGCCGGGTCGAGCGGTCTTTATCGGTGACGGTGGAGGCCTGGGATCTGGAGGGAAACAAGCGCGTGATCGATGCCGAAGGTTTTCTTGCGGTGGTGCTTCAGCACGAGATCGACCACTTGAATGGGCTGGTGTTCATCGACCGCATGGATGACCTCACCCAACTCGCCTATGAGGAAGAGTTCGAAACCTACTGGATGGGTGAAGAGGCGGTGGAGGCATGAGAGGGGATGTGCTATTTAAAGTCAGTTCGGGCAATGTATTATGACGGCTCCTGGAGAGGTTCTGGAAAGTGAAATCCTGCGCTTATATCAGGAGCCGGGGATTGGAGCGAGTTATCAGAATACCTACGGCGAGGTGAACATTCAGACTTTGGTGGGTAAGTACCGGAGCCTGCCGCCTGCGGAAAGGGAGCGCATGCTGGAGATGGTGATCGGTTTTTCCACGTCGCCGGATCTTGCGGCCAGTTTCGTGTCGGTGGGTGTTCTGCACGCCCTGGGAAAGACTTGCGAGGTGGACCAGGCTTATCGGTGGGCTGAAAACCAGCAGGATGGCCGAAGCATCGTCAGCCATTTTGATATCGGCATCTCGATAGCCCAGCACTTCAGCCCGCCCGACTGAGGATCAATCGTCCTTGAGGGGGACCTGCGGCGGCGGGGTGAACCCGCTTGGGTCCGCCGCGAGAGGGGGGCCCTGGCATTGCCCTTCCTTGAGGCAGTGCGGCAGGGCGAGGATGAAAAATACCCAGGCGAGCCCCGGCACGGCAAACAGCCCCGCCAACACCCAGGCGGCCTGGTTCGCCGTCAGGCCGAACCCTTCGACCGCGTAGCCCACTCCCCAGTTGCTGAGCCCCATGATGAGGGTGAGCAGGCCCATTTCCATGCTGAACACCCGCCCCATGAATCTGGAATCGGCTTCCAGGTGGATGAGCGCGGTGCTGAACACCCAGATGATGGAGCCGAACAGTCCGATGAGGCCCAGGCTGATCGAGGCGCTTAAGAGGCCCCGGGAGGCGGCGAACAGGGCGATAGACACGCTGCCGAGAAAAAAACCGCCAGCGATGGCCCGCTGCAGGGTGTGAGACGTATCGCCGAACCAGCGGCGGACGAGGATCGGCCCAACGGCCGCGCCGATGCCCCGGCAGGAATAGAGGGTGCCTACCGCCATGGAAACCGCCGCCGGGCTGGACAGCATCTGGTGGGCGTACAGGGGGATAAGGGTCATGGTGCCGCCCGCCGTAGCCAGGCCGGATTTGAGCAGGGTCAGCATCATAATTCCCGGATTTCGGGTGATGTAGCGGACGCCTTCCAGAAAATTGGCGATTCCGGCCTGCGGGGCCGCTTCCGTCACGGGCTTTTTCTGGGGGCCGGGCAGGGAGATTCGGAAAATGAATCCGGCGGAAACCAGGAAGGTGAAAGCGTCGAGGATGAACGCGGTGCGGGTGCCCAGGAGGCTCACCACCACTCCGCCGAGGGCGGCGCCCAGGGCCAGCATCACCGACCAGGTTGAGCCGGAAAGCGCATTGGCGGCGACCAGATCCTTTCTGGCGACCACGGAGGGGAGCAGGGCGCTTCGGGCCGGTTCGAAAAAACCGGCGAGGGCGATTTCCAGGGCCGCCAGAGTGTAAACCAGCCAGAGGTCCGCCGGTGAGGAGACGAAAAGAAATCCCATCACGACGACGAAGCGGCCCAGGTCGCTCACGATCATGACCCATTTGCGGTTCATTCGGTCCACCACCACGCCGGCGATGGGGCTGACGAAGAAAATCGGCAGCAGCTTGGCCATCATCACCGTGCCGAGCGCCAGGCCGGAACCCCCCAGAGCGAGGATCAATGAAAAAATGGCAATGCTGTTGAGCCAGTCGCCAAGCTCCGAGACAACCTGGCCGTACCACAGGTTGCGGAAGGGGCGGTTGCTCCTGAGCAGTGAAAAATAAGTTGTGGAGGGAAGGGAGGCCATTCCTGCCGAGATGATTTTATGGTTAAATAATGCGGTCGGGGAGTCAGACGGCTGACGGGGCCACAGGTGCGAGAAGCTTTGATTTGGCCGGCGCACTTTCGTCAAAACCTTGCGGCAGGTTCTCGAATGCCGAAAGCGGCTTCATGATAGCCCCGGCAAGCCGGATTCCGCAACAGGATTCGGGACGGGAAGGCGCGTCTTGCTTTTCCGCATCCGTGAGGGGTGTTCTAATGCGGTTTTTTTATCGCATCATTTTCATTCGCGCTTCGGAGCCGAGGTTTAAAAACCAGGCGTCCAAGCCCCTATTATCGAGATCGACCCATGTTGAATGCGCAGTCTGATAACACCGAAGAGTACCGGGATGTCAAAAGGGAAAAGCTGTACCGGAGGATTTCATTCTGGTTGTCATTTATTCTGGCGACGGGGGTGGTGGCCTGGTACGTTTCGTCCCACCCGCCAGACAGCCCCGAAGTGCAGAAGATGCGGATTTACTTCAAGGAAAACATCATGGCCGTGACGAAATTCCTTGCTCTGCCCCGTGAGGAAAAGATCGCCTTCGCCGCTAAAAAGAAGCATCCTTTTTACCAGCAATACCTCCGTGCCTCGGAGGTGGAGAAGGAAAAGATAAAAGCGCTGGTCCACATCTCCGCCGATTACACGCCCTTTCAGTATTGGTTCAACATCATCTTTCTCTGGACGATATTCTTCACCACCTTCTGGTTCCTCGGCTTGATGGTCGAAGGGGCGATTATCCTGGTGCGCCAGTCGAACGCCAAAAAAAAATGACGCCGACCGTCCTGACACGGGCCGCCCCTTTTGCCTTGAACGGGGGAAGGGAGCCTGAGGTCCGCGGCCGGCTTTGCCCGTGCGAAGGGGGCGCTGGCCGGTGGGGAATGTTTTCGCGACAGGAGAGGGGCGCGGGCGATGGACAGTAATCAGATCCGCTTTGCGGTGTTTCTCGGCGTCTTTTCCCTGATGCTGGCGCTTGAGCATTTTCTGCCCCGCCACCCCAGGGTGGATTCCAAGCTGCGCCGCTTCGGCATCAACCTGACGATGACGGGCCTCAACATTGTGCTGGTGCGGCTGCTGTTCGGGACGGCGGCGGTGGGCGCGGCGCATTACGCCGGTGAGCGCGGCTGGGGTGCTCTGAACCTGGTGGAGCTATCGGCTGGCCTGGAGATACTGTTGGCCGTTGTCCTCCTCGACCTGATGATTTATGTTCAGCACGTCGTGGTCCATTATGTTCCGCTGTTCTGGTGGTTTCACATCGTCCATCATTCGGACCTGGACCTGGATGTATCCTCCGGCCTGCGCTTTCACCCCGTCGAAATCATGGGGTCGATGGCGCTCAAGATCGCCCTGGTTTTCCTATTAGGGCCGTCGCCACTGGCGGTGGTGATTTTCGAGTCAATCCTCAACGGGATGGCGATGTTTTCCCACTCCAACGTTCGACTGCCCCTGAAGCTCGACCGTCTGCTGCGTCTGCTCCTCGTCACGCCGGACATGCACCGCATTCACCATTCGGTGGAGGTTCGGGAAACCAACTCCAACTTCGGCTTCAACCTGTCCATCTGGGACCGGATGTTTGGCACCTACCTGGCCCAGGCCGCCCGGCCGCAGCCCGAGATCGTCATCGGGGTGCCGCCCTTTCGCCGGCGGGAGGAGGTCGCGTTTTTCAAGCTGCTGCTCATGCCGCTCCTGAGAGGCGGGAGCGGCCGCAGGCCGCAGGGAAACAACGGTGCGGGCACTTGAGCCCTGTAACGTTTGATTTGCGGCCGCCGTATTTCCTGATAAAATAACGGCCAATGTCTGTTCGCTACTATTTGATCACCACTGTGCTAGTTCTGGCGCTGACCGCGGCCATCTCCCTCTGGCGGGAGAAGCACTCCTGGAAGGAAATCCTGGGAGTCATGGTGCAGGTGATCGCGGCACTGGTTTTGATTGCCGCGCTTGTGGCGGGTGGGGCGAAATTACTGGTGATGCTTGGCATCGCCCAATCGGGGTTCAACCTTTGACGGCACGGGGCATGGAATTCTCACCCTTCATGTTTGCGGTACTCGCACTGTCCTTCCTTGCGATCGCGTATTTCCTGGGGATGATGATCCACTCCGCTCTGCTGTACGAGGACAAGGCCAATATGCGGCGCGACAGTAAAACCGCCTGGGCCCTGTGCATGGCGGCGGGCCTGGGCATCACCAGCTGGCTGTTTTACTATGGATACTATGTGAATTTTGTCAGATGACGGCGCCCCGGCGGGGCTGCTCAGTTGGACAGGATGCTGACCAGCCGGCTGCAATCGTTCTTGTAAGCCAGGATTTCTTCTTTTTCCTCTTCCGTCAGATCATCGGTCAGGTTTTCATCGATGAGATCGATGGCGTCGTTCAACCCGCCGGCGACGATATCCAGGTCGGACTCGCTGAGGGCGTAAAGGGAGCTGTTCACTTGCAGTTTTTCAAATACGCGTGTGTATTTGGACTTGTATTCCTGAAGCGTATCGCGCTTTTTGTCGGACAGGTTTCCCCTCAGTTCGGTGTTCATGTCCGAAATGGAGTCGTTGAGCGCGAGCTTGATGGTTTCGATATCTTTTTCACTGATTGAAGCTAATGACTTCATAACCTTCCTTCCTGAAAATAACCCTTATTTATAGCATTTTATTGGGGGGACGCACCGAAGGGGACGCCGAGAGCCGCAGTGGTTCCTTCTTCTACTATAGCCTAAATTCATTAAAAACAAGCAAGGAAGTGAAAAAAAAATAAGGCCGTCCCGTCCCCCGTCCCCGGGAAGGTGCGGGGCGCGGAAAAGGGCTGAAAAAGCGCGAGGTGTGGCCGAAAACAGCCGCCCGGCCCACCCTCCTTCAACCTGAAGAGTGGGCCGGAGCCGGTCAGGATTCGACTTTTACGTCGATGCGCTTGTGCTTGGCCGTTTCCTTCTTGGGCAGCGTGATGTGCAGCAGGCCCTTATCCAGCCGGGCGCCGACGTGCTCGGTATCGACCTGTTCACCCAGGCGGAACGAGCGTTCGAAACTCTGCCAGCGGATTTCCCGCGCCAGAAAAACGGTTTCCTTTTTATCCTCCACCTTCTTTTCCTCGACGGTTCCCTTGATCGTCAGGGTGCCATCGTGCACCTCGACATGGATTTGATCTTCGCTGAAGCCGGGAACCTCGGCGCTGAGAACGAAATTGGATTCATTTTCAACGATATCGACCCGCGGGCCCTGTCGCGAACCATCGGAGGAGAAAAAATTCTCCCATGGCAGGCCGAGCGCCTCGGATTCGAAGAAGGGGTCGAAACCCTTGAATGGATTATAAGTGACGAGACTCATGGTAGCCCTCCTTGCAGATAGATGTTGGCTTGAATAGAAAAGTTGACGACTCGAGTCAATGTTTCCTGAGTAATGGATAGAATCGGCCGCCGTTCGTGTCAAGCCGGGGAGGGTAAAAATTTTTCGCGGGGGAGGGGGTGCTGATGCAAGGATGGATGCATAGGGAGGGTGCAACCCCATCGCCTAGCGGCTAGGACGCTGGCCTCTCACGCCGGGGATAATTTGGCTTTCAGGAAATGAAATCTAAATATGTACAAACTTAGGGGTTTGATCAGCAAGCGGGATCGCTGGAAAAGGCAAAAACTTAACTGATTATATTTAATCCTGCCTGCACTGAACCGTGATGCTTAGAGTATCGCTCTGCACGATTTCCCCCAGATCATCTAGATAGGCCGGTTGGTCATGTCTTACTAGGCAAAGAGCCAGCCCCTTTTTTATCGAAAATATACCTGTGCCGGGTCCATCAGCCCCTATTGAATTGTCCATCCGCCACCCTTCGCTATACATGTTTGTTCCTTCCAGGGCCTCAAGATTGGGGGCACTCTTACCCGACAACAAGAGAGCGTTAGTTACGAATTTGACCTCACATCCCTTATAGGTCTTCTTATCCCAAAGAGATTGGTGTTTCCCAGCAGTGCGAATCAGCTTTTCGTGCGGAACAGAATCCAATACTACAAAAATTCCCTGGCAGGCGTCCTGATATTCAGAACCGGAATATGCTGGAATACTGTTGATAAAAATAAAGAGCATTGAGAAAAGAATAATTTGAAAGGGGGGGCTATTTGAACACATGCGCATGGTCTTTGTTTTCATTGAATGGTCCACTTTCGGCTGACGCCAAACACATTCAAATAGTCTTCTAACCTAAACGTGAATAATATCCAAGGGTTAGATATCTTATTTATACA
>QJZQ01000109.1 GCA_003246675.1 Nitrospirota bacterium | reverse complement strand
CCGGCGATGAGGTAAGTCCCGGCTTCGATACGATCGGGGATGATGCGGCATTCGATCGGCTTGAGGGCGGGCACGCCCTGAATGGTGATGACGTCGGTTCCCTGGCCGCTGATTTTCGCACCCGCCCGGTTCAGCACTTCGGCTAGAAACACCACTTCGGGCTCCCTTGCCGAGTTCTCCAGAACGGTCTCACCTTCGGCGAGGGCGGCGGCCATCATCAGGTTGGCGGTTCCGGTCACGGTGACGGAGTCGAAATAAACGTGGGCGCCTTGCAAGGCCTCCACCGCTCCGTTGACGTACCCCTCTTCCAGAGTGATTTTCGCGCCCAGCGCGCGGAACCCTTTAAGGTGCAGGTCAATGGGCCGCGCACCGATGGCGCACCCGCCGGGCAAGGACACCCGCGCCCGTTTAAGACGTGCAAGCAGCGGACCCAGGACGAGGCAGGAAGCGCGCATGGTGGAAACCAGGTCGTAGGGCGCCTCGTGCTGGTGGACGCCCGAGGTATCGATCACGAGACGGTCCTCCTCGAAACTTTCGAGGCGGGCACCCAGCGCGGACAGCAGGGCGATCATGGTCTTGACGTCGCGGACCCGGGGCACTCCGTGAATCTCGTTTCGCCCGGAAGTGAGCAGGGTGGCTGCCAGAACGGGCAGCACGGCGTTTTTCGCGCCGCCGATGATCACTTCGCCTTCCAGCCGCCTCCCGCCTTCGATGATGATTTTATCCATGGGCCTTTCTCGTCGTCTGGATCACCCGGTCGCGGCCGCTGTAATCCTGGATCACGTGCGAGGTCTGGAACCCGCCGTGCGCGTTGATGATTTCGACCACCGCTCTGGCCTGGGAGGCACCAATCTCGAGAATCAGTGTTCCACCTTTTTTAAGATGGCTCCACGCGCCGGGAACCAGCCGCCGGTAAATGTCGAGGCCTTCCCTGCCGCCGTCCAGGGCGAGAGCCGGCTCATAGTCTACCACGTCCGGCATCAGGCCCGGCAGTTCCTCTGTTTCGATATACGGGGGGTTGGAAAGAATGAAATCGAACTCTTTTTGCGCCAGGGCGGAAAACAGATCGGACCCGACCAGGCTCACCCGGCCGGCCACGCCATGACGGCGCACGTTTTCCCGCGCCACCGCGAGCGCGGCGGGGGAGCGGTCGACGGCGATCACCCGGCTCTCGGGAAACTCGCGGGCCGCCACCACGGCGATGTTGCCGGACCCGGTTCCCACGTCGAGCACCTCGGGAGCGAGCGTTCCGGCCGACCGCGCGGTTTGAATGAAGCGTTCGAGGAGAATTTCCGTTTCCGGGCGGGGAATCAGCACCTCGGGGCTCACGAAGAAATCCAGATCCCAGAAACCCTTCCGGCCCAGGAGATACGATACCGGCTCCCGCCGCGCCCGCCGCTCGATGAGCGCCCGGCCCGCCGCCGCCTCGCGGGCGGAAAGAGGACGGCCCGGATGGGCGTAAAGTTCCTCCCGGCCCACGCCCAGCACCCCGGCGAGCAGCACTTCCGCGTCGAGACGCGAGCTTGCGATGCCGGCCCGGCGGAGCCGTTCGGCCGACCCGCTTAAAAACGTTTCAAGGGTTTCGTGCATGGGAAGCCGGCCCTGCGCCCCGCTCATCCCGCCTTTTCCTTGGTGCCGGGCGAGACTCTGGCATGGCTGTTTGCGAGCGCCTGGGTTTGGTAATGCTGAATCAGGGCGTCCACGATCTCGTCGATGGAGCCTTCCAGGGCCTGGGTGAGCTTGTGCAGCGTCAGCCCGATGCGGTGATCGGTGATGCGCTCCTGGGGAAAGTTGTAAGTGCGGATTCTGCCACTGCGATCCCCGCTTCCTATCTGCTCCTTGCGGTCGCGGGCGAGCTCGGCGTGCTGACGGTTTTGCTCCTCGTCGTACAGGCGCGCGCGCATGACTTTCATGGCCTTTTCCTTGTTTTTGTGCTGGGACTTTTCATCCTGACAGGTGACGACGAGCCCGGTGGGAATGTAGGTGAGGCGCACCGCCGAGTCGGTGGTGTTGACGCTCTGGCCGCCGGGGCCTGATGAACGGTAGACATCCACCTTCAGGTCGGCGGGGTTGATCTTGATGTCCACTTCTTCGACTTCGGGGAGAATCGCCACGGTCACCGCCGAGGTGTGAATGCGCCCCTGCGTCTCGGTTTCGGGCACGCGCTGGACTCGGTGGGTGCCGCTTTCATATTTCAACTGGCTGTAAACGCCTTTTCCGGAGATGCTGAGGATCACTTCCTTGAAACCGCCCTTGCCGGTGACGTTGCTGCTCAGGATCTCGGTTTTCCATTTGCGCGTCTCGGCGAAACGGGTGTACATGCGGTAGAGGTCGGCTGCGAACAGCGCGGCTTCCTCGCCGCCGGTGCCGGCGCGGATTTCCATGATGACGTTGCGGCTGTCTCGGGGGTCTTTCGGAAGCAGGAGCACCTTGATCCGCCGGTTTATTTCGTCGCGGGCTTCTTCCAGCGCCTCCGTCTCCTCCTCCGCCATTTCCAGGAGATCCGCGTCCTTCTCTTCGGCGAGCATCTTGCGATTGCCAGCCAGGTCTTCCTCGACGCGCTTCAGCTCGCGCAAGGCGTTCAGGATGGGGCTGAGTTCGGCCTGCTCGCGGGCGTACTTCTGATATTCGGGCTGGCGGGCGATAACGCCCGGATCGCTCAGCAGTTCGTTCAGCTCGGCCAATCGTTTTTCAAGGGATTCCAGTTTTTTGAGCATGGGCAGACCCGGCTTCAGGAGCCTGGGTGGTCGGGAAGTTTTTCAGGGTCCCCCATCGGGGGAAAAGCGGCCTGGATCGGAAGAGGAAGGGCTACTGGGGCGCGGAAGGTTCCTGCGGCTGGCTTGCCTTGGCCTTGCCGTATTTGCGGTTGAACTTCTCAATCCGCCCGGCCGTGTCGATCAACTTCTGCTTGCCGGTGTAAAACGGGTGGCAGGCAGAACAGATTTCTACGTGCAGGTCCTTCACAGTGGCGCGCGTTTCCACGGCGTTGCCGCAGGCGCACTTGATGGTGGTTTCGAAATACTCGGGATGAATTTCTGCTTTCATTGCTTAAGCGCCTTATCAATCAGGAGTTCATGGTAGACAGGAACTCGGCGTTGGTCTTGGTTTCCTTGATCTTCTGCAGGAGGAGGTCCATCGTATCATGGATTCCCATCGGCAGCAAAACTTTTCTGAGCAGCCAGATGCGCTGCAAATCCTCCTCGGGGATGAGGAGTTCCTCTTTCCGGGTGCCGGAGCGGTTGATGTCGATGGCCGGGAAGGTCCGCTTTTCGGCCAGCTTGCGGTCGAGAACGATTTCCAGGTTGCCGGTGCCTTTGAACTCCTCGAAAATAACGTCGTCCATCCGGCTTCCGGTATCGATGAGGGCGGTGGCGATGATGGTCAGGCTGCCGCCTTCTTCGAGGTTGCGGGCGGCGCCGAAAAAGCGCTTGGGCCGCTGCAGGGCGTTGGAGTCGACACCGCCGGAGAGCACCTTGCCGCTCGGCGGCACGATGGCGTTGTAGGCGCGGGCCAGCCGGGTGATGCTGTCGAGGAGGATCACGACGTCCTTCTTGTGTTCGACCAGGCGCTTGGCCTTTTCGATCACCATTTCGGCCACCTGAACGTGGCGCTGCGCCGGCTCGTCAAACGTCGAGCTGATGACCTCGCCTTTCACCGAACGCATCATGTCGGTCACTTCTTCGGGCCGCTCGTCGATCAGCAGAACGATGAGCACGACCTCCGGATAGTTGGTGCTGATGCTGTTGGCGACGGACTGCAGGAGCATCGTCTTACCGGTGCGCGGCGGGGCCACGATGAGACCACGCTGCCCCTTGCCGATGGGAGTCATGAGATCCATCACCCGGGCGCTGTAGTTGCTGCCGGCCGGGGTTTCAAGGCGGATCCGCTCTTCCGGATAAAGCGGGGTCAGGTTGTCGAACAGAATCTTGTCCTTGGTTTTGTCGGGGTTCTCGAAGTTGATGGCCTCCACCTTGAGGAGCGCGAAATACCGCTCGCTGTCCTTCGGGGGGCGAATCTGCCCGGAAATGGTGTCGCCGGTGCGCATGTCGAACTTGCGGATCTGCGATGGGGACACGTAGATATCGTCGGGACCGGGCAGGTAATTGTAGGTCGGTGCGCGCAGGAAGCCAAACCCATCGGGGAGAATCTCCAGAACCCCCTCGCCAAACATCAGGCCGTCCTTCTCGGTCTTGGATTCCAGGATCTTGAAAATGAGATCCTGTTTGCGAAGGCCACTGTGCCCCTGGATCTTCAATTGCTTGGCGATGTTGGTCAGTTCGGAAATGGTTTTTGATTTTAATTCTTCGATATTCATTTGTCTTTTATTTCTCTAGAGGTGGAGATTTGGGTTGGGTTTCGCGCTGAACCCCGTCTGTAGGTTACGGGTCGTCTATCTGTGAGGACAAGTCAGAAAGGCTCTCGCACTATGGGAAAATTGGGTTGAGTGAAACCGCTTATATAGTAAATTGAGGTGCTGAAAGTGAAATGGATTGGACGGTTGCGGTTTTATCTGAGGCTTGGAGATCTTCTCTAGGCTATCCAGTTATCAACACTTTGTCAACATTTTTTTGCCTTCCCCCCTCCCTCGGCCCGGCAAAATGCTCTTTCGCTCCGGCGCTTGACTCGCCTTTACCGCTGGCGTAACATACTGTATTCATATTCCCAGCAATCCCGGTCCTTTTTTTTGACCCTTATTTTCGCTTTTTATTCGCCATCATGTTCATCCACCTGAACTGCCACAGCCACTATTCCCTTCAGGCCGGCGCCGACCCTGTCGACGCCCTGGCCCGCGCCGCCGCCGCCATGGGCTGCCCGGCACTGGCGCTCACCGATACCGACGGGCTTTACGGGGCGGTGGCCTTCCATCACGCGGCCCGGGCCGCCGGACTCCACCCGGTTTTCGGCGCGGAAATCACCGATGCAAAAACCCCGGAGACGCCCGCTCCGCGCGCGGTGCTTCTTGCGAGAGACCTTTCGGGGTTCGGGGAGGTGTGCCGCGTCATCACCGACCGCCACCTGGCCCCCGGCTTCTCTCTCGCGGCGCGTCTC
>QJZQ01000142.1 GCA_003246675.1 Nitrospirota bacterium | reverse complement strand
ATGGAATCCTCGGTGTCGATGAGCAGTGTGTCGCCGGAAACGACGTTTCCGCGCCCGTCTTTATCCATGATGTCTTCGAGGGCGATCCAGGCGCCGAGATCGCTCCAGGGAAACTCGGCGGGCACCAGCGCCACGCGCCGCGATTTTTCCAGGAGACCGTGGTCGATGGATACCGGAGCGAGGGCCATGAACCGCGTGCGCGCCTCGCCCGTGAGTACGCGCCAGGGGCTGGGCCCGGGACGCTGGCCGCAGCCCGCCGCAAGGTCCGGCAGGCAGGCATAAAGATCGGGCAGGTGGGCTTTGAGTTCCTCGATCAACGTGTCCATGCGCCAGAGAAAGATGCCGGTATTCCAGAAATAATCACCGCGCTTGATGAACCCTTCCGCCGTCGCTTGATCGGGTTTTTCGGTGAACCGGGAGGCATGGAATACGCCTTCGAGGTTTAAAAGGGCCTCTCCCTTTTGGATGTAGCCGTAGCCGGTTTCCGCGCGCCTTGGGGTGAGACCCAGAGTCACCAGGTGGCCCGCCCGTGCCGCCTCGCGGCCGCGCGCCAGCGCCGCCAGGAAGGGTTCCGGGTCGCCCACGTGGTGATCGGCCGGGAAAACGGCCATCACGTCGTTTGGGTGGCGAGCCTGAAGGCAGGCGGCGGCGTAGGCGATGGCCGGGGCGGTGCTTCTTCCCTCCGGCTCCACCAGGAGATTTTCCGGTGGGAAGCCCAGGTTGCGCAACTGATGATAAGAGGCCTCGGCGTGGCTTTCTCCCGTGACGAGGTAGATTTTTGCCGGCGGGAAAAGCGGCAGGAGCCGGAGAAACGTTTTTTGCAGCAGGCTTTCCGGGCCGCAGACCGGAAGGAGCTGTTTGGGAGCCTCCTCGCGGCTTCGGGGCCAGAAACGGGTGCCGCTGCCGCCTGCCAGAATAATACCGATCATGGTCTTTGGGGAATCCGTTATCAGGGAGCCGAACCCGCGAGCGGTTAGCAGCCATCAATTGATAGATTAACGTCTTGATTTGTGGTAAGTTTTGACATCCTTCGGGCACCGGGGCCCGGTTTCTTCCCTGTTCCTGGCCTTGCCGGATCGGGGATAAAAGCCGGCGACCATCGTAACTAAATATTCATCAAAGAACTAGGAAAAAAGCCTTCGTCCGGTTTGGGTAACTGCGGCTTCGATGGTTGATTGTGCGTGGCCTGACACCGGCTAGAGAATGTTCAATGGATAAAAACACGTTTTATTTATTTTTGTTGTTCATCTTCGTCATCACATTTCTCGGCGGGTGGCTTCCCACGGTCCGCACCTGGTCTAAGTCGACCTTCAAGATGATCATCAGTTTCTGCGCCGGGGTGCTCCTGGGCGCGGTGTTCTTTCATATTCTTCCCGAATCCGCACCGGTGCTTGGGGACAACCTGGGCTATCCCATCATGGTCGGATTTCTTCTGATTTTTCTTCTGGTTAAATTCATCATGGTGCACCCCTGCGAGGAGGGGGACTGCGATTATCACACGGTGGGGATGGCCGCCTATGTCGGCATCGGCATTCACAGCGTGCTCGACGGCGTGGCCATTGGCGCGGGCAGCCTGATGAATATGAGCCTGGTGATCATTCTGGCGGTTACCATACATAAATTCCCCGCCGCGCTGGCGCTGAGCAGCATGCTGGTGAAGGGGGGCGAGTACAGCCGCGGCAAAATCCTCGTGTCGATGTTTATTTTCGCCCTCGCCACGCCTCTGGGCGCCATTTTTGCGCTGGCCCTGCTGAAAAGCATGGACGAGGTTATGGTCGCCGTCGCCCTCGGCGTTTCGGCGGGCACTTTTCTCTTCATTTCCATCTCGGACCTTTTGCCCACCGTTTACGAAGAACATGAAAAAGGGTTCAAGAACCTGCTGAGCTTTTGCCTGGGAATATTTGTGATGATTCTTTCGAAGGGGCTGATCTAGCCGGCCATGTTCCTCCGCAGGCTGAAACCGATTCTCCCGTTTCTGGCCCGCCACCGCACGGAGATGCTGATCGGCATCGCGGCGCTTCTTTTGACCGATGTGGTGAGCCTGGTGATTCCCTGGCTGCTGAAGGATATCATCGACCTTTTGCCCGGCCGCCCTTCGCAGGCCACCTTGCTGTTTTATGCCGGTGCGCTCTTCCTCGCGGCGATGGTGCAGGCGGGCTCGCGCTACGGCTGGCGTAAATTTCTTTTTGGCCCTTCCCGCAAGATAGAGTTCGACCTCCTCAACCGGCTGTTCTCTCATCTGCTCACGCAGGACGCCCTCTATTTTCAGGACCGCAAGATCGGCGACCTGATGTCTCGCGCCACGAACGACCTGAGGGCCGTGCGCGATTTCGTCGGGCTGGGTTTTCTGATCCTTGTCGATTCGACGGTGGTCATCCTTTCTTCGGTGGGGTTGATGTTGTTCATCCACCCGGGGCTGACGCTTTGGGTGCTGGTGCCGCTGCCGCTGCTCAGTTTGCTGTTCTTCGGCTTCATCCGCGAAATCGGCAAACGGCACGAGGCCGTGCAGGTGCATCTTGCCCGAATCACCACACGGGTGCAGGAGAACCTGGCGGGCATCCGCGTGCTGCACGCGTTTGTGCAGGAGGAGAACGAACAGCGGAAATTCGACGCCCTCAGCCGGGAATATATCGAAAAGAATCTGCGGGTCACGCGCTTGTTCGGCGTGTTCACCCCGTCTTTGGTGTTCACCATCGGTGTGGCGGGGCTGATCGCGCTTTGGCTCGGGAGCCGGGCGGTCATCGCCGGGGAATTGACCCTCGGCAGCTTCGTGGCGTTCAACGGCTACCTGCTGATGCTGTCGTGGCCGATGATGGGCATTGGCTACGTCATCAACCTCAGCCAGAAGGGCCTGGCCGCGCTGGGAAGGATCGATGAAATCCTGACGTCCCAAAGCCGGGTCGCCGATGCGGCCGGCGCGTTAAGTCCGGTCGAGATCCGCGGCGGCATCGAGATGAAGGGTGTGGATTTCACCTACCCCGGCGCGGGGCGGGCGAGCCTGGAGGGTATCGACGTGGCTGTGGCTCCCGGCCAGACGCTGGCGGTGGTGGGGAAGATCGGCTCGGGCAAAAGCACCCTGGCGCGCCTGCTGGTGCGGCTGTTCGACGCGACGCGCGGGACGGTCGCCCTCGATGGCGTCCCCATTCGGGAGATTCCTCTCGCCGTGCTGCGCGAGAAAGTCGTCCTGGTCGACCAGTCGCCCTTTCTGTTTTCCATGTCTCTCAGGGACAACGTCGCTCTCGGCCGGCCGGAGGCTTCGCTGGAGGAGATCGAAGGGGCCGTCCACGCCGCAGGCCTGGAGCCCGATCTTGCGCGTTTTCCCGACGGTCTCGACACGGTCGTGGGGGAGCGCGGCGTGTCGCTCTCCGGCGGGCAGAAGCAGCGCATCGCCCTGGCCCGCGCACTGCTTCGGCGGCCCCGCATCCTCATTCTTGACGACGCCTTCTCCAGCCTCGACACCGGGACCGAGGAAAAAGTGCGGGCAAACCTTAAGCAATGGGGGGAGGGCATGACCCGTGTCGTCATCGCGCACCGGCTTTCGGCGGTGGAAGGGGCGGACCGCATCGTGGTTCTTGAGGACGGGCGAATTGCCGAGACGGGAACGCATGCGGAGCTGGTCCGGAAGGGGGGCGCTTACGCGCGCATGGTCGAAAGCCAGGCGCTGGCCCGGCAGATGGAGATCACCCTGCAATGAGCGAGGCTTACGACGAAAACCTCAGGCACCGCTACCCGGACTTGCAACTGCTTCGCCGCATCCTCGCCTTTGTGCGGCCCTACCGGTGGCCGGTGGTTGTTTCCATCGCGCTGCTGTTCGCCGTCTCCGTGCTCAACCTGGCCGGGCCCTACCTGACGAAGATCGCCATCGACGATCATATCAAGGTTCAGCAGCTGGAAGGGCTGGACCGGGTTGCCGCGATGTATCTGGCGGTGCTCGTCCTCGCGTTTGTTTTTCAGTTCGCGCAGACGTATCTCATGCAGTATATCGGCCAGAAGGTCATGTACGACATGCGCACGCAGGTGTTTGCCCACCTGCACAAAATGTCCTTTCGCTTTTTCGACCAGAACCCCATCGGCAAAATGGTTACGCGGGTGGTGAACGACGTGGAGGTGCTCAACGAGATGCTCACCTCCGGGTTGATCCTCATCTTCAACGATCTGTTCACCCTGGCGGGAATTTTCTGCGTCATGCTGTACCTCGACGCGCGGCTGACCCTGGTGATCTGCCTTGTTTTCCCCCTGCTGTATTTGGCCACGCAGGCCTACCGCTCGCGCGCGCGCGACGCATTGCGCAAAAACCGCGCTCATCAGTCGGGCCTCAATACCTTCCTGGAAGAGAACCTGTCGGGCATGTCGACGGTGCAGCTTCTCAAGCGGGAGGAGGCGCACGCGCGCAAATTCGAGCGCATCAACGCCGACAAGCTGCGCGAGGATCTGCGGTCGCTGCATTACAACGCGGTCTACCTGCCGTCCATCGACCTGTTCAGCGCGCTGGGCATCGGTCTTGTGATCTGGTACGGGGGAGGGCGGTTCGTCCAGGAGGAAGTGGAACTGGGCGTGCTGGTGGCTTTCCTTCAGTATCTGCAGAAATTTTTCGACCCCATCCGCGACCTGGCGGAAAAATTCAACATTATCCAGACGGCGATGGCCTCGTCGGAGAGGGTGTTCGAGCTTCTCGACACGCCGGAGGATATTGCCGATTCCGTCCCGCGCGACCCCGGCCTGAAGGTGAACGGGGCGGTGGAGTTCCGCAATGTGAGTTTCGCCTACAAGGAGGGCGAGCCGGTGCTGAAGGATATTTCCTTCCGCCTCGAAGCGGGCGAAAGCCTGGCGGTGGTGGGGGCGACGGGCTCGGGCAAATCCACGCTGATCAACGCCCTGGGGCGGTTCTACGAAATCGACCGGGGGGATATCCTCATCGACGGCGTGTCCATTTCACAGATGAACAAGCACGATCTGCGCCGGCAGATCGCCCTGGTCCAGCAGGACGTTTTTCTGTTCTCGGGCAATGTCCTGGAGAACATTCGCCTGGGCAATCCCGGCCTGGGGCCGGAGGAGGTGGAGGC
>QJZQ01000216.1 GCA_003246675.1 Nitrospirota bacterium | reverse complement strand
GCGCGGCCCATTGACCTGCACCTTAAAGGGTTCCGCGCGCTGGGCGCGAAAATCACTCTGGAAGAGGGGTACGTCAACGGAGCGGTGGAGGCCTTGCAAGGCGCCCATGTTTATTTCGACTCCGTCACCGTGACCGGAACCGCCAACCTGATGATGGCCGCCGCCCTCGCAGAAGGTGAGACCGTTCTGGAGAACTCGGCAAGGGAGCCCGAAGTGGCGTTTCTCGCCGAAGTGCTGAACCAGGCGGGTGCGAAAATCAGCGGCCAGGGAACCGACGTCATTACCATTCAGGGCGTGCCCGCCCTCAAGCCGATCGAATGCCGCATCATCCCCGATCGTATCGAAGCCGGGACTTACCTCATCGCCGGGGCCATCACCGGCGGCGATGTGGAAGTCAAAAACTGTGTGCCCGAGCACCTCGAAGCGCTGATGCACAAACTGGAGGAAGCGGGGGTGGAGCTTCAAACCACCGCCAGCTCCATCCGGGTGAGACGGCCCGGGCGGCTCGGCGCGGTCAATATCCGGACGCACCCCCACCCGGGGTTCCCCACCGATTTGCAGGCGCAGTTCATGGCCTTGATGACGCTGGCCGACGGCCAGAGCGTGATTCTGGAGAACGTGTTTGAAAACCGCTTCATGCACGCGGCGGAGCTCAGCCGCATGGGGGCGAATATCACGCTGGAAGGTCACACGGCCATCGTGAGCGGTGTGCGGCAGCTGAGCGCTGCCCCCATGATGGCCACCGACTTAAGGGCCAGCGCTTCTCTCGTGCTGGCGGCGCTGACGGCAAAAGGGGAATCGATCATTTCGCGGGTTTATCACATTGACCGCGGTTACGAAAATATGGAGAATAAACTGTCCCGGCTCGGTGCCTGCATTCGGCGCGTCCGTTGAGGCACAGGTCCCACATCGCTCGTCCACCGACACCCCGGTTGAGACATGACCCACGCGTCCCCGTTCTCCGAGGAGGAAATCCATAACATTCTGATATGGATGCCCGGTGGCATCGCCGACAGCCTGTTGGCACTGCCCGCGCTGGATTCCCTTCGCAGCAAATACCCGCATTCCCGAATTACCGTGGCGGCGCACCAGCCCGTTACCGAACTCCTGCACAAGAACCCCGCCATCGACACGGTGGTCGAGATCCCGGCGAAAAACAACACGGGCCGGCTGGGCCGCGCGCGGTTCGCAAGCGGCCTCAAGAAATACCGGTTCGACCTTGGAGTGCCGTTCGCCGATTCCTATAGCAGCGCGCTCATGGTCTGGCTCGCCGGCGCCCGGATTCGCATGGGCCACAACACCGGCGGGCGGGAAGCCTTGCTCACCCACCCCGTCGCCGTGCTGCCGGCCACCCGCCAGTTGCACCGGGCCGATTACTTCCACGACGCCCTGAAGCCGCTTGAGCTCCCGCCGCCTAAACGGGAGTGGCCGGCCTGGGTGGGCAGGAAGGGAGCGCCCCAGGCCAACGAATTTATTTTCCAACGCCAGGTGGGGAAGAAAGACGTGCTGATCGCCGTCCAGCCCGGTGCGGCGCGGCCGGAAAAAAGCTGGCATGCCGAGCGTTTCGGCATCCTGTGCCAGAAGCTGGTGGGCGAACATGGGGTGAAGATTCTGCTCCTCGGCGGCCAGGAAGAGAAGAGCCTGCTTGCCCAGGTGGAGAAATTCTGTCCGCCCCAAACGGCCTTCATCGCGGCCGGCCTGGGGCTCATCGATGTCGCCGCTCTTCTCAAGCGCAGCCGGCTGTTCGTCGGCAACGACAGCGGCCTCCTGCATCTGGCCGCCTCGGTGGGCACCCCCGTGGTGGGGATATTCGGTCCCGGCAGTCCGCTCCATCGCGGCCCGTATGCGGCCGCGGAAGCCGTGGAGGAGGTCACAAAGAACTATGCCTGCTCTCCCTGCGGTCAGAAATTTTTCAAGGAATGCAAAGCCTCGCCGCACGGCCGCCCTTATTGCCTGGAGGACATCAGCGTCAGCGATGTGGCGCGGGCCGTGGAGCGGCTGCTTGCGAACACGGGGAGAAAAAAACGGGGAGCGAAAAACGGGACGTGAGCGTTCAGCCCTCGCCGTCTTTTTCCGGGGCCGGTTTGGCCGCCCAGTAAGGCTCGAGGTCGAAGTAGCCGAGGATCAGCTCTTCCTCCTCCATGGTGACGTTCATCAGGTCTGCCGGGTTGGGCGCGTCTTTCATCGACTCCTTGCGCCACTCGGTCTTCACTTTGCCAAGGTCGGCGACTTCGCAAATTTCGATGGGGAGGATGATCTTTTTCCCCTCGATTTTAAGAAAGCCCCCCATGCTAATGACGAGGTAGCGGCAGAGGTAGGTTCCCGATTCGACCAGAACCGCTTCGACCCGGGCGATGGTTTCGCCATCGGCTCCGTACAGATAATAGCCGACGACCTGGTCCTTTTTCTGCAACTGCGCGATATTTTCGTCGATATACTTCAGCCCGCTGGATGTCATGACACCTCCATGTAGAAAGGGCGAACGGGACGGCTTTCCTGCAATATCCTTCGCTTTATTTTCATTTGCAACATAAAATTTCGGCCGCTTCCCGTGGCGGGGTATAATGCGGATTGAAATCGGCAGGGCGATGCCCGCCGGCCAATAGCAGGAGCGATATGCATATGGAAACTCTGAACGCCGGCCTTGAAAAGTTGAGCGCCCTCCTGTGGGGGCCCTGGTTGCTCGCCCTGCTGCTCGGAACGGGCGTTCTGCTCACCGTCCGCCTGCGCGGCATTCAATTCCGTCAACTCATTTATGCCCTGCGTCTGGCTTTCTCCCGTGGAGAGCGAAACGGGGATGGCGATATCAGCCACCTGGGCGCCCTGATGACCGCGCTCGCCTCCACCGTTGGCGTGGGCAACATCGCCGGGGTGGCGGCCGCCGTGGCCACGGGCGGGCCGGGAGCCGTTTTCTGGATGTGGATCACCGCCTTGTTCGGCATGGCCACCAAATACGCCGAGGCCCTGCTCGCGGTCAGGCACCGGCGCATCAACGGCCATGGCCGGATCTCCGGCGGCCCCATGTTTTATCTCGAAGACGGCCTGGGCAAAAAATGGCTGGGGACGTGTTTTGCCCTGTCCGGCGCCCTGGCGGCGTTTGGCATCGGCAACATGGTGCAGGCCAACACCACCGCGGCGGCCATCACCGGGGTGATCCCCATTGGCGCGGTTCCCGTGGGGCTGCTTCTTGCCTTCCTGACGGCCCTGGTGATTCTTGGCGGCATCCAGCGCATCGCCCAGGTGGCGACGATTCTCGTGCCCTTCATGGTGGCGGTTTATATCCTGGGTGCGCTGGCGGTCATCCTGAATAATTGGTCCCACCTGGGCGCGGGTTTATCCCAGATCCTGTCCGACGCCTTCACCGGCACGGCCGCCACAGGCGGGTTTCTCGGCGCTACCGTTGCCAGGACCATGCGTTACGGTATAGCCCGCGGTCTGTTTTCCAACGAGTCGGGTCTTGGCAGTGCGCCCATCGCCGCGGCGGCGGCCAAAACCGACCAGCCCGCCAAGCAGGCCCTGGTATCGATGACCGGCACCTTTCTCGACACTCTCATCGTCTGCTCGATCACGGGGCTGGCGCTCGCGGCTTCGCAGGCGTGGACCTCGGGGGAAACCGGAGTGGCCCTCACCATGCAGGCATTTTCCAGCGGGCTGCCGGGGCAGTGGGGGCCATGGGTGGTCACCCTGGGCGTGGTCACCTTTGCCTTTTCCACCATCCTCGGGTGGGGCTATTACGGAGAAAAATGTTTCGAGTACCTGACCGGGCTAGAGTACCTTGATTATTACCGCTACGCCTGGGTGGCGGCGGTGTTCGTCGGTGCAGTGGTCGAGCTCGAACTGGTGTGGAACTTTTCCGACATCATGAACGCCCTGATGGCCGTCCCCAACCTTGCCGGGCTCCTTCTGCTGAACCGGGAAGTGGGGCAGGAGACCGGGAAATTCGAGGCGGGGGTCCGCGAAGGTTTGATCGAAAAGTATGCCTGAAGCATTGTCGTTGCCTGGCGGTGCACCGGGCGTTTCCGTATCCACTGATTACAGTCACCAACGAAGGGAGGCCGCATGCCGTATTGCCCGGATTGCGAGGAAGAATTCAGACCGGAAGTCAAAACCTGTCCCGAATGCAATGTGGATCTGGTGGACGCCCTGGAGAGAGGAAACGGGGATCTGGAGGTGGCGTTCACCGTCATGTATGAGTCGAAGGCGCACATCATCCGCGGCTACCTGGAAAACGAAGGCATTCCCTGCCAGTTGGAAAATGCCACCTTCAGCATGGAGCCCGTCCCCGTGCCGTCGCTCATGAAAGTGCGGCTGTGGACCCGCAAGGAGGACGTGCAGCGGGCCAGACAATTGATTGGCGAGCACGAGAAGTTCTCCGCCTGCTCAGCCTGCGGCGGCGTGGTTCTTGATGAGGACCGGGTTTGCGATTTTTGCGGGGCGGCTCTCGAGCCGTAGTGAATCGCGTCGGAGGGGGGGCGCGAGGTCAGTCCAGAAAACGGAATTTAAAGATGAACCAGAGCGCCGCCACCCCGTCTTTCCAGGTGATCTTCTTTCCCTCCGCGTAGTCGCGGCCGCTGTAGGAAATGGGCACTTCGTAAACCCGGAACCGGTTTTTCGCGACCTTGCTGGTGAATTCCGGCTCGAAGCCGAAGCGGTCGCATTTGAAGGTCAGCTTTTCCAGAACGGGACGGGTGAACACCTTGTAGCCGGTTTCCATGTCGGTGAGGTTCAGGTTGGTGAACATGTTGGAAATTAGGGTCAGAACCTTGTTGCCCACCGAATGCCAGAAGAAATGCACCCGGTGCGCGCCCCCGCCAAGAAAGCGCGAGCCGAACACCACGTCCGCGCGCTTGTCCAGAATGGGGACCAAAAGCTGCGGGTAGTCTTCCGGGTTGTATTCCAGGTCCGCATCCTGAATGAGAACGATGTCTCCCTGAACGTTTTCAAAGCCGGTTCGAAGAGCCGCGCCTTTCCCCTTGTTCCTCGAATGATAAAAGACCTTGTAACCCTCGCGGTTTTCGTAGTCCTTCAACAGGTCGCGCGTACCGTCGATGGAATAATCGTCGACGAGGATGATTTCCTTGTCGAATTTCGTCGCCTC
>QJZQ01000186.1 GCA_003246675.1 Nitrospirota bacterium | reverse complement strand
ATGCTGGGCGGCATCATCCAGCAGTTCCTGCAGAACGTGGAATGGGGCGAGCTGGATTACCTGGTCATCGACATGCCTCCGGGTACCGGCGATGTGCAGCTCACGCTCACCCAGCGCGCCCCGCTTTCCGGCGCGGTGGTGGTGACCACGCCGCAGGATGTGAGCCTCATCGATGCCGACAAGGGCGTCAAGATGTTCCAGCAGGTGAAAGTGCCGCTGCTCGGCATCGTCGAAAACATGAGTTACTTCATCTGCGACGGCTGCGAGAAGAAGCACGAAATCTTCAAACGTGGCGGGGGCCGCTCCATGGCCGAGCGCTTCAAGGTGCCCTTCCTCGGTGAAGTGCCCCTCATCAGCGCGGTGGTGCAAGGCGGCGACAGCGGCGTGCCTATCATGATCAGCGATCCGGAATCTCCGGCGAGTAAGGCTTATCAGTCCCTGGCCGGGCAGGTCGCGGCGCAGATCAGCATCAACCAGGCCCGGGAAGACAAGGTCGATGCGAACTTCGAACTGGCGTGGAAGAGCTGACCATGAACGAAAAACAACCTGTTGACTCGAACCACCCATCGCCGAAAAAAATCTTTCAGGTCGATGCCGGAGTCCTGGGCATCACCTGGAGCGACGGCCACGAATCCGTCTACCCCGTGAAGAGGCTCAGGGAGAATTGTCCCTGCGCGCACTGCATCGACGAATGGTCCGGCGAACGCCGGATTAAACCGGGCGACATTGCGGACACTATCCAGCCGGTGAAACTGCACTCCGTCGGTCTGTACGCCATTCAGATCTCCTGGAACGACGGCCACGACACGGGGCTCTACTCGCATGAACTCCTGCGCCGGTTGTGCGCCTGCGAGGCGTGCCGGAGCAAGTGAAGCGGTAACCTTTCCGCGTTTGCGGTAAGGCTCAGCGCGGTCCGGCCTGCCGGGCAAAAAAAACGCCGCGATCCCGAAAGGATCGCGGCGGTTCTTTTTTGGCTATCGTAGCGGCCGGATTACATCCCGACCTTTTCGCGTACTTCGTCCATCAATTTGCCGTCGATGAGGGTCACGCCCTTTTCGACGGCGAAGTTGATCACCGTTTTTCTCGCCATATTGCGCACGAAGAAGGGGACTTTCTTGATCCGGTCCAGCGCTTCTTCCGTCCACACCAGGTCGTCTTCCGGGTTGGTCTTGCTGAGTTCTTTCTTGGCCTGGGCGAGCGAGGAGCCCACCATGCTCAGCGGCGCCTGTGATTCCGCCGACGAGCCGCCCATCTGAACACCCAGCTTGCTGACGAACTCGGTTTCGAACTTGTTGGTCAGCATGGCGATGGTGTGGCCGCAGTTCTTGCACTTGAACTTCATCGCCAGGTTTCTGTTTTCCTCGGGCATGATGCCCTCGGTTTGTGTTTCCATCTGCACGTCGCAGGGAACGCAAAGGAATTTCATCTTTCCTCCTGTCAGGATTTAGAGTTGTTGTCGATAAAGCTTTGGATCGAATCCACCACTCCGGCGATGGCCTGGCCGGTGACGGAGTCGCGGTTCTCGGTGTAGAACAACGAGCCCGTGCCGGTTTTGCGTGATACGCGGGTATCGAAGGGAATCTTGCCGATGTAGGGGATCTCCTTTTTGTCGGAGAGGTCCTTCGCGTCGTTGCCCTCGAACAGTTTTCCCTCCTGGTTGCAATGGGGGCAGACGTAGGTCGCCATGTTTTCCACCAGGCCGATGACGGGCACCCCCATCTGGCGGTTTTTGGTGATGGACTTGGAAACGATGTGCTGCGACAGCGGCGAGGGTATGGTGATCTCCACCACGCCCGCCAGTTCCGGGATGAGTTCGCGGATGTTGTCGATGCGGTCGCTGCCCGGCGGCATGTCGATGAGGAGGTAGTCGAGGTCTCCCCATACGGTGTCCGACAACAGTTCCCGCAGGGCGGTGGACTCCATGGTGCTGACCCACACCGCCGTTGCGCCCTGTTCTTCGGTCCACATCACCGGTGTGTCGGGCTGCGACAGGAGCATGTCCATCGACATAATGCGGATGCCCTGGACGCCGATGCCGGGCTGGATGCCGTCGTCGTCGAGGACCAGCTTGCTGTCGTTGCCCACGCCCAGAAGCTGGCCGATGCTCGGGCCGTTGAGGTCTGCATCGAGGATGCCCACCTTGTAGCCGCGGTCGGCCAGGCAGGATGCGATGTTGGCCGTCAGCGAGCTTTTGCCAACGCCGCCCTTGCCGCTCATGAGGGCGACCTTGTGTTTGATCCGGTCGAGCCGGGACCGGAGTTTTTCCAGCTTGGAGACCACTTGGCCGACGATGTTGGAACCACCGTCACCTGCCAGGTCTTCATAAGTTTTCATCTGGAACTCCTTGAATAATTAATTCGATGCAATTGGCGTAGGATGGGATTTTGATGCTGATATCATAATATAAAGGCCGCCACGTTCAAAGAAAACTTTGTAAAAAAAGGCCTCCCGCCAAAGGCGCGATTTCACCTTGACCCCGGGAGGCTTTCTCATTTACATTGAAAAGTTTTAAGCCCTTTTCCCGAGGCCCGGCCTTGTCTCCAATACCGCTCAGCGATGAAGAAAGGCGAATGATCGCCGATGAGGAGGCGCGATTTGAAAAAACCGTCGCCTCCCTGGTCAGCGAACTGCCGCACGTGCAGGAAGCTAAAATTTCCGCCAACCAGGCGGCGCGGGAGATCACCGCCTGGCTGGTCACCGAATGGAACCCGGAGGAAAGGCAGCCCCTGGTCTCCGATGAGGCCGTGGCGCACCGCATCGTCGATATCCGCAATAAAAGCGATCAGGATCTTCTGGAGTTGATCCGCGAGCCCTATTTCGGGCGCGTGGTCACCAACGAGGACGATGGCAGCGTGGTGGAATTTCTCATCGGCAAAAAGAGCAATATCAGCTCCGGTATTGTCGACTGGCGTAACGGCCCGATTTCCTCCTTGTATTTCAATTACCAGCAGGGCGAGGAGTTTCTGGAGGTCATTAACGAGCGCGAACGAAGCGGCAGCATCAAGATCCGCCGGTCCTACAAGATCGAAGACGGCCGCATGGTCCAGATCGATACCCCGGAAGGCGTCTTTTACCATGGGGAGCTGGGCTGGACGAAACTCGACCTCGATGCCGAAGCGGCGGCCCACCGCTCGCGCGGCATCCATTCGCGAAAGAAAACGCTGCCGAGCATCCTGTCGCTCATCACCCGCGAGCAGTTCGAGATGATCACCAGCGATCCGAATCGCCCGGTGATGATCCAGGGCACGGCGGGTTCGGGCAAGACCACCGTGGCGCTGCATCGCCTGGCCTGGTTGCTGGGCGATAATCAGGCGCATGCCCGGGCCGCAAAGACGCGCGTGCTGGTGATGAACAAGTCGCTGCAGATGTATGTTTCATCGACCCTGCCGTCGATGGGGATACACGAGGTGGAGGTCACCACGTTCAACAGCTGGGCGCTCGGCATCATTCGCGACGCCACCAGAAAAAACCCCGTATTCCAGTTCCACAACCTGCCCGCGTTTGTCGAGGAAATCAAATTTTCCGACGGAATTCTATCCGCCATCGCCGACCAGGTGGGCAAAGAGGCTGCGGCCGCCGACGGCGACATCCGCCAGCGCTTTGCTTCGCATTCGGGGATTATCGCGGCCTGGGGGGCTGGAAAGGGCAAGGCGCTTTTGCCCCGGCTGCGCGATTTTCTGCATGAAGTGAAAACCTCTTCCCTCCCCGATGAGGAAAAGAGAGGCCATGTCGACTTCCTCAAGGGCCGCATCGAAAGCCTGGAGGACTACATCGGCGATATCTACGACTTGCAGGCCGACCCCGCGCGCCTGGGCCGCTTTCTACAGCCGGACGAAAAGCTTGACGAGCATTTGCAGGTTCTGAAGCGCCTGTCCGAGAAGAACCGCCGCAAGCGAGTGCTCGATTACTTCGATATGTCGCTCATCCTGCGCAACATTCAGATCAAGAACGGGGGTCTGCCGGGCAAGGACGGTCAGCCCGAATTTCTCGACCACCTGGTCATCGACGAGGCGCAGGATTTTGGCCCGGTGGAATTCGCCGTGATGTTCGGGGCGGTGGACGACAAGCGCCACATCACCGTGGTGGGCGATGTTTCGCAGAAAATCCTGACGGCGCGGAAATTCATCGGCTGGGACCGCATCGTCCACCAGCTCGAACTGGAGAATGAAGACCTGATCCACCTGGAAGTGTCTTTCCGCTGCACCGCGCCGATCATGTCTCTCGCGCGCCGGGTGGAGGGGCGGCCGGGGCGCGCCGAGGGCCGCAGCGGTACGGAACCGGTGTGGCACCAGGCCAAGGATGACGACGAGGTTCTGGAGACCCTCGCCGAATGGGCCGAAAAATGGCGCGTTCGCGACCCGCAGGCCCTGCTTGCCCTCATCTGCCGCACTCCCAAACAAGCCATGCAGCTCAAGGAGGAGCTGAAGGAGATGATTCCCGAGGGGCTGCGCCTTGGGCACCGCAGCCAGTTTTCTTTCGAGCCCGGTGTCATCGTCACCAACATTCATCAGGTCAAGGGCCTGGAGTTCGATGCCGTCGCTCTCGTCGAACCCTCCGAGGACAATTATCCCCGCCGCCGGGACGAGAACCGCAACCTGCTCTACGTTGGCATCACCCGCGCCCAGGAGGATCTCCTGCTCATTGGCAAGGCGCCGTTTTCGGCGTTTTTGTCACCGGATTGAGGGATTGCCGCCCTTGAAAGCCGCTCCGGCCCTTGCGGATTCGTCCGCGGGGTTTATATTTAATGTTAGAGGAGGGTTGATAGGGGTGTGCAAGGAATAACCTTAAGCCACAGGAGGTGCTTTTGGTCGTAGAATTTGCGGAATTGACAGTGCTGGTTTTGCAGTATGGAATGCCATTCATATATAAATATGGATATGCCCGCTAGAGGGTTTGCGGGTCGATCAAAAGAGATTAAACGCGCTGGCCGTGCACCGGCGCGTTTTTTTGTGCCAGTTGAACCGTAAAATTAAATTAATAATAGAATATGAGGGCACTGCCTACCAGGGCTGGCAGTTGCAGGCGAGCGGTCCCACCATCCAGGGTCGGCTTCAGGAAACGCTGACGCGTATCACCGGTGAGACCATGGCTGTTGTCGGCTCTGGCCGCACCGATTCCGGCGTGCATGCCGAGGCGCAGGTG